>JAIEPM010000093.1 GCA_019748395.1 Candidatus Obscuribacterales bacterium
TAAGGAAAGCGGCGGCACTGCGGCAACAGTGCCGCCACCATGATTGATACCACTTTGAACAAAGACAAATTCCAGCTTCATTACTGAACAGGGTGCCCCTGATTTATTAGCCTTTTGTACGTCAGCATTGCCTTGTGAGCAAAGAACGAAGTTTTCGCAGAGGCATCACCATTCAGCCCCCGGTCAAACACTGTATAAGCTGCTTCCAAGTCATTGCCGTTTGCTTGCAATGCATCATCTAACATCTGCATCACGTAAACCACTTGCGCCACCGGGTCAGCCGCAAATTGCCGCCACTGTTCATCCAAACACAAACCTTTCCATGATTCGACCAAGCGCCACCCAGGAATGTGAAACAAGCCCCAGGAGCCGCTAACCAACACTCTCATAAATCTGTTTGAAAGTAAGTCAGGGTAATAACTTTTTGCCACATGCGCGTCATCCTGCCTAATAGCAAATTGAGGATAAAAATACTGATTGTTGCCATTCTTTAGGCGAATAGCGCCTCTTAGAACTTCCGGCTGCACTGCGGCGGCATCACATAGCCGTTTTGCATTTTCCTGAAAATCACCGCATTGGCAAGTATAAAAGGGATACCCCATCGTTTGCACCACTGCTAGAGCTTTAATTGCACCATCCGTCACGTAGCGCGGCTGGTATTGCAATTTCGCCGCCGTTATCCAACCATGCAGACCTGGAAAAAACTTGTCAGCCGCGATTGCAGGCAAACTACTAGGACCGGTCGTATTAAGCATTATTTTGCACCTCTAATTGCAGGGTAGTACACAAAAAAAACTCAAACCATGCCGCCAAATTCAGCGAATGAGTTGAGTCAGTAAATGCGGCGACACCGCCGCATTTTGGATACTCGGGATTACCAAATGAAAAAATTTGCTCAAAGCACTCAGATGAGCGCTCAAACCATGCCGCCGCCGCAGTGTTTAACTCATGCAACGGCATACCGCCCAGGAGCAACCTAACGCGCTCTGCGACCGCTTGTGCGGCGGTCTTTCGGTCCACGCTCCACCACCGGGAAGGATGAAATTCATATTCCCTAACGGCAGCCCTTGCCGCTTTGGTCAAATATTTTGCAAGATACCTTGCCGGATTTTTTTTGAGAAAATCGGCATCATGCTGGGTTTTTTCGAGCTTATCCGCCCAGGTCCAATTTTTGTTTTTTTGAAATAAATCAATCCCGGCTTTCCGGCTTAGCTCTAATAGCAAACTGTTCCAACGCTCTTTCCATTGGCTTAGGAAGCGCGCAAGTGTGGCAGAGTCTGCGGAACACACACACACATGAATATGCAACATGCCCCGCTTCTGCAATTCCCACACCGCTATGGTGCCGTAGGGCATCGAGAAACCATCTCTGAACCACTGGTTGATTCGATTCATCAACCAGCCGGAATACTCTGCCACAGTCTTTGCAATCGCAGACCCTGAACCCGGCACAGTGCCGGTAAGGAATATTCCATTTCGACCAAACTTGCGCCAAAGTATTTCCCCCGCTTCTTGAATCTTCCGCCGCGCATATGCCCTAAATATTTTTTTCCGGGGAAGCCTACCCCATCCGGATATTTCTTTAGCCCCTTCTTGAAATTCTGAGCTTCTGTCAAGTAAGCCGCCTTGGACCTGTCGGGCAATGCGGCGCTCGGTTACTGCCCGCTGCGGGGCATAGTTGCCAGGATGACAGCTACCCCGGACAGCCGTTAGGGTCCGGCGGGGCTGCCAAGCTACCGGCTGAGGATAAATGCTTAACCTAACTTCACCATGAACAAATCTTTCAAACTTCAGAACATGCGGCGCGTTGTCATGCGGCGGCGCGGTGGCACCTTCAAACTTGCCACCGTTCCCCGTACCCAGTTGCAGCCAATGACATGCGCTTGTCAAAAGGTTGCCCGCCGTCCATGAAGGTCACATACGTCCGTATGTGTCGGGCAACCGAAATCCTAACCGATATCGGTTGAGTTTTTGTTTGACCTCTAATAAAGAAGTCCAGGGACTTCCTAAACTCAATAATTTCAGTGTTCGGAGCGTTTTACACTCAAAAGCTGCAAACTGAGACGTTCGGTGTACAGATCAACTAGACCCAAATAAAGTTCGACAAAGTTCTTAGTTGTCCCGGCCGGCACCTTGCCCTCAATAGTAAAGGTACCCCTGTCAAGCGGGTGTCCGTCTGCAGCAAAGGTCCGATACTCGAAAGTAATGTCATGAAGCGGAACATTATTCATATTGGTGACTCGAACCCAGGCGACCGGAGAATTGATCACCCATAAGCCGGAGATATGCCAGTCGACCAGCTCCAGTCGAGTATTTGACTTAAGCTGTTCTGCCTCCGGGTCTATGATTTCGCAAGCTGAAAGAGAGAGCAGGCAGGCAAGTATTAATGGTACTTGCCGAAACAGGCTATTTCTTGCTGTTTTCCAGGGAAACATCCAAGTCCGCAGCAAGCTAAATTGTCGGTCCGAACCAGCCAAGATTGGCTCCTATGGCAAGTACAACCAGCAGAGCAAATGCCAGAAACATAACGAAAAAGGCAGGTTCACCATCAGCGAACATGGGCGCAAACCCCCTAGCAATCTCTGTAAAGAAGGAGCAAAGCCTTCTCAGTAACATCGTATATCATTGTGCCATATTCTCAAGAGATAAGCAGCAATATGAGACTGCCTTGAATCGAGAAGAAAGGTCCAATTTTGCTAAGAGCATTGAAGCGTCCATTTCAGCCCCACCCAATTCTAAGAAACCGACACTTAATGACGATTGTGCCGGGATTCCTGCCCAGAAAACTGGCCGGTTTTGAACAAAGCGGACAAAAAGAACTTATTCCAATTAATTCAGAAACCAGCCTTCTTGCTTATTTACACTGGCAAGAGGGAGTTAAAAGTCCCTTGGCTATTATTTTGCATGGACTTGAAGGTTCGAGCCAGTCAAGTCATGTATTGGGAATCGGATCCAAACTATATGCATCCGGATTCAATGTGCTCAGGCTTAACATGCGCAATTGCGGCGGCTCTGCAGCTTACAGCAAAACACTATACAACGCCGGTATGTGGGAAGATGCCCGCGACGTCATGAGTTTTTTTCATCACAGCAAAGGAGTCGATGAGTTTATTCTGGTCGGTTACTCGCTTGGCGGCAACCTTCTCTTAAACACGGCTTCAAACCATGAGGGTCTCAATTATGAAATCAAAGCAGCTTGCGCAGTGTCCCCCTCGATAGATCTGGCTAATTCTGTGGCGGAGCTTGAGAAACCGCAAAATCAGATTTATCAGAACTGGTTTTTGAGAACAATGAAAGCAAGAATTCTTGCCAAGGCCAAGCAGTATCCGGAGACATATGATGCAAGGAAGCTGAAGCAAATAAAGAGCGTCAGGGATTTTGATGAGATTTACACAGCTCCCCATGGCGGTTACGGCACAGCTGACCGCTATTACCATGAAGCCAGTTCGATTTTGCAAATCCGGCAAATCAAATGTCCGACTTTAATTCTGGCTGCTGAAGACGATCCGCTGGTGCCAATTGACTCTTTTCATCGAATCGACGCGCAGCAATCAAATATCGAAATTCTGATCACGAAAGCCGGCGGTCATGGCGGTTTTTACCAGAATTCGCCTGAGGACGACGGCATTTTCGATCAATTCTGGGCAGAAAACCGAGTCGTGGAGTTCATCAAAGAAGTCAGTAGTATAAGAAGCTAGACAAATAATCTTCTTCACAGTACAGGACCCAGATCAGATTCTCCTTTAAGAGGCAGAGTCACTTCCTGTGCCAGACTTCGAGCTTGGAGACAAGCCTGAATTAAGAAAACTGATAAATTGACAGCTTACAAATCACCGACTATGCAGTAGGATTGTAGCGATTACTATGTTTTGACGTCTGGATTCTGTGGCAAGAAAAGCAGGGGATCCTTGAGAGTGAGGAGGATGGTTGTGAAGAGATCTAAATTCGCCACAACACTGGCATTGGTGGCATTAATGGGAGCAGTAGCCCCGGCACTGGCAGCAGATGATGGTGGTCTGGAGAAAGCAGTTGGCGGATGCGAGTGGGTCACCAGAATTGGTGGCGTCGGCGCAGGCACCGTCGGTGGTACTCCGATTGCAGTAGTACGCCAGACATACAAAGCATACAAAGATTGGACTCCCGATCTGGCTGATAAAGTAGGCGGTAAGGACTGCGGACCATGCTGCGCTCTGGTTAGCCTTGTTACCTTGCCGGCAGCTGTAGTTTGGGGCGGAGTAACGGGTCCTTATTATGGAGTTAAGAACGGGTTCAACCACGGTTTCAATAACCCCTTCACCCATCAATCTTTCAGCCTTGGTGATGACTACGACGGCGGCAAATAAGCTACTGTTTTAGTTCAAATTGAGTTGTTATTTTGACCAGCCCAAACTATTCTAGTAGGGCTGGTTTTTTTATCGGACCTGAGCGATGTCGCAAAGCAATATCTCATTAGACGACTGGGTTAGTCGAATTCAGAAAATCCGCTCCAGCAAAGAGCTGCTCAGAGCTCTTGCTGAATTTCGCAAACACGACTGGACGGACGTAGAGCGGCAAAGAGTGTCGCACACTTATATGCGCGTTCTTGACGTCATGGTGCAATCATCCAAAACAACACTCGAAAAACCGGAAGAGAGCAGCAATGCTAATGATGGTCCGGTCTGGTATGAAAAGATGTAGCAGCGCCTTGCCTTAGGATCCTTATTGGCAGCGGCACTCCGAGAGAAGCCGGATTTGAAAATGCTGAAAACGGGCAGTTCTAGTGAAGAGGAGCGCAGTTTCGGCATGTCAAAGAAGGTCAAGTGGAAACTTTTCTGGCAAGAAACGAGCCTTTTGATAGCTCATACCTTACTTGCCGGCTTTTACGCCAAACTTGCCTACCTGCTATTCGATTATTACAGAGCAGGATTTTTAGCCTGCCTATCGCTTTTTGTATCCATCGCTTTCGCTTTTCCCCTCTTACTGAGCCTTCTCGATATCTTTGCCCTGAGCACTCTGGCTGTGAGAGAAGAATTGATAGCAGAAAAAGCCTTGAAACTCTCACTGGCAATTCACGAAAAGCTTTTCACACTGAGAAACGCCTACGCATCCAATAAGAAAGCACTCCTGGCCGGACTTTATTTCGACGAAGAAAAATTTCAAGAAGCAGAGAATCTTTTTGCCGAATCCTGGCAAATCTACAAGCATGCAAGAATTAAATTCCCGCTTTTGGCAGGTGAGTTCAACAAATATCTCCGGCTTGAAAAAACAAATCAGAACCCGGAATTTAATGAAATCAGGCAGTCACTCAAAGTATCGCAGCAATTAAGAATCGCACAAAAATTTGCATGCCTGATTTTAACCTTGCCGATTATCGCCTTTATGCTTTTCAACCAGGAGCTGGAACGCCGGATTGCATTGCAAAACGCTGCCGGAAATGTACCTGAGGCGCTCAAGAACATTTCATTGATAGCCTCAAACGAAGCAATGATTCTTGGTGAATTCGCTGCGGCAAAAGTCTATAAAGACTATGCTGAGGCGTTTGATGAAAACCCTGGACAATACAAAGAAATGCAATGGTGCGCAGACAAAGCCCTATCGGCGCTTGAACATTCAAACATCAAAGATGAATACATGACGGTGCTTCTCCTAAATCTCAAAGCCAAAGCGAAAATCGCCGAGGGCAATAATGCCGAAGGTCTTAAATTGCTGGAAAAATCTGTTTCAATTTGCGCAAACTGGCAAGCAAGCAACTTTGCATATCCAAATACAAAAGCCGAACTTGAAAGAGAAAAGGCCATATTGAATCTGGCAGAATTGAAACGCAATAAAGGTGATTATCTGGAAGCGGAGAAATTCTACAAAATACTTCTAGGAATTAACGGAGAAATCAGAAAAAAAAGCGACTTAAGGCTTTTTCCTTCCGACCCGATTGAAGCAGTAGATCGTTTACACAAGCTGCAAGCCATCGAAACAAAGCTCTCGAAGAAAGAAGAAGCAGTACTATTGCAAGAAAAAGTTGCAGAAATTCTTAGAAACAGTGTTCAAACTTTAACCGCTAAAACCACGAGCTCCGCCATTTGCGATTTTGGATTAAAAGAAGCATCTCGAGAGCTCGATGTTTGCGCTTTCATGCTGCAGGATCTGGGCAGAGATACTGAGGCCGAAGCCTATCTTAAAGAAGCCGCAAAAATGAGAGGACTGAAACAGAAGAATCTGAAACTCGACGCTTTAACCCAAGATCTTATCGTTGAAAGCAGCAGCAAAATTACAAACGATATTCTTGCCGTAAAATACAGGGCTTCAGACT
>JAIEPM010000017.1 GCA_019748395.1 Candidatus Obscuribacterales bacterium
ATCCGAAGCGCGAAGACCGAGCTTGCCTTTGATCGACTGTGTCGAGAAGCCTTTGCTCTTGGTGTCGACGATGAAGCAGGTGATTCCTTCATGACCCTTGCTTGCATCTACTGTTGCAAATACCAGCGCGTAATGAGCGATGGAACCGCAGGAGATCCAAACTTTTTGTCCGGAAAGAATGTAGTCATTGCCGTCTTTGACTGCACGTGTTTGCTGGTTAGCAGCATCACTACCGGCTTCCGGTTCTGTCAAACCAAAGCAGCCGATGAATTCGCCGTTACACATTTTAGGCAGATAGAATTTCTTCTGCTCTTCTGTTCCCCATTTCAAAATGGTGAGCGCAACCAGTGAAGTTTGCACGGAGAAGAGTGTACGAGTTGATGAGCAAACGCGGTTGACTTCTTCGGTCATCAAGCCGTAAGCAATGTAATCCATTCCAAGACCGCCGTACTTTTCCGGCACGGGGCAGCCCAGGAAGCCTTCAGCGAAGATCTTCTTGGCAATGTCCCAGTCGAACTCGCACTTGCGATCGTTTTCTTGTGCTTTCGGCGCAATCTCACGCTCTGCAAACTCACGCATGTGTTTGCGTATGGCGATTTGATCGGGTGTGAAATCAAAATCCATTGTCCCTATTACTCCTTGTCTGCATTTTCGTACGCGTCAATTTGTGCCTTTTGCAGGCGCCCTGAATAGTCAACATAAATCGACTTCCACTCGGTGAACTGATCGATAGCTGCGGTACCGGCTTCTCTGTGGCCGTTACCGGTTTGCTTGACTCCACCGAAAGGCAATTGGATCTCTGCGCCGATTGTCGGTGCATTGATATAAACGATGCCCGATTCAAGTTCTTGCATTGCCATGAAGGCTCTGTTTACGTCTTGAGTGTACATCGAGAGCGAAAGACCGTAGTCTGTGCCGTTTGCAACTTTGAGTGCTTCTTCGAAGCTCTTAACTTCGATAATGCAAGTAACCGGTCCGAAGATTTCTTCTTGCGCACTGCGCATGTCCGTTTTTACATCACAGAATACTGTGGGCTCGTGGAAGCAGCCTTTGCCGAAATCTCCTTCTGTAAGAATGTTGCCGCCTGCAATAAGCTTAGCGCCTTCTTTCTTGCCGATTTCAACATAGTTATGAACCGATTCCAGCTGAGATTTGCTGACCACCGGTCCGACTTCAACTTCCGGGTCGAGTCCGTTGCCGAGTTTGAGTGATTTGACCCTTTCAGCAAAACGCTCGCAGAATTCTTTGTACTTCTTGCTATGAACAATAATGCGGCTGGTGGCTGTACAACGCTGACCGGCGGTACCGAAAGAGCCCCAGAGAGCGCCTTCGATAACCAGGTCGAGGTCGGCATCTTCCATAACGCAAATTGCATTTTTGCCGCCGAGTTCGCAAGAAATACGCTTCATCAACTCGCCGCAACGACCGGCAACCTGACGACCAACCTGTGTTGAGCCGGTAATTGAGATAGCACGAACGCGAGGATCTTCAACGATAGCCATGCCGCAGCTGCCACCACCACCGGTGATCATATTGATTACGCCCGGAGGGAATCCGGCTTCGTTCAAAATCTCGATGAACATCAAGCCGCAAAGCGGGGTGTCGGTAGCCGGCTTAAACACAACCGTATTCCCTGCAACAAGAGCAGGAAATATCTTCCAGCTCGGAATTGCAACTGGGAAGTTCCAGGGAGTGATGATGCCGACTACGCCAATCGGAGCGCGAACGGACATAGCGAATTTATTGGGCATTTCGGACGGAACCGTAGCGCCGAACAAACGGCGACCTTCGCCGGCCATGTACTTGGCCATATCGATGGCTTCCTGCACATCGCCTCGGGCTTCCTTGATGACTTTACCCATTTCGCGTGTCATGACGCGAGCCAGATCTTCTTTGCGTGTTTCCAGAAGAGTTGCAGCTTTGTAGAGCATCTCGGCTCTTGTCGGAGCCGGAGTTCTGCGCCATTCGGTGAGTGCCTTTTCAGCGGCATCAACAGCGGCTTTAACGTCTTCCGGACCGGAAAGAGCAAAATGACCGATCGCTTCATCAAGGTTAGCCGGGCTGTAGCTGGTGAATGTTTGACCACTCTTTGCTTTGACCCATTTGCCGTTGATAAAGTTCTGGTAGGTTTGCACCGCGCCCTGCTTTCCTTCTGTTTTTTCTCGACTTTCTGTCTTCGTGCTCATCTTTCCCCCCGGGATTTATAGTGTGTTCTAAGGCAGCGAACCGGACTAAGCCGGATTGATTGAACTATTTGCAAGAATCGTTGATTGCGTTAACCAGGATATCCAGACCTTTTTTGATTTCCTCGTCGCTGGCTGTCAGCGGCGGAATCAAACGAAGAACATGCCCGTGGCTGCCGCATGTCAGAACAAGCAATTTGTTCTGGAAGCATTTGTTTGCAACAGCTTCAGCAATATCATGACTGGGACTGCCGTCCTTTTCGTTAAGCTCGACACCAATCATCATGCCTAGCCCGCGAACTTCACCGACTTGCGGATTGTTGGCAAAAGCTTTGCGCAGATGTTCCATCATTTCGTGACCGGCCTTAGCAGATCTTTCAACGAGCTTCTCGTTTTCGATTACATCGATGGTGGCAAGCGCTGCAGCACAGCTGACCGGGTTACCACCGAAGGTGGAACCATGACGGCCCGGCTGCCATTTCTGAGAGATTTCCTTTCGGGTAATGAAAGCCGAAAGCGGCATACCGCCTGCAATTCCCTTAGCCATGAGCATTACATCAGGCTCGACGCCGTAGTGCTCGATACAGAACATTTTGCCTGTGCGTCCGAAACCGGTTTGCACTTCGTCCACAATTAAAAGAATGCCGTGTTTGTCTGCAAGTTCACGGAGCTTTTTGAGGAAGCTCACTGGAGCCGGAACATAGCCGCCTTCACCTTGAACCGGTTCGACCAGAAATGCTGCAACCTGCTCGGGGTGCACGATTTGCTTGAAGAGCATGTCAATTTGATGCATCGTTTCGTCAACGCATGCTTCCGGGTTGCCGCGATGGTGCGAGCGATAAACATAGGGAAACGGCACGGTGTGTATTGAACCAGGCAGCGGTTCATATTTTTCGCGATATACCAGCTTGGAAGTTGTGAGTGCAGTTGTGAAGATTGTACGACCGTGGAATGAACCGCGGAAGTTGATTATGCACGGACGGCCGGTGACATAACGAGCCATCTTTACGGCGCCTTCCACGCATTCGGCACCGCTGTTGGCGAGAAATACCGAATCAAGGCGGCCGGGTGAGATTTCAGCAAGTTTTTTCGAAAGTTCGATGTAGCGCTTGTGGTGAGTTACAACCGATGTATGCATCAGTTCTGCGACTTGCGCCTGAACTGCTTCCACAACTTTAGGATGGCAATGACCAACGTTGTTGACTGCAATACCGGTGGTGAAATCCAGGTAGGCATCTCCGTTCATGTCATAGATGTAAGAACCCTTAGCTTTCTCAGCAACGATTTTTGCGCTTCTCGAAAGCACTGGATTTACATGAGCTTCATCTAGCTTCAAATACTCCAGATTTTTATCTGTAGCTTTAACAGTCACCATGACAATCTCCTTACACAACAAATAGCTGAAAACCCTTGAACTGGGGCACTTATCAGCCTCCATGCCAGCTGGGGACCATCATATCTGATTAAAAGACCAGACCTAATATATATAAGGATCTCTTCCGCTCCTGAACCAATTGCTTAAGCGCCGCTCATAATCACGCCCTTCTATTAGCAGATTTTAGTAATAGCTAAAGCAAAATTTGCTGCTTAGATTCTCAAAAGAGCAGAAAGCATCTTTCTGAAAATGCAAGCAGCCTGAGCGCGTATCAAGCCGTCGCCATGTTCTTGGCGGCAGCGACGGCTATACACTCATCTAACCGTCTTAAAGAACACTACTGCAAATATTGATTTTGCAGTGAGCTGATTTTGCTGCTTGCCTGTTCAATCGCTTGTTTTACTTTTTGAACGGATGCCTCGACTGACTTGCGCACTGCATAAGCATCCGCTTCCATGGAGGAAATCAGCTCTTCCTGAAGCATGCGTCCTTTGTCTTCCATGTCGGCAATTTGGCGGCGCAAAGAATCGTTCACCCTGTCTTGCAGCTGCGAACCAATTTCTTGCAAGCGCGCTAAAACCTTGCTTCGGGCTGCTGAAAGCTCCGGGTCGGACTCGATACTTGAGGAGTCCGAAAGCGCCATGATTTGCTTTTCTACAACAGAAAGCTCATCGAGAATAAGCCGGGCAGCACCACTTGCGGTGCTCAATTTCTCCTCAACAAAAATAGTCAGAGCTTGCAGTATTTTCTCAAACTCGGATTTTTGCTCTTCTTGAATTTTTATCCTCAATTGCTGAGCTTCATTGATCACAGCGTCCATACGCTCGCGACTGCCGACAAAAACCGGACGAAGCTCCGCCATTTTAAGGGCTGCAGACTTCTCAACTTCTTCTTTGTACTGCTCTCGCAACTTCTGAGCATTGGCACCCAATGATTGTTTCATCTGCAAGAGTCGCGGTACCAATGTGCTTGTACCGAGACTGTCGGCATGAATTTGAATATTCAATCCGCAAAGAGCGGCTCCTTCATTAATCGTTGAGACAAGCTCGTTGGAAAGAGCCTCAAGCCGGTCAACACAGTCCTTCTTATGCAAGCTCAATTCAGCAGCAAGTTTTTCGCCTGCTTTGTTTAATTCATCGGAAGTAAACTCGTTGATTTCCTTGCAGCGTTTTTCAAGGTGCTCAAACTGTCCTTGCATGCTGCGGTAGTGCTGCCGAGTAATGTCCTCTATCTTTTCCTTCATCTGAGAAGCAAGGCTATTCATCTCGGAAAGCCCGCTTACTTGAGATGCCTCAGCTTTGTCGGTATGGGTCGAAAGCAGTCCTACAGTGGCGTTGCTCAGCTCATCAAAGCTTTTCAAAACTTCCTGACCAAGCTCCTTGCTTTGCTCGGCAAGGCTGGCCGATGCGGAGGACGATGAGTCCTTTACGTTCTGGCATCCTTTTTCAGCGCCGTCATTGATGTTTGTCTTAATTTCATCTGCCGCGGCATTGAGGCGCCTTGAAAGAACGGTGCGCATAGACTCAATATTTTTCTGGCTTGCTTGCTCTTTTGTTAGAACTTGCGCAATTGCCTGCTGTCTCTCGTCCTGAAGTTTGCTTTGCATTTCATCAAGACGCTGTTCAAGCCTCGCGGTAGCTCTCTGCGACTGTTGCTCGAGCTTCATAACGATTCCGGCGACACCCGTAGGGGCTGCACTCGAGGCAGGCAGGGCCGGGGACGTCGCAGCCACTGCCGGTGGCGGTGGGGCAGGCAATTCCACGGACATTGGTGCTGGAGCCTCTATCGTTTTAGGCGGAACCGGCTCCTTAGTCGACGAGACGGCTTCGCTAGTCAAAACAGGAGGCTTTTCTGCCGGTGTCGGGCTTAGCTCTACAGAGGCTGCACTCAATGCAACGGGGTCCGCACTCGGCGTAGCAGAAACACTTTCTTTTTCGGAGCTAGATTCCACTGCCGGTAATTCACCGGTAGGTTCCTTGTGAGAAACCACCTGTGCATGAGGCTCAGGGGCTGGAAGCTCCATACTTAACACTGGGACTTGCTCGCCAGGACTGGAAGAGCTTTCTGAAAGATCCGGAACGAGAGCAGACGAGGAACTTGGCGCAATAAGCGGCTCTTCTCTTTTGTCGATTGAACTCAGAGTATCTGAGGACGAAGTTGAAGAAGAAAGCGGATCTGAGAGAGTTCCGGTAATCTCTGGTGAATCTGCAAACAAACTGTCCAATGGACTTTTGCCGTCAATCGTCAGGGTATCAGAGCCGTTGACGGGAGCCGGAGATTCATCGGCTTTTGGCTCCAACTCAGGTTTTGCCTGGGAGTTCGAAGAATCAGCAAACAAATCCTTAAGAGCATCGCGAATGTTACCAACAGCAGCATCAGCAGTCGCTTCAGGCTTCCCAGCGAGGTCCGGAAACAATGTACCAAGAAGGTCGCCTGTTCCAGCGCTTGCGGGCGGAGCCGCAAGCGGATCTGAAGGACTAGAGCTTGTTGCTGGCGCGGCGAACGGATCTGAAGCACTCGTACTTGCTGCCGGCGTGGCAAACGGATCTGAAGCACTCGTACTTGCTGCCGGCGTGGCAAACGGATCCGCAGCACTCGTACTTGCTGCCGGCGTGGCGAACGGATCCGCAGCACTCGTACTTGCTACCGGTGATGTAAACGGATCCGCAGCACTCGTACTTGCTACTGGTGACGCAAACGGATCTGCAGCACTCGTACTTGCTACTGGTGACGCAAACGGATC
>JAIEPM010000381.1 GCA_019748395.1 Candidatus Obscuribacterales bacterium
GGCCGACTGGATTGTGGACATTGGACCGGGCGCCGGGCAGAACGGCGGTACCTTGCTTTATAGCGGCGAGGTCGCCGCCTTGAAAAAATGCAAGGAGTCTATTACAAGAACGTTTCTTTTCAATGAAAGAACAAGTGCTGCCACTAAAGAACGCAAGCCGCTTGACTGGCTCAAAGTTTCCAATATCAACCGAAATAATTTGAAAGACTTGAGCGTGGAATTTCCTCTTTCCTGTCTTACGGCCATAACGGGTGTGTCCGGCTCCGGTAAAACAACTTTGCTCAATCAGGTATTGGCAGAGTCAATTCAAGCTCAACTAGGCTCGGAGTCTGAGGCGGAAGAAGACTCCGACGGCACGGAAGTGCTCGAGCTCGATATTGACTCGCCTGCAACTCTTGAAGGCGCTGAGAAGATTCGTCGTCTGGTTTGTGTGGATCAAAAGCCGATTGGCAGAACTCCGCGTTCAAACCTTGCGACCTATACAGGTCTTTTCGATGTGATCAGGCAGCGTTTTGCTCAAACCGACGAAGCAAAGGCTCGTTCATACAATGCCGGTCGCTTTTCATTCAACGTTAATGGTGGGCGCTGCGCAAGTTGCGAGGGTGAGGGTTTTGTCGCTGTAGAGTTGATGTTTTTGCCCAGCGTTTATACGCCCTGTTCCAGCTGTCGAGGTCAAAGATATAACGACGAGACGCTGGAAGTGAAGTACCGAGGCATGAACATCGCAGAAGTGCTTTCCATGACCGTGGACGAGGCGGCGGAGTTCTTTACTGAACTGCCTTCTGTAGCACGGGGGCTTAAGACGTTAAAAGACGTAGGGCTCGGTTATTTGCGGATCGGGCAGGCTGCCACTGAACTTTCAGGAGGAGAAGCTCAGCGAATTAAATTGTCCAATGAACTACAACGTGTTCAGAAAGGCGACACGCTTTATCTTTTAGACGAGCCGAGCAGTGGCTTGCATCCTGCTGATGTGGAGCGTTTGATGAAGCAGCTTCATCAACTCGTTGATGCGGGCAACACGGTGATTTTGATTGAGCATGACATGGACGTGGTATCACAGGCCGATTGGGTAATAGACCTGGGTCCGGGTGCCGGCGCCGCCGGTGGGCAAGTCGTAGCCGAGGGGCCGCCCGCAAAAATTGCAAAATCAAAGCGCAGCAAAACTGCAGCTTACCTCTCTCAAGTTCTCGCTAACTAGCTTGCCTCAAGGCGCGCCCGGGCGTTGTAGGCAAGATATACTTTTTCAAGATATTTTTCTGCAGATTCGCCCTGGTTTTCTGTTTGCAGTTTCATGCTGAATAGCTCTTGCAATTGCCTTGCCAGAGCGCTCCTGCTATGTGTTTCCATTTGTCCTCGGCGGCGCAAAAATGCAACCAGTAAATGATATTCATCCGGCGAAATTTGTCCTGCATCACAGAAAGAGCTGGCTGGTTCTGTTGCTTCAATTCGAAGTAAACGTGTCGAAAGCTCCGGTTGCCGCTCTCGAATTACAAGAGTTCCGCCCAGGAAATCTCCAAGCCGCCGCTCGTTTTTATCCAGAATCATCGAGACCACACCAATCATCATTAAGCCTGTATCTACAATACGCATGAGATTTCTGATGATTACCGAGGACCAGGTCACCGGCTGTCCATTGGATTCTATTACTCGAATATTTGCTATTTTTTTGCCGGGAGTTTGACCCTGCCAGAGTTTTTCAAAAGCGATGAAATAACCGAACTGCAGGGCGAAAATTAAAAGCAGCGCTGCGCCGACGATGTAGTAATAGCTGGAAGTCTTTATTGCGTCCTCTATCGGAGCCTGAGAAAGGAAGAGGACTACAAGCGCTGCGATAAGCACTAGTACGATAATGCCAAGGTAAAGCAAGCACATGTCGATAAATGCAGCCCAAATCCGATTGCCCATACCTGCCATTTCCAGGTGTAGGTCAACATTTTCCGGGGTAGAGATTGAATAGTGTGGATTTTTCATTCCGGGACTCGTTGCTTTCAGGATTCCTATGAACGTTGAGCGTTGGGTTGCTGCTCGGCAGATTTACTGGCAAAAATTGGAAGACCTTTTGAAGAGGGTGGAAACACGCGGGCTTGCGAGTTTGACCCGGGAAGAACTGCAGTCGCTTGGACGATTATATCGGTCGGCCGCTTCCGACCTTTCTCGTGCTCGGGTTATGGGGCTCGGTCATGAGATTATCGGCTATCTCAACAACCTTGTGGTGAAGGGGCATAACCAGGTTTACCAAAGTCCAAACAGGCGCTGGAGCGATTTTTGGCACTTCTTGTGGATTACATTCCCCGCGCTTTATCGAAACAACATTATTTATGTACTTGTTTCCTTTTTACTTTTTGCCGTGCCGATGGTCGGCACCTGGGTAATGATTGTGAAGGACCCTAGTTGCGCTCAGCTTGAGCTTCAACGTGGTCAACCCATTGTATCCGACGAGCTCTGGTCCTACATGGAGCAGAATAAGATGTGGACCGATGCTATTGAAGGCGAAAGCCCGGCATCGTCCAGCTTTATAGCTACCAACAATATAAAAGTTTCGCTGATTGCTTATGTTCTGGGAGTTACTTTTGGACTGGGCACCATTTACATTCTTGTCACTAATGGCATTATGATCGGCGGCACGTTTGCTGCCTGTCAGCTGCATGGCATGGCGGCTCGCCTTGTTGCTTTCGTTGCTCCGCACGGCGTATTTGAACTTTCAGCTATTTTTATCAGTGGCGCCGCCGGTCTGATGATTGCCAAAGGAATTCTATTTCCGGGAGAATTGCGCCGTTCTGATTCAATCAAGCTAATGGCCCGTGAAGGCTCCGTTCTTTTTCTTGGAACAGTGCCGCTACTCCTGATTGCGGGAACAATCGAAGGCTTCATTTCGCCGCGAACCGACCTTTCACCCGAATACAAATTCGCAGTTTCATTTGCCACTTTTTTCTTGCTGCTTCTTTATCTTTTCTATCCAAGAGAAACTAAAAGCGAATCAAAGTGAATCTATGCAAACAGTAAGGACGGCTTTCGCCGTCCTTGCTGCTGTCTTTCCTGAAAGTTGATTTGAATTGGAATTTAGTCTATTTTTTTTCTCCGTATTTTGTGCTTCGGAATATGTCTGCTCTTGCTCAGTGAGTTAAATTGTTGTTTCTATAAATGCGCCTCCGTAATTTATTTGTGCTGTTCTCTGGATTGTTTCGTTTGGATTTCGTCGTTTTAAACTTGCTCTTTTCGATAACTTAGAATCCTGCGGCAGAGGTTATTTGATCCACCTCCTCTTTTTCCTCTGTCCTCTGCCTGGGATTCTGATTTGGCGTTCCCTTTCGTCTGACATAAACTCGCTTTTTAGATTTGGAATCCCCACCGGTAGAGGCATCACCTCCACCACTGTCTTCATTAATGCCGCTACCGGGGGATTCAGGATTTATTGCTCCTTCTGATCTAAACCCTTTGTCTCGTCCTGTCTTAAACCTTTTCGATTTCGCTCTTGCTCTTCATGCCTTAATACTATTCTTTTGCTGTAGGGAATATGTGAGCGATTCGGGGGGATTTTGTGATGAGTCTTTTGTGCTCAGGACACGCGTGCTTTCACGATTTTACCTGCCATGGTTATGGCGGCTCTGTGGCTGACATAAGGACAATCGTCTTCCAGAAGTGTTTCCAGAATGCTGTCGGGGGTGTCGATGTTTTCTGCGACTCCAAAACGCACGCTGGCTTGCTCGTCCTGTGCCAGGCTTTCAAGCAGGCGCAGGGGTACGCTTGGATTTAAGGCAACGCTAAGTCGCACATCCCAATCTTCATCTCTTGAGAGATCTTCTAGAATTATTTCCGGTGTTTGCGGGTTTGCCGCTACCTGGCGCCGTATTGAATGATCGGCAGCCGATGCTAGTTTTACAAGAACTTTAGCCGGAGTATTTGGATTACTGGCAATTATGTAATGAACCTCAGTCATTTTCTTCTCCTTGAATGTTTTGCTTTCTTTTGAAAAATATCGTTTTAGTGACAGCAGCCGGGCGTCCAGAGCTCCGTGACGGCGTTGAGTATCTGCTGCAGTCTCTCGGAATTTACGGGCTTTGACATGAAGTAATTCATGTGACAGTCCAGGGCTCTATCATGGTCCGTCGGATTGTCTGATACGGTTAGAAGGACAACAGGGATTTCTTCTTTTTTCAAAAAGCCTTGCATTTCTTCAAGGAACTGATGACCGTCTTTGCGCGGCATGTTCAGATCCAGAATAATCAGATCCGGACGCTCGGCGCTTTTGTAGTTTCCTGTTTTCTTGACATACCTGATTGCTTGCTCACCGTCGGAAACCGTGTTTAAGTCCACTGCGATTTTGCAGTCGCTGAGGGCTTCTTCAAGAAGGCGTCGGTCGGCTGCGTGATCTTCAACGAGTAGTACTTTCAGTGCTGTAGTCATAAATCCTCCAAATCTGATTTATTTGTCGATTGTTTTAGCTGCGGGGAATGCTGAAGCAGAAGCGAGAACCTTTCTGCGTTTCTGATTCAACCCATATTCGTCCACCATGATGGTCCACAATTGCTTTGCAGATGGCTAAACCTAGTCCGCTGCCCGGAAACTGTTGTGACGAATGAAGTCTTTTGAACATATCGAAAATCTGTTCCTGGTATTCCGCTTCAATGCCTATGCCGTTATCTGCTACGCTGAAGACGTAGTTGCGCTCGTCGGCTTTGCATGAAATATGTATGCGGGGAGCTTCGTCTCCTTTCTGAAATTTGAGCGCGTTGGCAATCAGATTTTGGAACAACTGTGTCATCTGTACTTTGTTGACTGTCAGGCTGGGCAGGTTGTCGTATGTGACCTGGGCGCCGGTTTCTTCAATACGTTGTTCCAAATTTGCACATGCGTCAGCGAGCGCATGTTTTATTTCGACGATTTCAAAGCGTCTGCTGTTGGTTGATACTGATGCGTGGTCTAGAATTCCTCTAATCAAGCCCTCCATGCGCTTGCTGCCATCGCTTATGTATCCAAGGAAATCTTTGCCGTTGTCGTCGAGCTTTTCTTTATAGCGTGAGTTTAGAAGTCCAACGTAGCCTTGAATTACACGCAGAGGCTCTTGCAGGTCATGCGAGGCGATGCGTGCGAATTGCTGCAGCATAGCGTTGGATCTTCCTAGCTCGCTTACGGTTCGTCTCAGTTTTTCTTCAGTTGATTTGTGTTTTGCTACCTCGATTGATAATTGTTTGTTGCTTTCTTCTAGTTGAGATGTTCTGTCGCTGACCATTTCTTCAAGATTCAGCGCGTATTTGCGAATGCGGGCAGCGCTGCGGCTCGTTAAGATGATCATTAATAGCATTGCTGCCAGCGCATGAGCATGCGCAAATTCAAGATGGAAGACTGGCGGCGTAAGGAAATAGTCGAGGCAAAAGATGCTGAATACGCCTGCCCATAGTGCCGGTCCAAGGGTCGATCGGTATGCCAGCAAGTATGTAGCGGCAAAATAAAGCATAATCGCATCTATGTCGCTAATCCATACGCCGCCTAGGAAGCAGCCCAGCGTAACAGCCGCGATTGTCAAAGTAGAGATTGAATATTGCCATGCAAGCTCTTTTAAGTGCGCAAGATTAACAGTCCTGGCTAGCTGCAGTACATAGCTCAATCTCCGATTAGAAAAATTAATCGGCTCTTTGACGAGGCTGTTCATTGTTCTGTTTCCCTCCTCCAACTCTTCAAGCTTATTCCTCAAAAGTGGGGAATGCGTGAATGCGCTGTGGGGAAACTGTGGAGCTTGAGCTCAGGAAATCTCTAAATCTTTCTTTAATCCAAAGAAAGTGCTCTGTCCGACTACGGGCAGTGTGATACTGAATGTGGTGCCTTTGCCGACTTCGCTGCTTACTTGAATTTGTCCGTGATGCGATTCGGTTATCGCTTTAACTATTGCCAGCCCCAAACCTGAGCCTCCGGCGGCTCGAGAGCGGGACTGATCGACTCTATAAAAGCGTTCGAAAATCTTGTCGATGGATTCCGCCGGGATTCCGACGCCGGTATCGCTTACCGTCAAAAGAAGGTTGCTGCCTGTCACAAGCAGTTCTGCTTTGACTTTGCCGCCGCTTTCCGTGTAATTCAGAGCGTTTTCAAATAAGTTTGCCAGAAGCCTGTGCAAAGCATCTTTGTCGCCGTTTATTCTTGCCATGTGAATCGTATCGGCTATCAGCTCTATGCCTTTGTCTTCAAATAAGTCGCCGAATTCGCCGAGTACTTCGCGCAAAAGCATGTCGAAGCGCAAGGGCATCATTTTTAGCGCTACTTTAGATTGCTCTGATTTGGTCAAGAGCAGCAGGTCGGCAACCAGTCTTTGC
>JAIEPM010000354.1 GCA_019748395.1 Candidatus Obscuribacterales bacterium
GACGCTCTTCCGATCTGGTTTCAGCATCGATTCGTGCATTCTCGGAAAGAATAATCAGCATGAAAATCAGCTGAATTAGAACCGGCAAACCTACAATGAGGATTCCCTTTTGTGATAAACGCCCCGGCAAAACAAAGGTAAACTCGGGCTTTGGCGGGCGCGCTTGCGGTTTAGGTGCCTCAGAATTCAAGCAGTTCTCCTACCATTTTTTGTTCTTTTTTGTTTATGCAATCCTCTTTCAGTTTTGCGGCAGCTTCGAAAGCAGGCTTTAGCTTTAAGGCTTGATTACAATCTTTGAGCGCGAGCTCGTCCATATAAATGTGATGCAAAACAAATGCCCGCCTGTACCAGTACCCCGGATTTTTCGGATCTCTCTTGATTAATTCACTCAGGCAGTCATAGGCTTTTTTCGGTTTCTCGGCAATTTCATAAACAATCGCGACTTTGAGTAGATGAGCGTTTGAGTTAAACGGCAATTCATAGTTTTTCGAAATTAGAAGCTTTGCTTCATCGTCGTGTCCAAGCTTCATCAGGATCTTTACCCGACGGTTACTGGCGTTCAGGTCAAGCGGAACGGATCTTAAATAACAATCGATTTCGTTTAGAGCTGCCTCAAATTTATCAATAGCATAGTAAAGCTCGGCTTTGACGTTGTGTGATTCCGGGATTTCCGGAGCCAGCTTCTTTGCTCGATCGAGCAATAGTTCGGCAAGCTCGCTGTCCTTTTGTTTTAGAAAAACAGCCATAGCTAGTTCGCAATAAGCTTCCGGTGTTTTTTTTGTTCTGATGTACTTCCGCATCAAGGACAGAGCTTCTGTTGATTCACCGGCTGAGAGATTCAGTCGGGCTTTGTAATAGAGCAATTCCGAACTTAAATATGGGTTGGGAGTTGTTTTTAACTCTTGTTCCAGGTATGTAATTTCGCGCTCTGCCAGATCTGTGTTTGAGATTGAATAGAGATAGGCCAAAAACATGCGATCGGCTAGATTTCTCGGATTCTCTTTCTTGTATTTTTCCAGGAGGTTAATGAGTGAAGCTCTTTTGTCTGATCTGTAGATAGCATAAATGGCGTTGCGTCTTTCAGCCAGTAGCTTTTGATTTGCATTTGGATTGCTCAAGATCTGGCGGTTTAAATTGATAGCTCTTTCTTCAATAGTTTTGTCATCTGATTTCTTTGCAGATATCGCTTGTTCTTGCAAAAGGTCTGGTGCTTTTGCCTTTAGTGGAGAAGCAGAGCAGGGAGAAGAGAGCAAAGCAACTGAGAGCAGCGGCAGAATCGGCCTCTCAAGACTTTTCCCAGGCATAGCCGACTCCGTGTACTGTTTTGATCAAATTTCCGGATTTGTCGATTTTGTCTCTGAGTTTATAAACATACTTTCTAACCAGTTCCGAGCTCACTTCGGTGTCTGTCGGCCAGGCTTTTTCGATCAACACATCGGGCGACAGAACCACATTAGGGTGTCTGAGAAAGGTAATGAGTAAGTTGAATTCAGTTGGCGATAATTTAATGGACTTGCCTTCTTTCGTGACTTTGTAAGTTTCCAGATCAACTTCCACATCTCCGACTTTTAAGAGGGACGAAATCTGAGCGGCCGGGCGTCTGAGCAAGGCTGTGACTCGTAGTGCTAGTTCTTTCAGGTTGACTGGTTTTGACAGGTAATCATCTGCTCCACCTTCAAATCCCATTGTTTTATGTTCCATGTCGGCATGTCCGGTAAGCATGAGCACAGGAACCATGTTTCCGCCGGCTCTCAGTTGTTTTAGAAGTTCAAGACCTGAAGTATCCGGTAAGTTCCAGTCAAGTATGAGCAGATCATATGAGACGACACGGAGATGATCCCAGGCGCTGCGACCATCGACCGCCAGATCGACTAGGTGATTATTTCGTTCGAGGCTTTCTTTGACTTCGTCGCCGGAGAGCTCGTCATCTTCGACAAGGAGCAGTTTTGACATGGAAATACCGGAGAATTTTCTTATTAGCAGATTACCCGTGTTCAAGTGCTGCCAAACCCTATTGATAAGTGCTCAATCGACTGCTCAGACGGGCTGGAATCTGTCCGAATCTTGGACTCATGACGAATTCTTTCAGTTCGGGATGTGCTCTGACAATATCGGACTGGATAGAGTAATAAGCTTCTGCCCTGGCCGGTTGTCCTTTATCGGCATCCCTGGCTCGTTCCGACAAGGCTGTATCAGTGTTGTAGATCTCCTCTACGCACTGTATCTGACTTTCACTGTCCGGGGCTGGGAGCTCCTCATCTGGCTTGCCGGTGGTCGAATCGCCTGCTGTTTGATCTTCCAGCTTGTCGGATATGGCTGCTTCATTTTGAGAGGAATTAAGTGCTGCTGCAGTCTGCGATTGAGTTGAGTTTTCTTTCAAAGTTGCGATATCGGCCTTTCTAGTTTGAGTTTTTTCCTTAAAGTCGAGCTCGGCTTTTTTGCTTGCTGTTGCTATTGAAGTAGAGAAGATTTTGAGCGAATCACCTTGAAAGAAATTCAGCAGCATTAGAATGAAACCACCTACCAGGACAACGTGGAAGGCTGCCGAGAGGTGCTCGAATAGGCCTGAACCGCTTTTTATGAATTGATATTGAAGCTCACTTTTTGATAGAGCAAGTTTCGAGATACAGGGAATTTCGTGCTCCCGGCTTAGTGATCGTAGCTTGCTGATTTCAGTTTTCATGTCTATAGGCTCCGCAAACAACCTGATGAGCTTATTAAAAAAGTTCTTTGTCGCGATTTTGTCCCTGCAATGCTATTTCTCAATTTTTCAGTCTG
Organism: Candidatus Obscuribacterales bacterium; assembly: GCA_019748395.1. GTDB lineage: Bacteria > Cyanobacteriota > Vampirovibrionia > Obscuribacterales > Obscuribacteraceae > JAIEPM01. Next base: position 2,779 of record JAIEPM010000354.1, read on the forward strand.
TGTCCGTTTAGTGTCTGTGAATCGGTATTCTCACCACCCCGATTTGCGGCGCCCTGTTGTTTTGCAATTACCGGCAGCGCAAGAATTGCTTATCAATAGTTTTTCGATTTGAAGCCGGAAAGTAAAGACAGTAATTGATTTGTGACCAGCCTAGAGTTTCAAGAGATGCATTCAAGAGCAGCCGTCTCTGATTGCTCTGTTTCAATCAAGGATCTTTTTTTGAAAGGAACATTTTGTGAGCAAAGTAAAACGAATTCGCCTTGAGAATGGTTTGAATTCGAACAGTCGGCTTTTCGGATTTACGCGCGAGCTCCGCTTCCAGCGCAGAGCTCTTTACTATTATGAGACTGTCGAGCGGAGCAACTTTGTATGCCGTTTTCCAGATGAACCTGTCGACCGACTTTGCCGAAGGCTGCTCAGCATTGACGGTGTCATGAGCCTGCGCTTTGCTCCCTATCGCATCGTAGTCGATATTTCGCCGTCCTTTGCCTGGAAAGACGTTCAGCGGGAAATCGTTGAATCAATGAAGGCAGAGATTTTCCCCGGCGAGCTTGATGTGACGGTCGACGAAGCCCCTGCGCAAATGAGTGCCTGGCGAGCTTTTCTGTATGACGAACGGCCGATGGCATTTAATGGTGGCTCTGCACGGGTCAGGATTCGCTCATTGAAGAATCTCAAGTGTCGGGAATACGCTTTCCCATTGAAGCTACACCTTTACGGTGCCGAGCTTGACGATCTTCTTGAGTTTGAGCGCTATACTCAGCATAAGCTTTCGATCCACGAACCCCTGGTCTCTCTTGCGGATAACTTGCTCGAGCTGGACGGCGTCATGTCGGTCAAGTTCGTTCCGCATTCAATGCTAGTTCGGATTGCTTCAGCCTTTGACTGGGCTGAAGTTCAGAACGAGATCCTCCTTCTTAGCAAGCGCGAGCTTTTCCCCGGGCTTGCTGATCTTGAAATTGATTACAGGACTGCGCCGCTCTGGCGTCGTCTTCTCGGATTGACTTAGCTTTCAATTCTTCAACTATCACCTCGAAAGGTATTCAAATGAATGACGACCAAAAGACGACTCTGCTTATTCAATTGGTGGGCGTCAGCATTTTCTTTTTTCTCGTTGTTTTGTTTTTCTCTTTATCCGGGTCGCGTGCCCGGGTTTCGGCGGATCTCTTAGTCCGCATTGACTCTATTGAGACGCAGCTCCAGCAGCTGGAAGTTCTCGCGACTATCACTGAGAACCAAGCGGTTCTGACCGAAATCAACGGCGATGGCGACGGCGAAGGCGATGAGCGTAACCCCTGTGTTCGCGATTACCTGGATTTGGCCAGACGAAGCCATCGGGAAAAGGATCTCGGCAGAACCTCTGCTAACGTCTCCATCCTCATGCACAAAATTGAGTCGCTTGGGTTGCGGCTGCTCAAAGACACGCGTAAAAGGCAGGCAGCTAAGGCAAGTCCGAAGACTGAAGCTTCGGCAAATTAGCCGGCTGTCGCTGGGCTATTAAGCCAAAAAGAAAGCGAGAATCAGGCAAGTCCGCCTTTTTCTCGCTTTTGTTTTTCTTTTTTACTATTAAGTCATATAGTGGAAATTGTCCGGATCTCAGGATTTTTTTTGAGCCGAGAATTTCCCGGAAAAACAGGGACAAGATTTTGACAATCCCCGTTTAGCTTGTATTTATGAGCGTTGCAGGCGGGGGTGCTGATGAAGAAGTTTTCGCGTAAGCGCAGAGTTTCGGGTTCTGCTCTGGTTATGGTTATCTGCAATACAATGATCGCCTGCCTGGTCGGCATTGGTCTGATTTTTCTCGGAATGCTTTTCGGTGGTTCCAGAGAAGGAACAAATGCAAATGACTCAGGAACTTTGAATGTGGGCAAGCTGGCCCCGCGCCTTCAGGTGAGCGGCACGGCTGCTGAGAATGCTTATTTCCAGCCGGTTTCTGAAAATGGACGATACAGTCTCAAAAGTATCAACAGAGTCTGGGGTTCTACACTGCTCATATTGCTGAACAGTCGCTCGATGCAAGCTACCGGAACTGCTTCCGGTCAATCCAACCAGAATGCGACAAATGTCTGGAATTCAGCCAATTCGCTGAGCGGCAGGTTGGCAAATACTTTGAAAACTCAGGCTAAACTGGAGCCCTACTTTCGAGATCTTGCCCATAAAAACGGCTTGAGAATGCTCGATTCAAATCAAGAATTGAAGCCCTTGCCGAAATGGCGCACAGCTTTGATGAACAGGCAGGGCGAAAGCAATTTGAGATACTATGCAAATCAACTGCCTCCAAATGTGAACCTGAGTCCGGCTGCTCTTGTGACCATGCCCGATCATCATCAATATTTCAGGGGCTATTTCCCAATAAATTTAGGAAACGGCCGATATGTTAATTTCGTCCCTTTTGAATTTCGCAAGCAGCCGCATCTTGTTTCTTTGAAAAAATTTGATCAAGAAACACTTGCCAAACATCCTTATCCTCAGTGGCAGAACCCGGTGCCAAACGCCTTTGAGTGTAAGTCGCAAACAGGCGATATGAATAATCTCGAGCACAAATTTGATGCGACCGCAATTTGCAATACGATGCGCCAGAGTGATCTTGAGCTGCCTCAGGGTTTTATAAAAATCAATTTGCGCGACGATACTGTCAGATGGTTTCCGCAGTTTATTCCCGGTATTCCGGTGTCTTCTGAAACAGTTCCCAAGCAAAAGACCATGGTGCATCAGGCTTATTTACTTGATGTTTTGAATCCTCTTGCCTGGTTTGAACCTTTCTTGAATGTCGGACATCAGTATTACGATTTTGATGGACGCAGAACTGTTTATAAGGCCCTTTATGCAGCCGGAGTGGAATCAGATTATCCTGCAATGAATCGTCTTTTGCTGAACAGAGCCAACGAAATCAAACCAGGGACAAGTTGGGCGCAAATCGTGAATTTGCTGCGCAGCAAAACTATTAATGGTGCCGGCGATTCCTTCGTTCTGGCGCGAAACAGAGCTAATCAACTATTCCTGGCTAACACTCATGATGCAGCAGATCTTGCTCAACTCAATCCTTCAGTCTCTTATATGAATCATGCCGACGGCTCAATGACGCAAATCAAAAAGCAAAAAAGCTTTTCCTTGAACAATCTGGTTCTGGTACTGCACTGGGAAATTGATAAATTCGGAATTCCAATTCCAAAACCGATTGCAGGTGGAACAATCTGGCGCCACAGTCTGGATATGGTCCCGGGAACCGGAGCTAATGGTGCTTTGTTTGAAGTGACTCAGTACGACACGACTTATGCTTTCTGGGGCGACGGTAGTGGTTCTTCTCCTCTGTCCGACGGCGGTTCGCCTGTCACCGGTGGTGGTGGTTGTGGTTGCTTTTGAGTTAGAGGATGAGAACTGTAGTTTGGGTCCTTGACTCTGTTTGTAAGAAGCAGGCCTAGGCGTAATTAAAAGAGGCTCGGCTCGAAGTCCGGGCGCCGCATGGCGACGCCCCTTGTATGTTAGGCGAAGTCAGTGGAAACTGACTTTGCCCAGTACTTCTTTGG
>JAIEPM010000576.1 GCA_019748395.1 Candidatus Obscuribacterales bacterium
ATACTACAGCAGGAGCATAAATTATTCGAGGTAGTTTGCAAGACTCGTCCCTAAGAAAGAGGAGCCCTGCCACAAGTTCGGCTTGCTTGTCATTTTGCGCAAAAATATCTTGAGCGATACGATGAAACTTCAGTTTATTTATTCGTCTCTTGCCATCACCTAAAAGTGCCAGCTCCAGATTCTCAAGCTCGGGCGCTCTAAAAGAGAACTCCCCTCTTTCATCTGCACTTTTCAATTCTTCATTCACATAAATGCCTGCATATGGCAGAGCTTTCCCCTGATTGTCTACAACTGTCATAGTGCAGACCTGCCCGGCTCGAAAACAGGGAGGGAAAAGCAATTTGGCAGAGGCAGCCACAGTTTGAGCTTCTCGATTCGATTCGACAATGCCGCTTGACCCAAAACCCTCTCTGCCGCCGGAGGCCAGGCTCGACCCGGCATCAAGACAGAGCAGAAAAAGCAAGCTGCCGAAACTCAAGAATACTGAAACGTGTTTTTGCAATTTCAAAGAATTATCTTCCGCTAACACCCGATGACAAGAAAGCTTAGATACAATCACTCTATTCCACGTTAGCCAGGGACAAACTAACATCTTTAGAACGAGCGTGTCTCAAAGGAAATTTCTTGATGTCCGAAAGAGATCAAAAGCCCAGTACAGCCCTGCGCGAAGAAGAGCTGAGTCTTCAAAGAAGCGGAAGAAGCCTGCCCGTTTTCAGGGTTTATCCTGATGACAACAAAGCTCATCCGGCGATTATTCTTGTGCACGAAATATTCGGTTTAAACGAGCACATTAAAGACGTAGCCAGAAGACTAGCTCGCGAATCTTACACAGTTTATGCACCGGAACTTTTTGATGTCAGTACTGATTATCCGATAAATCGCAATGACCTGAGTCAAATGCGTGAAGTCTGGGGAAGCATTAGCGACGAACAGATTCTGGGAGATTTGCAAGCAGTATTTGCTAGTGCCAGACAGTCTCCGCAGGTGATCGCAACAGCCATAGGCAGCATGGGATTCTGCATGGGCGGCGCCATCGCTTACATGTTCGCCTGCCGAAATCCCCTGCTTGCCTATGTGGTTGATTTTTACGGACGCATTTATTACCAGGAGATCACTGAGAATAAAGCAAGGCATCCAATTGCTTACACCGGCGGGCTAAACTGCCCGATGCTTGGACTTTTTTCCGGCATCGACCCGCTCATTCCGGAAGAGCAAATCAATATTCTCAAAACGAAGCTGAGTGACCTCGGAAAGACTTATCAACTCAAGGTATATCCAAGAGCAAAACATGCTTTTTTCAATGATACCCGTGAACTTTATGATCATGAGTCCGCCAATGACGCCTGGCAACTAACTCTGGCTTTTATTGAAGCGAACTCGAAAAAGAGTTCATGAAAACATGACGGCCGGCGACTCACGAACCAAGCTCTCGGCTTTGCGAAAGCTCTTTCATCGACTTGAAAAAATCTCGCTTGATTTAACTGAATCTGAAAAGCAAAAAACGGCATTTCAATTATTACTCTATGCCGAAGCGATTCGCAGATTCAAAAGCGCCGGCTCGTGCAGCTTTACCGCAGCACTCAAAAGAGCAAATGAAATTGAACTCAAACTGAAATCCTGCCCGGCACTTTATCAGTCCGCGACCAATTGGTCTTTGGCGGCAAACGAAACGAATCTCGAAAAACTTTTGCCCGAACTGGAGAAGGCAGAGCCAATCCTCGATCTTTTCGACGAACGAGTTGCAGGATATTTCTATCAATTCAGTCAGGAAGGAAAAAGATCGCAAGCGCTGAAACGCATACAACAAGCCGACAAAAGGAACAGCAAGGCTGATCTAATCTCCTTCACACAGCTCTATACTCCGGACTGGGCAGCCGATTATTTGCTTGCCAACACAATTATTCCGCAATGGAATTTGGAAAACGAGAGAATCAGAGAGAAGTTGCCGTTTTTGCTTCCTGATCAACGTAGGAATTCCACCGAAAAAACAAATGCCTGCAAAATTAAAATTCTCGATCCGGCAGTCGGAGCGGGGCACATTTTGCTGCGCGCTTTTGATCTTTTCTATTTGATGTACGAAGAAGAAGGTGTTTCTAAAGAAGAAGCAGTGGAAAGAATTTTGAATTTCAATCTAGCCGGTTGCGATCTGGATAATCAAGCACTCTTTGTGACTGGATTTGCACTGCTTCTAAAAGGCAGACTGCGCAGCGAATTGAATTTCAAAATAGAACTGCGGCGTGCCGATCTTTCTCAAAATAGGCATGAAGAAAACGCACTTGAAATTGGAACTTTAAATCGCAGAGTCTCCAAAGACAGCCTGCTTAGCGAGAGTTTCAACGCCGTCGTCGCTAATCCGCCCTATATAGGACGACGATTGATGGACAGACGCATGAAACAGTTTCTCAAAAGCGAATTCCCTCTTTCACACAACGATTTAAGCGCCGCCTTTCTGGAGAGGTCAATGGAGCTTTGCCGGACTAGCGGCAGTGTAGGATTTCTCACTCAGTCATCCTTGCTTTATTTACCAAGTTTCGCCAAACTTCGCCGAAATCTAATTGAAAGCGATTCCATTCAATCTGTAATAGAACTTGGTCCGCAAGTCTTTCCTCTTTCGAGCGGAGAAAAAATCAACAGCATGCTCATGATTTTGCGCAAAAAAGCGAAGGACGAATCAGGCAACACAGAAAGCCTGTTTCTAGATCTAATTCAAAGCAAAGACAAAGCGCCGGATCTCGAAAGGCAGTGTCGGAGCGAAAAGCGCGGCGCTCAAAACAGTTTCCAGAAAATTGACTGCCGCGAATTTCTGGAGTCGCAGCGACAAGCTTTGAATTATAAGTATCCGAAGATACTTATACAAATAGTGCAGAGCAGCACTAATCTCAAAGACGAAGCTGAGATCAAACAAGGTATTGCCACCAGCGACAATGCGCGTTTTTTGCGTTTTGCCTGGGAGCTTCCCAAAAGCGAAATCGGCAAGCGCTGGCATCCTTATATCAAAGGGGCCGGTGTCGAACGCTGGTACTCGCCCTGCGTATATCTGATCGATTGGGGAAGCGATGGACGGGCAATAAAAGAAGCAGTCTCTGCCAACTATCCATATTTGAAAGGTAAAGTTTCCTGGGTCGTCAAAAACGAGCAATACTACTTCCGCAAAGGACTGACCTTCTCATTCGTTTCCTCAGGAGATTTCGCGGTCAGAGCCTTGCCGGGAGGCTGCATTTTCGACGTCGGCGGCTCCGCTCTTTTCTGCAATCCGGAGAGCGAACAGTTTTTACTGTCTTATTTAAATTCAAGTTTTGCAGCACTCTGTGCACGCATGCTCAGTCCAACTCTCAACTTTCAAGTCGGCGACTTAAAACAAATTCCCATAATCAGCTTTAGCAAAGAAGACAGAGAACTCTTAAAAATGAGAGGTCAGGAAGCCCTGCAGCTGAAGAAAGAACTCTCAGAATTCGACCCGGCCACGCTCAATTACAAGCCGGTCCGTAATTTTGACGAATTGCTGCTTAAAGAGCAATCTCCGGAAAGACTCTGGAAACTGACAAGCGAAAAAATCGAAGCAATACTCAGGCGAATTCAAGCAATTGAATGTGAAATTGACGAAGCAATATTCAATCAAGTTCAAGAGAACTATTCAGCCGGCATGAATCCCCAAAAAGCAGCTTTAAAATCTCTACTGTCCGAAATTGAACTCAAAAGAAAAGCCGTTCAAAAACCATTTGAGAACGAAAAGGAATTCGCAGAAGCTATCTTACGTTCCTTCCTTGAAATGAAAGTTGAAAATGATTCGAATTTTTTGAGCGATAAAAAGAGTGTATTTGAAGGACAAATGTCTGAAAGTCTGATGCTCTGGCTGGAAAAGAACTTGGAAATGAGCATCTCCAATTACCTCATCAAGCAATTCAATAGAAAGCAAGAGCGCCTATTTTACGGTAGCCCTCCGTTGATTTGTTTTGAGGGAGAAGAAAAATTTGCGTTTGTCGATAGCCGAGAGCTTCAACGAAGAATGCTGGACAAAGAACTCAAGGACGCCAACTTCGGGTACAAAGAACTGGCAGATAAGCTAAAGGGCAAAGATGGCATTAGAGGAAAAGACATACTTTCGTGCTTGGCCAAGTCGACTCAATTCTGATTTGAGAAGCTTGGTCTCGGCATGCCTGGCTTTAGTTTTGCTTGGCTTGCCTGCATCTGCTAATCCGGAATCCGATATAGACAGGTTACTTCAAAGTGCCGCTGCCGCAAACGGGGCAGCAAACTACTCGGAAGCAGAATCATTTTATAAGCAGGCGCTATCGAACAGTGTCGAAAGACTGGGAGCAATGTCTCCTTATGCCGGAAAAGTCGCTTTAAATTTAGGCGAGTTCTACATGAACAATGGACGCTATGGCGATGCTGAGCATTTTATGCAAAGAGCCTTGATTGTGGCATCAGGATACAATTCAGCAGTAGCTTCATCAGACGGCGAGTTCCGCAATGTCAAAATCTATCTTTCTAATATAACGAAAGACCCCAACATGCTTCCCGGAAGTGTTGAAGTCGCCGACTGCTTAAGCAGCCTGGCCAATCTTTATACCAAACAAGAACGTTACACTGACGCTGAGCGTTTTTTGCGCAGAATTATTCAAATCTACGGGGACGGCGGCGGCGAAAAAGCCGGAAGCTTGCTCAGCTATACGCCCAATTCAAGCCAAATGCTCGCAGAACATCAACGCAGCCTGGCCCTGGTTTTAAGCAAACAAGGCAATGCCACTGAAGCAGAAAGCGTGTTTAAGACCTATGTCGCCACAGTTCGCAAAGCTAAGGGAAATTCGCCGGAGCTCCAAGACGCGCTCAGGCATCTCTCCGCCTTTTATCAGGGACAAAACCGCAGCGCCGAGGCCGAGGCGGCTGAACAGGAAGCTAAAGATCTCAGCCCCTGAGATCGACGAGCCTGTTCAATCTTCGCTGACAATTCGATAGCCAAGACCGCGCTTGGTTCTTATAATCGGATTCTCTTCACTGTCTCCGAGCTTGCGGCGCAGCGTTTTTACATGGGTGCGCACGGTTTCCAGCGAAGCCGAAACTTCCGACTTCCACAACCTGTCCAGTATTGCTTCGACACTGAAACTCTGATTCGGATGACGCATTAAGAGTTCAAGAAGTGCAAATTCTTTAGCAGTTAAATCAATTGAAGCACCAGAGCGTGTAACTTCTCTGTTTGCCGAGTCAAGTACGATATCGCCGACTGAGAGACTTTTGCCTGCAATAACGCTTGGCCGCCTCAGCAAAGCTCTGATCCGAGCTGAAAGCTCAACTGGAACGAAAGGTTTGACCAGATAGTCATCCGCCCCGGTATCGAGAGCGTTGGCTTTGTCTTGCGCCTCTCCGCGGGCTGTCAGCATCAGAATCGGGACTTTACCGCCCGCGTCCCGGTAGCTTTTGCATACATCCAGGCCACTCAAATCGGGCAGCATCCAGTCCAGGATAACCAGGTCATAGTCATGAACTTTCAGGTTGAAGAGCGCATCCTTGCCCGTATCAACCCTTTCGACCAGATGATGGTCCCGCTCAAGCTGGAGCGATACCAGCTTGCCAATTGTTTTGTCATCCTCGACCAGTAGGATTTTTGCCATACCTGATTTGCACTTTCTACGACTAAAGCATTATAGACCGTCGTTCGCATTTAGCCGCTAAAGATATACCCACTGCAATGAAAAGGCTGATAATCTTGGCAGAACGCTGCATTCAAAGCCTTCTTTTCGGATAATTTATTTCATGAGTTAATATTTCATGCAGACTACTGAGGGCATATAAACTTAGTAGGCTCCAGTCCCTTTATGCGGTTGACGATGCAAGAACCTAAATCAAGAGAAATGGAAGGAACTGAAGCAGAAGAGATTACACTCAGGCTGGCAGAGTCGGTCAGCCAGGAGAATGTGCTTGTACTTAAGTACAGCTCAAACCTTCTGGCGGAGCTTGAAGGTCTTTCATCGATGAAAAGAAGCTTCGATGTGGTAATTATCGACAGCAGCAGCGCCGGATTTCTATTTCCCGCACAGGATCTTGTGGAAGCAGCTCGCATTGCGAAGACTCTTCTGGAAGTCCAGGGCTCAATGGTTTTTGTCAAACAGGATAAAGCAGCTGCCTTAATCAAAGAATCGGCCGGAGGCTTTCTCTCATTTCATGTATTTGAAAATTTAAGCGATATGATTACTTGTGGGTTTTTTTTAGAACTTGAACCGGAAGTAGGAGTTGAACCATTTGAAGAAGACAAATATTTAGTAGATTCTTATTTTACTAGATTTAAAGTTTACGGATTGGAATTG
>JAIEPM010000126.1 GCA_019748395.1 Candidatus Obscuribacterales bacterium
TTTTCGAAGAGAGTATTGATTCGATCAAGTTGCCATTGTGTAGTTTTGACGTTCTGCTCTGCCACGTCGACGCTTTGCTGAGCTGCAAAAAGTCTCAACTTTGCCTGACCGATGCGCTCTTCAGCGGCCGGCAGCGCTGCGCCTCGTGAATCGCTTTGATCCTTCAGCTGATTCGAGAGCGATTCAACTTTCTGTTCTGCAGATTCACGTTTGGCAACTAAAGCAGCTTTTTGTTCTTCTAAACTGTGAATCTGTTTCTCGCCGCTTAAATAACGCGGGTCGATGTCGCTTATTTCTGCAAGCAATTGTCCGGCGCTTACTTCCTCTCCGTCTTTGACCAGCCAGCGCAAGAGTCGTCCTGAAATTTGAGCTTCTATAGTTTGAGGTCTTTGCATTGGCGAAAATACAATTATTTCGCCGCTGCCGGCTACAGACTGTCTCCATGGAACTGTGAGCAAGAAATAGCAGCAAAAAATAAAGGAGCAAAGCAAAGCTATTCCAAAGAAACCCGGACCCCATCCGGCTTTTACCATTTCCAATGAGAGCAGACGATTCTCCAATTCTCTGTTTTGAGCTTGCGTCTCATTTTGCATATCGAGGCTTTCTTGATTCGCGCTTGGCATTTGTGCTTACCTCGATTGATTTTTTTCAACTATGCGCAAAATTCGAACGAGCTGAGGGAATAGCTCTTCCAGCTTTCCGTCAACCAGTCGGATCAATTCAGCCGGTGTTCCGGATTCGACAATTACTCCGTTGTCGATCAAGAAGATTCTGTCAGAGCGCGTGATGCTGTCCGCGTCATGTGAAATGTCTATGATTGTCCATTTCTGTTCGGGGGCATAAAAATTGTCGAGGATTTCCAGTTTGCTTTTTTCTTCAATTGCTGTAAAAGCTTCATCGAAAATCAGCAAATCCGGGCGTTTGACTATTGCTCTTGCAAGCAGGAGCTTTTGAATCTGCCCTCTTGAAAGGCTTTTCCCGGCAGAGCCGACTTCCGTTTGTAAGCCGTGCGGCAGATGGCTGAATTCGTCAAAGCGCACCATATTCAGTGCCCAGGTCACATCATTGTAAGTTATCTCCGGTCGACCAAGGCTTATATTGTCGATGATGCTGCCCGGGAAGATTTCATTGTTGTCGCTGACAAGCGCTACTGTCCGGCGGAGGCTGTCGAGGTCGGCGTCTCTGACATCGACTCCGTTGATTTGGGCAATCCCTTCTCCCGGTTCTACAAGACCGCAGAGGATTTTTGCCAGAGTAGTTTTCCCCGTGGCATTGTGACCGAAGAGGCTGATTCGCTCACCGGCAGTAAGATTCATTGTAAGTCCGCGTATAACCTGTGCCCCACCCGGATAAGCAAAGCGCAAGCTCTTTATATTGACCTCGGCTCCTTTGCCGGATTTTACAATTGCTTCGCCGCCGCGGCGTTCAAGTGGAAGATCTTCCACGTAGCCGATTTTTCCAAGAGCTGAGAGAAGTTCGTAAATGTTCTGCAAATTGCGTATCAGTCTTTCGAGACCCGGCACAACCATGTTGACGATTAATAATGAGGCTACCAGCTGACCCATGGTCAGTTGTCGGTGCACAACCAGAAAAGCACCGATGCCCAGTACTCCGGCACTAGATAATGCTTGAAAAAAATAGAGCCCTGCTGCTTGCCTGAATAAAACCTTGAAATGTACCCGTCTTCGCTTGACGTAGTCCACCAGCAAATTATCTGTGTGCTTCAAAAGAAATGCCGGGATACCATTTGTTTTGATGCCGCTTTCACAACGGGCCAGTTCTTCCAGCCATTCGGCTATGAGAAAGCGCTGGGTGGTTTCTTCGCTTCGCGTGCGGAAGCCGCCGAATCCTAATACGAAAACTTCAAGTAGGAAAAAGGCAATTACAATTAAGTCGAAGGCAAGAAGCCAGGGGCTGTAAATTGCAAGCAATGTCATTCCGACAATTACTTGCAGGGCCGCTGCCGGGGCGTCCAAAAGAAAGGAGAACCAGGCTGATTGAACGGTTATAGTATCGAAAAAGCGATTTACCAGCTCGGGTAAATATTCATCAGTAAGAGTCGGATGTTTGATTCTCGGTACGCGATAAGCAAGTCTCAGAGCTACGCGGGAAAAGGTACGCTGGCGAATTTGCTCAACCATCCAGAGTGTCAGCAATCTCAAAAGGGCAACAAAGGTCAGCGCCGCTAAAACACCGCCGGCAAGAACCGTTAGTGGTTGCAAAAATACTCCGGCTGCAATTGTATTCACGATAATCTGTGTCGCAAGAGGCACGGATAAAGTGAGCAAGCCGGTGAAGAATGTATAGATAATAATGAGGATCAGGTCTTGGCGATCTTCAAAAATCATCTGGCCAAGACGTTGATAGGGAGATGTTTTTTGAGTCGGCCTTTCGGTCGTGCCGGGGGGATATAAGAGTCGAAGCATTTGATCGACGTGCATTTAATACCCTCAAAAGCTAAGGCTAAGTTGCGAATCGGAAGACCCGATCTTGCCGTATTTTCGCCTCTAAAGCTCACCGTGTCCAGTGCTTTGAGCTTATGATCAAGCGCTTCAGAACAGGCTCAGGAAGCGCGTCTATCGCTTCTGTATGGTTGCTATAGGCGATGCATATCCGACTTAGCGCATGGGACTGTCAAGTATTGCATCTGTTCCAAGAGGACGGTCTTGCAAAATTGAATCGACGTTCGGCAATGAATAGGGCGTAATCAGGTTGCCGGGTTGGCTTCTTGCGTAGTCTGGAGAAACCGGCGCCAGCATTTCTCGTCTACTTCTTCTTGCCAGTGCAGATGCGAACAATGAATTGCTGCTGCTTGACTCAATGTGGAAAATATCGGTCAATCGCTGCTCAAAAGAATAAGCCGGTCTGAGTTCGCGGCGAACCAGAGGGGACACGCTTCTTTGTGTCAGTCCTACCCCGGACATGGCTCCAGTCCCGCTTGTGCCGAAGCCACCGGCTGTGGTGCCCAGCCCGAAGTTGGGACCATCGGGATAGAGATTCTCCGGGCTCAGCGCTTCAATGCCCATGCCGCGCGGCCAGAAAACTCCCGGGCTGCTGTTGGGAATTCCAAATGAGGTACCGAGTACGTCTTGCGCGCCTGCCGAATTTATTGAGCCCGCCATTAAGCACAAAGCCTGAAAAATACTTTGTGATATTCGGCTTTTGAATCTTGCTTGCTCGAAGACATTCATCTTAAAATTCCGGGTCTTTTGCAAATGATTGCACAATCAGATTGCTTAGTTCCATTAATCCATAGTGCATCTCAGAAACGGCGGAGCGCACATCCGAAAGCATGGCCAGGCGCTGATCCAGGAGTTCGATTGTGACGTTGCGTTTTGCTTTGCTCTGTCCCTCAATCCGAGCTCTCACCATTACCCCTGTGTTTTGCCAGTTGTTTATTAACTGCTGTCTTCTTGATATAGCCGGGCTTGAGCCGGGCTCTGTATTGTTCAGATACTGCCAGACAGTTCCGGGGTATTCAGTCTGCCTTTCGTTAAGGAAAGCTGCAAGTATCGACGGCATGCCGTGTTCCAGTTTTGCTTCTTGCTTTTCCTGTCTTAAAGCCAGACCGGTGAGTGATGTTTGAACAGACCCGTCAAAGACTTCCAGCACATTTGTAGGAACATCGGTGATGCCTGCAAGCGCGATTGAATAACCGACAATTTTGGTCACGCCGCCGCTCAGTAAGTTGACCTGGCTGTTTCGATGTGTTTGTCGATTGCGCCGTTCTGTAATATAGGCGCGCAGCTCATCTGCTTGTGCTGTGGCTGCATCGATTTTGCCTCGTGTGGAATTGATTTGCAAGTTTGCAGCTTGCACTATGGCGTTGATTTTTGAACGCAGGTACAAAAGTTTCTGTCTTTTAATAACCGATTCCAGGCTCTTGCCGCCGGCTTCTATTTTTTGCTCATCGGCAAGCTGAGTCAATAATGGTGTTATTCCTGCCAGATCGGCGATTTCTTTTGCGCTGGCAGATAATTCGCCGGAGCTTTGCGTGGGGGCTGCCGTGCCTGGTGTTTTTAGCTGAGTCCTCTTTCCGGCTTGCGCAATAGTCAGTTGACCCTTGCCGGAATCCGCAGATTTTTGATTTGCTGAAGGAGCTGAATTGCTTGCTTGCGCAGACCCTTTGTCGGCTTCCTGGTTTTCAGCGACAGCTTCTAATGTCGACAGGAGAAAGAGGCTGCAGAGCATCATTGCCCTGATCGATATCTTTTTGCTTTGCTCTATGCTCATTTGAGATATGGAAGCCGCTTGCGGAGCCGAAAACATGCCCGGTCATTATACAGCTGCGTTCGCCTTTTATTTCGAAGAGCTTCTTTGCCTGAGCCGCTTCTCTCTTCAAGTAAATTGCCCTCAGTTTTTATAATGAAAGTCCTGAATCTGGGTAATTAATACTGGGATTCCGACTCTCCGGGGATGTTTAGATGGCAGGTGGAGCTGATTTGAAAACGCTATCGAAAATTCTGGGGCTCTGCCTCTCTTTGCCTATTGCTGCTGCTCCTGTCTATTCCGCCGGTGATAACAGCCAGGTGGGTGTGTCCGATAAGTCGGAGCTTCACGGAGCTGCAAATCAAAAAAGCGACACTGAAGCGCTTGCGCTCAGCCCGGACAAGATAAACAAGCTTCTAGAAAGCGAAGATGTTTATGGAGAGCAATTTAAAGTCAGCTCTTTTGTGCAGGGCAACGACGTGACTGTGCAAACCTGGGTTAACCCTAAGTCGAAGAATCCTGAGCGAGATTCCAAGATTAATGCTGTTTTGATCGGCAAAAAGTTGATGGATGCCTATCCTGACGTGAAGCTGGTCAAAGTTCGCTATTTCGATCGTCAGGAGCGAAATAAATATACGCAAATTACTGTTGTGCCCGGACTTGTAAAATCATTTGCTGCCGGAATAATGTCGGAGGCGGATATGCTGATGACATTGCCCACCTCGCTTGTGACTGAAACTGCTGCACCTGCAGCTTCTTCAGCTCAGTCTGCCTTGAGCGCTCATCCTGCTTCTGCGACCGGCACCGCCGGTGGTTCATCAAATCTAGCCGCAAAAAGCTCTACCTTGCCCATTTCTGCTGCTGCATCCACTGCTGTAAGTTCCGGCGCGCAGTCTGCCCTGCTTCAGGTACAGCCGGGATTTGAATACGAGAAGCGCGCCGATATTTTGAAAAGACTGCAGGCGCTTGAAAAAATTGGGGTTAAGTCTCCTTCTTCAAGAGAAATGCTGGCTTTAATAGAAGACCAGATCCGAGAGGGGCGAGATAAAGAAGCTCTTCCCGCTATAAATCGCCTGGCCAATAGCGTTACTGAAATGGAAAAACAGTTTCAGAAAGCGCGAGCCAGTGTTGCTTCAGCCGTTCAAAACAAAAGCTCCGGCTCAAATAATGTAAAGACGGCGCATGCTTTACTGGACAATGCTGCAACGCGAGCGACGCAGGAATTTGAAACTGGAATCGCAATTATAAAAAAGAAAATGGGCGATTTTTATCCGCATTATGGACCGCTTTACGTGGATAGAGTTAATATCGGCAATCAGATAGTTCGTCTGAAAGAGTCCGGACAAAATGTGGATCTATATAAGCCTGCTTTTTTGCAAATGGAAGCAACGGTCATAAGCGGCGGATACGGTCTGGAGCAAGCTGTTCGACGTTTTAACGAGTTGCTTAAATTGAGAGAAGCTCCGCGTGACGACGAATACAGATTTCAGCAGAATCTGGCAGATCAGCGCAAAGGTAAGGATTTGAAGTAGCATATATATAGTCCAATGGAGATGGGTAAATGAGCAGAAAACTTTATAAGACCGGTAATTTTGCGTTTTGTGCGGCAATCGCCCTCTTTGCTGCTCTGCCGGGACTGGCAGATGAGGCTGCGCTTGAGGGACCTTCTCCCGGACCGGCTTTAGAGGCTCGACAAAAATTGCTGGACCGCATTCAGCAAGCTCGCTCGCAGGGTATGGGCATCGGCGGATATATGCAGGCTTTTCAGGCTCTGGAGGCACAGGTTAAAGCCGGTGATTCCGAAGAAAAAGTGAGCGCGCGGGTTGCCGCTATTCACAAGGCTGTGAATGAGCAGATTGAAAGGGCTAAAATTCTCAAAACTCAAAAGCCGATTCCGCCGCAAGGGTCTCAAATAACCGGCAGTGAGCCGATTCAGCAAGGCGGCTCAAAAAGTGGACCTTCAGGTGGCGGTTCTGGCGGCGGCGATCTGGTCAGCAAGCTCAAGGGGAAATTCGGCGACAAGCTTGATGCTTTGCCAGATAGCGTTAAAGACAAGCTTATGAACAATCCGGACGCCCAGGCCAAGATTATGGAGAAACTGAGGGAG
>JAIEPM010000637.1 GCA_019748395.1 Candidatus Obscuribacterales bacterium
GTTTTTCCGAGGTCGAAACCTTGCCTGCAGCTAGCGCTGTTCAAAACAGAACAAACACTGAATCTGCTCCCTTAGAACGCTTTGGGGAAGGCAGCAGTCGCTCTTTTGCTTCCCAGCTGTCAGCTTTGTTTGCACAAAGACAGCTTTTGTTCATGCTTGTGGCACGAGATGTTTCGAGTCGCTACAAAGGCTCTTTGCTTGGACGACTCTGGCCGCTGGTTCATCCTCTGGGCCAGTTGCTCATTTATACTTTTGTGTTTTCAATTGTTCTGAAAGTGAAGTTTGCCGGTCATTCCGGTCCGGGCAGTTTCGCTGTTTACTTCATGGCCGGTTTAATTCCCTGGTCGATTTTTTCAGAATCGCTTTCTCGAGCGGCGACTGTAATCCTTGAAAATCCGAATATGGTGACTAAAGTCGTATTTCCGACTGAAGTTTTGCCTCTAGTAAATGTTTTTTCGGCTCTTTGTACTCAATTTTTGGCTTCAGTAGTACTTTTCGTTTCGGCAAGTATTTATTTGGGAACAGTGCACGGCACAGTTCTCCTGGCACCGCTTCTGGTGCTTCCTTTGATTTGTCTGTCAGCCGGACTGAGCTGGTTTCTTGCCAGTCTCGGTGTTTTTCTAAGAGACACCCGCCACCTGGTCAGTCTGGCTTTGCAAGCCGGCATGTACGCCACACCAATCCTATATCCGTCCGACTCGCTTCCGGCAGAATATCGCTGGGTAGCGTTGATTAATCCTCTTTCGGGCATTGTTGATGATTTTCGTCGGGTGCTTCTTGACGGCACTTTACCTGACTTTCCTCGTTTTGCCGCATACACGAGCTTTTCCTTGCTTGTTTGTTTTGCCGGACTTTATTTCTTTTTGAAGACTAAGAAGTCTTTTGCTGACGTGATGTGAGGCGGATAGATGGAAACGGAACTCTGGCAAAATTCAGCACCACCTCCGGCAGCCTCGACCTTTGAGTTCGCGCCGGAGGAAGAGACGCCTGTTTCTGTAGATGTTCGCAGTTTATCCAAGCGTTACAACATTTATGCAAAGCCTGTAGATCGGCTCAAAGAAATTTTTTCCGGTGAAAAGAAAAAATTTCATCGCGAGTTCTGGGCTTTGCGCGATGTTTCGCTCAAGTTTCCAAAAGGCTGGATGACTGTTTTGCTTGGTCCGAACGGTTCAGGCAAATCTACTCTTTTGCAAATGATTGCCGGTACGCTTGAGCCGACTCATGGACAGATTGAAAGACGCGGGCGTTTAACAGCTATTCTGGAGCTGGGCGCAGGTTTTCAGCCGGAGTACAGCGGACGTGAAAATGTCAATTTGTACGGCATGTTGCTGGGGATCAGCGAAGACGAAATGCAGGAGCATTTAGCCCGAATTATTGATTTTGCGGAAATCGGCGATTTCATGGATCAGCCGGTCAAAACATATTCAAGCGGCATGGTGGTGCGGCTTGCTTATGCCTGTGCCACCGCTGTTAATCCTGATATTTTGATTGTGGATGAAGCACTGGCTGTCGGAGATATTCGCTTTCAAGAAAAATGCTTCCGTAAAATGTCTGAAATTCAAGGCGCCGGAACAACCATAATACTTGTAACTCACGATTTGAATGCTGCCAAACATGCTCAAAAGGCAATTCTTTTGAATGGCGGCAAGATTGCCTGCCAGGGTACGCCGACGGAAGTTATTCCGCAATATAAGCAGCTGATGGCTTCGGGAGAACTGGCTCCAAAGGTTTTTAGTTCTGCAGAGAGCACTTAAATGACAGGCAAACTGGCAGAGCTGGATAGCGAGCCCAAAGCGCAGTCACCAAGTTCTGCCGCTCGTTCTAAGAGTTTACCTTTTCAATTCATAGCTGCTTTTTGCTTGTTTTTAGTTCTGTCTCTTATGCTCGAGCAGTGTTTTGCGCTCGCCGGAATCGGGGAAGGCCAGTTCATGAAGCTGGATCCTCTTTACGGATTTGTGCCGGAAACGAAAAAAGCGGTGACCTGGCGTGGGGAGGGATTCTCTCGTTTTCAATATAATTCTTTTTCCATGCAAGATCGAGAATATCCGCTTAAAAAGGCTGCCGGACAGCAGCGAATTGCCATGCTCGGAGATTCTTATGTCGAGGCGATTCAGGTAAGTCGCAAGCAGAATTTTTGCAGCTTGCTGGAGAATCTTTTGAATGAAGGTTCAAACGATCGTTCTATTGAGGTGCAAAATTTTGGACTCTCCTCTTATTCTCTATATATGATGCTTCTGCGTCTGGAGAAACTTGCTCTTGCTTTTCATCCCGACCTTGTGGTTTTGAATTACCATGTAAATGAAGTTATGAAAGCCGAAGCTCCGGCGATTGCGATTGATGAGATGTCGCTTGGTAGTGCGCACCCTTATCTGCGATTCAATAAAGAGAAAGCCGCTTTCGAAGCCGACTATTCAACTCAAGCTGCCTGGCAGAATTCAGCTCAGGGAAAATGGTTGAAAGCTACGGAAGGCTTTAGTTTGCACAGCCGAATTGCCTCTGTCGTGCTTCATTCGGTCTGGGAACTGCGCAATTTCCTCCTTAAATCTGTGGATTCCCTCTCGGCTTTGCTAAATCATCAAAAGCCGAAATCCCCAGTGAATTACTGGGTTGATGAGCCGCCCTACAAATTTACGGAGCAACACTGGCCGAGTATTCATTATCTTTTGAAAACGATGCAGGCAGACTGCCGGAAAGCCGGCGCAAAATTTGTGATTGTGCGTCTTCCGGCTTTTCGGGCCAATAAGAACGAGCTTGAGGCAAAGCTTTTGGAAAAATCAGCGGCTGAGCTTGGCATAGAATATCTAGATCTTGATGCAGGCACAAGAAGCTGGAGCGACGAGCAGCTTGCAGCTCTTTTCTTCGGTGGAAATGGGCATTACAACATACAGGGTCACAAATACTTATCCGAGCAACTGAATAATTTTCTGCGCAGTAAAAAGCTGCTTGCAATTTCAAAATAGTGCATTAGTTCAAGATTTCAGTTCTTAGAACTGAAAATAAATAAACGGCGAAGCTTTTTCAGGAGCAAAAGCGATTGCTGCGATAAACGCGCAGATACCAATGGCTGCTTTGCTTGCTCCGGAATTCAGATATTGAAAGAGCAGCTTCAGTGTTGAATTTCCTGACGACGCTTTTGGTCCCAGAACTTTCAAGAGTATGAAAAGCCCATAAATCCCGAATGCAACAGGCAAAGTGCTGGCTTTAAGTTCTTCGCTGAGTACTGAGCTTGTTGACCAGGAGAACATGTGTTTTAGTACTTTCACAGCTTCCCATAAATTTGCGGCTCTGAAAAAGACCCAGGCAATTGCAACGAAAAAGACTGTGCCCAGGCTCGAAAGCAGTTTGAAAGGCAGTTTTCGATGCAGTTCTTTTAGTTTAGTCGATACGCCGTTATCCTTTTCCACAAATCCGTCATAAGCGTGGTTCAAGATAAGTCCGATGCCATGCAGTCCGCCCCATACTACAAACTGCCAGGCTGCGCCGTGCCAGAGCCCGCCCAGCAACATTGTGATCAATAGATTCCTCTGCGTTTTTATTTTTCCGGAGCGACTGCCTCCCAGAGGAATGAACAAATAATCTCTTAGCCAGCTGGAGAGCGAAATGTGCCAGCGCTTCCAGAAGTCCGATAGATTTCCGGCCAGATAAGGTAAGTTAAAATTCTCTGGAAGGTCAATACCAAAAAGTTTGGCTGAGCCGATACCAATATCCGTATAACCTGAGAAATCAAAATAGATTTGCAGAGTGAAAGCAAAAGTCGCGATCCAGGCATCCGCAGTGCCCAGGGAAGCTGAGTTTTGAAAAGCAGGATTGGCAATTAATGCCAGATTGTCCGCAAGTGCCACTTTCTTAAATAGCCCCTGCAAGATTCGGCTCAAGCCCTGGAAAAAACGCTCACTGTCCAGTTTTTCCGGATTTGCAATCTGCTTGCTGAACTGCTGAAAGCGTTTAATCGGTCCGGCTATCTGGGACGGGAAAAAGGCTGCAAAAAGTGAGAAATGCACAAAATTGCGCATCGCTTTATCGCCTTTGTATACATCCACCAGGTAATGAATAAACTCAAAAACAAAAAATGAAATGCCCAGAGGCAAAATAATTTCAGGCAGCGAAAATGGCGTATATGAATGTGCCGGGCCGGACGATTTTGTAACTGCGGACAATAGATCGTTGGCGCATTTCAAAAGGAAAATGGCGTATTTGTAATAGCATAAACTGCCGAGGTTGAGGATCAGACCGAAGAGCAAAATAGTTTTTTTGAATTTTCCATATTTGCTCAAACCCAGAGCCAGAAAATAGTTGGCGCTACTGAGAGCAAAGAGCATGAGCCCGTACTGCGGCATCCAGCTCATGTAGAAAAAATAGCTGGCCAGCAAGAGAAAGCCGCTTCTTGCTTTTCCGGGCAGCAAAAGATAAGTGCAGAGCACTATGGGCAGGAAAAGAAAGTAAGAGATGCTGTTGAATAACACTTGCTCGAGCCTCAGTCCGCGAGATCTTTGAGCCTGTGGAAAGTCTTACGGTCTTACGCGGACAATCCCCATGATAAGCGCTCAGCACGCTTGCTTCCTGAGTCTCAAGTAATTTCTCCAAAAATTCCGCCGTCTAGCGTCTTTCTTGAATCGAGCAGCGGATTAGCATGGATACTTAATCAATAAAACAAATATAAGATTTCTCTTGCGGGTGGAGATAAGCCTTCTTTCTTCTTATTTGTTTCATTGATTGCTCTGGATTAAATCGAGAGCAGCTTGGCAAGCTTTTGCTTTTGCTATCATTCAGGCTGCTTTTTCCCTTTAATCGGGCTTCTTGAATCTGCTTTTCAGCTTTGATTTTGAAACCCTGTTCTTGTTCCGCTGATCGGGAGGCGTATTAATGCTTAGTGCGGCAAGTGAGCTTGAAAAAGAGCAGCGCCGGAAAGATCTTAGCTCTGCAAAGCGCTCAGGGCTCGAGCTGCTCACTGCGGCTCTCAATTCACGCTATGCGGTTTTTGGCGTTATCGGTTTTTTCATTCTGGCTTTGCTCGGCTGGCTAATTCTTGATCATAAAATTCCCGGTTATGACCCTGCCTGGCACGCAATTTTCAGTTCATCAGTGCGCAGGTATTTGACACATCCCAAAGAATGGTCGCTTGCTAATTTGATTTTGCTTGGTAAACAGCATTACGCTTATCCGCCCGGAGCCTGGGCTTTCAATGGATTTCTCAAGGTTTTTCTTGGTGATTCGAACTGGGGCGATAAGCTTTGCCTTGTGGTTCAGAGTTTAATTCTGGCAGTCTCCTTTTACAAGCTCTCAATGATGAGCTTTCAAGATAGGCTCAAGGCCAATCTTGGATTGATTGTTCTTTTGTCTTTCCCTCTGATTTGCATGTTGCAGCATCTGCCGACTCTTGATCTATTGCAGGTCGCTATGTTTACCTGCTTTTATGCCTGTCTTGGAGCCTGGTCAAGAAAGCCTTCCTGGAAGAATACTTTAATTTCCGCCCTGGTTTTCGGCTTTTATTGTTTATGCAAGCAAATTTCCGTTCTGTACAGCGTACCTGTGTTGGGACTTCTGTTTTTACGTTATCTTTTCATTCGAGACTTTAATAAAGCCGGAAAGATCTTTTTTATCGGCATAACAGCGGCTCTCTTTTTGGGCATATTCTGGGTTTTTCCGAATCTTGCGCAAATACAATCTTATCTTGCAGCGCGAGCACCATCAACGGTTAGTTTAGCGACAAAGCTTTCTATGATGCTTTCTAATTTGAAAGTCAGCAGTATTCAGCTTCTGCAGTCTATGGGTCCATATTTCTTGCTGCTTTCATTGAGTCTACTTTCCGGCAAGGGATTAAAAAACAATGCTCCGAAATTGCTTGTCCCAGCCTTAGGTGCAGTGTCCGGCTGGCTTTTGATCATCACATACGCTTATTACAATGCGCCTGAACCACGTTATTTCGCTCCGGTGTTGGTGCCGGTGGCCCTTTTGCTGGGTGCTCTGGGAGCCGAGGGCTTGCGTTCTTCATCCCGGCTCAAAAGAATGCTCGCTCTGACGATCATGCTTTTAGCTCCGGCACAAATGTTTTTTCTCTGTTTCCAGCCTGCACCTGCCTTTGAAAGTAATAGCAAGACATCTGCTTACGAGCTTCTTGGTGTCGGTAACTTTCGTGGAATTCTTGCTTACAACGACAATTCAGACCCCTGGAAGCAACGCTGGGTATTCGACAAAATCGAAGCTGTGGAAAAAATTCGCTATGTCTGGCTGAATGTTTTGCCGGGCACCTGGGAATACAATCAGGGTTCAATGAGTTATTTAGGGCATCAGCGTAAGAGCCATGTGATACCTATAACCTGGCGCGGCTGTCAGCCTGATATGAGTGATTCATTTC
>JAIEPM010000013.1 GCA_019748395.1 Candidatus Obscuribacterales bacterium
AGTGTACATAAATAGCTTCACGGCTTTCGCTGTGATGCTCGATGGCTCTGATGCCGCCGCCTGAAGGGCAACGCAGAACCATCGGTACTGTATGGCGGCCGCGTGTGCGATTGCGGAAACGGCCGGCGTGCATTTCGATTTGATGGTAGGCGTAATATTCAAATCCGCTGAATTGAATTTCAGCTACCGGACGCAGTCCATATATAGCCATGCCGATTGCCGTGCCGACGATTCCTGCTTCAGCAAGCGGCGTATCGAGAACACGCTTGTCGCCGTACTTGGCGTGCAGTCCTTCTGTAATGCGGAAAACGCCTTCATCCGGTCCGACGTCTTCACCCATCACAACCACACGGTTGTCGCGTTCCATTGCTTCATTGAGGGCGAGGTTGATCGCCTTTGCCATATTCATTTCAGCCATCGTTAGCTTCCTCTCCCAACAGCGCTTGCTTCAGTCTTTTTTTCGCTTGTATCTATCCCCAGGATTTTTGCCAGTTCGGCTCTCTGTTCTACTAGATGCGCGGGCAAAGTAGCATAGAGGTTGTCGAACATTGCCAGAGGATCGGACAGCGGCGGATGTTTGCAGGCTTCTTCCGCTTTTATAATCGCCTGGTCGATCTCATTGCTTATTTCTTCGTCCATTGTTTTGAAATCAGCATCCGTCATCACTTTTTTATTCTTCAAATATTTTTCGAAGCGGATGAGAGGTTCTTTAGCCAGCCAGGTTTGACACTCTGCGTCTGTGCGGTAACGGCTCGGGTCATCTGCTGTGGTGTGTGGTGTGTATCTGTAAGTCAGACCTTCGATAAGCGTCGGACCACCGCCGTTGCGAGCACGTTCTACTGCTTCTTTCGAGGCAGAGTAGACAGCCAGCACATCGTTGCCGTCTACTCTGATGCCGGGCATTCCGTATCCCATTGCTCTTTGAGCGATGGTTTCGTTGCGCATTTGTTTTGAGAGCGGTACTGAAATTGCATATTGGTTGTTCAAGCACATGAACACAACCGGTGCCTGATAGACTGCTGCAAAGTTGAGCGCTTCGTGACAGTCGCCTTCCGAAGAAGCTCCGTCGCCGAAGTATGTCATCACGACATTTTTGTCGCCTTTAAGATTATTAGCCATGCCCAGTCCGGCTGCGTGCAGCAACTGGCTTGCAATCGGAACTGCAATCGGCAAATCGTTTACGCCTTCAGGCGGCTTTGCCCCTTCTTCGTAACCCATCCAGTAAATAAGAATGCCTTCCAGTGTCCAGCCGCGATAAAGCATGCCGGATAGTTCTCTGTAGGCAGGCACATGCCAGTCATTTTCTTGAATATTCACGACTGAACCAAGGCTTATCGCCTCGTGACCTGAAGATTGCGGAAATGTACCTATACGTCCCTGACGTTGCAGCTTTAACAAACGCTCATCAACTCGACGGGCGTAAAGCATCCAGCGGTACATGGCTTTGAGCTCTTTTCCATCCAGTTTTGGTTCGAGTTTGCTGTCTACATTTCCGTGCTCATCGAGGATCGATAGATACTCGAGTTTGTAAGGAAGCTCAATCGGTGTTCTTGGCATGGCTAGTATTGTCCTGTTTATTAGCTGAAGAAAACCTGACGGTTTATGTCGGGTCTCGGAAGCGACTCGTCGCTGTGAGTCTCGTAACTGCTACAATCTCGGGCAGTTGATCCCAGAGCGGCAATTGGGACACATTGTGTCATATTTATAGGTGGAAAAAACGAAAATTTTCCCGAAGGAATCTAGCCAGACAGCTGTTGTAGAGCGGAAATCTAAATGAACAATAAAGATGTTGCTGAAGTACCGGTTGCAGTCAAGCTCGAGCGAAAGCCGGAGCGCAAGCCGAAACCGGACTGGCTGAGAGTTACTTTGCCGACCGGCGAAGGCTACAAGCGTATCAAGAATCTCATTACTGAGAATCGTCTCAACACTGTTTGCGAGTCGGCTGCCTGTCCAAACCGGGGCGAATGTTGGTCTTCGCGCACTGCGACTTTGATGATTCTCGGCAATGTTTGCACCCGCAGTTGCGGCTTTTGCAATATCATCACCGGCAAACCGACAGAACTGGATCTTGATGAGCCGCGTCGAGTTGCTGAAGCAGTCGAGATTATGGATTTGAAATATGCCGTGCTCACTTCGGTCAATCGCGATGAATTGAAAGACGGCGGTGCCTCTGTTTGGGCGGATACTATAAGAGCCGTGCGAGAGCGCTGCCCTGAAACAAAAATCGAAGTACTGATTCCGGACTTTTGCGGCAACTGGGATGCTCTGCAAACCGTCCTTGATGCAGGTCCTGATGTGCTCAATCACAACATGGAATCTATAAAACGTCTCTATTTGAAAGTTAGACCGCAAGCTAAATATGAACGCAGTCTGGAATTATTAGAGCGAGCCAAGAATGCAGGCTTCGTAACTAAGTCCGGTTTCATGGTTGGTCTAGGTGAAACAGATGAGGAAATTGAAGTCCTTCTGAAAGATTTGCACGACGCCCGAGTAGATCTGGTAACGATCGGTCAATACATGCAGCCGACTCTCGATCATCTTCCTGTCGAGCGCTGGGTTCCGCCCGCAAGCTTTGATCGCTATCGCGAAATCGGCATGGCTATGGGCGGTTTTACGAATGTGTTCTCCGGTCCGCTGGTGAGAAGCAGCTATCATGCCGGTGAACAGGCTGAGAAGATGCATGCCGAAGTTTAAGACCCGAAGTCTTGCGGACAGTTGTCTGTAATTGAGCCCGTGATCAGACTTTCTTTCTGCGGGTATCACGTATGGAGTCGGAAAGATTTCGCTGCTTTCAGCCGGCCATAAGCTCTTTTCTAAAGACAAGAAACTTAGAATCCAAGATAGAGAGCGGGAAATGCGCTTCTTTACTTGATTCTCAGCTTCGCTCACTGCTCGGCAGATGAACAAATTCTCGCTAGACTGCTTTGAATCTATACCGCATTATCTTGACATTAAATCTGGCTGGCTACCAGAATTCGGTAAGGCGAATGGCGTTTGGGCGGGGTTTTTCTTGTGAGCGTTTCTCATCAGTTTCTATCTTCTATTTTTGATTTCAGGGACAGGCATCGAACACCGGATGATTGGTTCTTCAATGAAGAAGTTCACTGGGTAAATACGAGCTTTGACGAGCTTTCCTGTGTCATTGAACATGATGCTTCGGATGCGGATTCCAAGGCATCAGCCCAGATTTCGGGCGAGGGTCTCTGGTATTTAGCACTGAACAGCAACGCCAGCGTCAGACAATTTGTTGCTGAGCACAAAAATACTCCAGCTGATTGTCTTGATTTTTTGTCGAGAGATAAGGATGCGTCGGTCCGGCAAGCTGTTGCGGCCAACCGGAATTGCCCGGCAGCGACTTGCGATAAATTAGCCTCGGATAAGAATATCCTGGTCAGGCGCAGTGCGGCTGCTAATGCCAATACTTCTGCAGCGCTTTTGCATGTACTCAGTTCCGAGACTGATTCAGCTGTGCGGATGGCAGTGGCTTCCAATCCCGATGCTTCGCCTGAAACACTCAGTCTTTTATCAGAAGACAAAGAGGACGAGGCCCGTTTTCATGCCGCTTCGCATCCAAACTGTCCGGAGCAATCTCTTTTGAAGCTCTGTGCCGATGAATCATTGATGGTCAGGCAGTCTGTCGCGCACAATCCTTCTGTTTCGCATCTGGTTTTGTCTCGGCTGGCCGGAGACGAGGAACCTTCAGTACGCCGAATCGTTGCGGCTCATCCTGATCTGCTTGAAGGCGTGCTGCGGCGCCTTGCTCAGGATTCGGATGTTTATGTGCGTCGAGAAGTGGCAAACAATCCGCAGGCTTCAGCTGAAACATTGATTCAGCTCTCGGCCGACCCGGATATTCTCACGCGTGTGCTTGTGGCTATGAATGAGAATCGCCCCACGGAAGTTACTTTGCCACTTGCTTCGGATAAAGAAGATGCCGTGCGCATAGCTCTTGTGAGAGGCTGCAGTTTGAGCGATGCAGCTGCAAAAAAATTGGCCCTGGACGAATGTATTGAAGTTAGAGTTTGGTTGGCTCGCCATGAAAATCTTGCACCCGAACTGATGCTTATGCTTTGTCATGATCTCGAGCGCCGGGTTCGGCAATCAGTTGCCGATAACAAATTTGCTCCGGCTGCCGCTTTAGACGTTTTATCGAAAGACTCGGATATTCTTGTGCGCAATGTCGTGCAAGCCGGCACTGAACTTATCGATGAAGATACGCTTCGGGAGTTTGCCGAAAGTCCAAGTTCTTTTGTCCGCGGTTTCGTTGCTTCTTATGCGGCGACACCGGCGGATATGCTCAAACAGCTTTCCTCCGATGAGTCACCTGAAGTCAGGATGCGGGTTGCCGCGAATTCCTCATCCCATCCGGCAACCCTGCACCTGATCTCTAGCGACTCCGAACTTGATGTGAAAATTTCGGTAATCTCTAATCCGCATTCGCCTTTTGCAGCTCTGGCTGCATTGGCGCACGATGCGGATCCATATGTCCGTTTGATGGTTGCAAGAACAAATTGGGTTCTGAATTCAATTCTTGAACTTTTAGCCAAAGACAACGATGCATATGTCAGGCGCTTTGCACAAAATAAGCTGAGGGCAAGACAGAAAGCCAGGGAGGCAAAAAGGGAAGAGGCTGTAATTTAGGTTGCCTTAAATTCAGGCGGGGGGCAGAATCATGGGTTGGCAGGCTGCTTTGGTTCGATCAGGTCCGATTTGTTTGAGTCTTGAGACTCAACATTCGGTTCGAAAATTGCAAGTAAAGCGTAGTATCAAAAGACGTTTGGAGCTGGCGTCCGTGCATGAACCGCCGGATAAACCGGATTCATCAGGAGTACCCCAAGGCAAAGTATGCCTGAAGCGAAGTGCTCATCCCTGCGGCGCGCATCGTCGCGGCCACAGAGAAAGGCGGTCCCCGTCATGACTGCGGACGAAGTATTGCCACCGCTGGTGGTTAAGGAAGACAAACAGGACCTTGAGGCTATCAAGCGGGATGCTGAAAAGTTAATCAGTGCATCTCGACTTGTCACGAGTCGCTCCTTGAGACCCTGGGCCTCAAATGCGCCTTTCCAAGTGACCAGACCAAGCGCCGTGCCGCCCTTTTCAGGACGCGCTCGCTAAAACTCCACTGCCAAGAGCTTTCTATAATTGATGCCTGGTTGTATTATTCTCGGCAGTCGGCTCAGGCGCAGGAACTCGGATGCCAGAAGAAACTCAGGAAGCTCAAGACACTCGTATCTGCCTCACATGCAGTAAAACTTTCCCTTCAGATCAGAAGCGTTGTCCCTTCGATGGCGTTGATCTCGTGGATATTGCTGTCAATGAGCCGATACCGCCTCTCGATGAGACTTATGATTTCATTTCTGCCAGGCGTTCTCGTATTGCACTGATCTTTCATCTAAAACACAAAACAAGCGGCCAGGAAGTCATTGCAAAAGTCCTTTCTGCCACCGGTAATAAAGAACGTGAGAAAAAACGTTTCATGCGCATGGTCGAGTTGATGTCGGCCATGACTCATCCCGGAGTTCCGCGGGTTATTGAGTCTGCATCTCTGCCGGACGGAACGCCTTATATTTTGCTTGAATACAGAAGCGGCGTATCGCTGGGCGAACTGCTTAAACAGCGGGGTCGAATTTCGATTCTAGACCTTTGCGAAATCACCTGCCAGGTATGTGACGTTCTGGAACATGCTCACGAACTGGGCATTGTTCATCCCGATCTATCCCCCGGCGACATCATTGTTGAAGAGAGTTCTCCGCATAATTGGAACGTTTCCGTTGTTGATTTCGGCAAAGGCAACCCGCTTTTGCACTCCGACAATCGCAAAGTGCAGCTGACTGAAGAAGGTGATTTCTTCGGGACACCGGAATTTATGGCTCCGGAAATTTTGCAAACAAAAAATGTCGACGAGCGTTCAAATATTTATTCACTTGGTTGCATCATGTATTTCTGCTTGAAAGGCAGAGTTCCAATCAAGGGTCCTAACTGGTTCTCGACTCTGCATCAACATCAGACTATGGCGGTTTCCCCTATATATGATGAGCCGAAGTCGAAAACAGAAACCGAAATCGAAGAAATCGTATTTAAAGCTCTGGAAAAAGACCCGAAGAATCGCTATGCCAATATGGCAGAGCTGAAGTCGGCTTTACTCTGGCTAAGCGGCAGTCTCGATGCAGATCTTAGCGAGACGAAAAGCGCTTCTCTAAAGCCCAGAGCCGCCGCAAAGAAAAAGAAATCGTAGCTGCGTATTTCCCGCATTTAGACTGTGTAATTACACAGCTGCCATAGTGTAAATCCGAATTAAGCTCTAAATATCGCTTGGTTGGCATAAAGATACAGGGGAAATCTTATGCCAGATAATATACTTAAACCAGC
>JAIEPM010000031.1 GCA_019748395.1 Candidatus Obscuribacterales bacterium
GCTATCATGAGACTCTCGAGCTGTATTCAGATCCTTATTCAGCTGAATCTCAACTGCCATAGCATTGGCCAGAGCCCGTTTAACTCGCACAAGCTCAGCTTCAAGTTCATCATTGATCACGGCTTATCCCCGCAAACTATTCCTTCTCGGACTCTTTAATATCTTCAATATCAACTGTGTCGTTAGCTTCGACCAGCACCGGCTCTTTAGCCTTGGCGGACTCACCGGCAATCAGCTTTTGAGAGCCGCCCGAACTGCCTTTGAGCATCATCAACTCAGCTTCAATGTCAACTTGACCTTCAAAGCTTTTGAATTTCTTGTCCAGCTGATCGGAGCCAAGTTCAGCCAGAGCAGCGGCTTTGGATTCGCGCTCCAGAACTTTCTGTTCCATTTTGTCCATAACAGAAAGCGCACCATCAGCCGAAGACTTGGACAGAATCTCGTTGGCTTTGGTAGTAGCCTGAGCTGCTTTGTCTCTTGCAATAAGCACTTGCTTCTTTGTATATGCTTTCTGCACTTCGCCTTCAAGCTCGGTGAGACGCTGTCTGAGAGTGTTTGTAGCCTCTTTCTGCGCTTTTAACTGGGTTTCAAGGTCATTTGCTGCTTGCGTGTACTGTTGCTTGCGCTGCAAAGCCTGTCTGGCAAGGTCATCATTGCCTTGCTGAACCGCCATAGTTGCTCGGTTGTGCCAGGTTTGAGCCTGGTCGGCATTTTTGCGATATTGCTGCTCAAGCTGCTTTTCAGTGGCAATTGCTTGTGCGACCGCCTGACGAACCTGAATAAGATTGTTCTGTAAGTCCTGATAAGTTTGCTCCAGCATCATTTCAGGGTCTTCCATTTTGCCCATAATGCTGTTAAAAAATGCCTTTAACAGGGAGGCAAGACGCGTGAACATGGTTTGGAACTCCTTCCTTACAACTAATTGGCGCTCAAGGCCTACTAGAACTGATCAGATAGTCTATCAAAGAGACACTTAATCTTATGCCCAGATTTTGTCTTTCCACTGCATTTAGCTACCTTTACTTCATAGCAGATGCTTTGGAAGCCTGCTGAAGATTAAATCGTCTTATCAGACTGAAGCGATTGAGCGCAGCGTTGCGCTGAAGGCATAGGCAGGCAGTCGAGATCTCTAGAAAAGTCCCGGGCGCTATAAGATTAGTTTAGTAGCTGAGATTCGAAACAGGCAATCTAGGGGCAAGAATGGCAAATCAAGAAGACAACAGCGAGTTGAAACGCGGGCTCTTTATGGTCAGCGACGCTGTGATCGGGGCTGCAGTCTTATTGATGATCGGTGGAGCAGCAGGCACCTGGCTTGACAAAAGCCTTCACAGCGGTACGAGCTGGTGTTCGATAATCGGAGCGATGCTTGGCGGAACAGTCGGGCTCGTTCGTATGGTCATGAAAGCGAATGCTCTTGATAGCGGCAAGAAGTCTTCAAGTAGCAAAGCTATAAAAGCCTCTCAAACAAAAGAGCAGGATCTCTTAAAAACAGACGCAAGTGATACTGACAAAAACAGACAGAGATTGCCCTTTGAAAGACATTCTGATGAAGAAAATTAAATCGAGTTGGCAAGTACGACTGATTCAAATTGGAAGATTTAGCATCCTCTAACTATGGAAGAGCAGCTTCTCGGGAAGCGCTTTTAATCAGCTTCTTCGAGAGATCAAAGCCTTGCCCGGAAGGCAACTGTAAACATCTCTAACGCATAGATCTTTAAGAAGGTGTTGCTGTGAGGCGGGCACCCCCGTTCTTCCTGATATCATGCAACCACTTAATTCCCGACGAACTCGGACTAGACATGCTTGGAAAGAATCTGCCCTTAAGTTATTTCGTACACGATCAAGCTCTCAACAACAGTTATTTTCTCGGTTTACCACAACTTGGACATGTGGGAGATATCCACATCGACACCTTGATCCTCAGCGCCACTTGTATGGCAGTTATCTTGCTTGGAGCCGCAATAGTGACTCCGACTCTGACTTCAGATGGAGCAGGCGGCAAAGGACAGGCTATCGCTGAAGGAATTTACGGATTCATCGAAGACCTTTGCAAAGGCCAGATGGGTCATCACTACAAACACTTTTTCCCGCTGATTGCCGCCATTTTTCTATTTGTTCTGGTGGGCAATTTCATCGGGGTCGGTCCCTGGAGAGCCCTTGAGCACATGGCCTGGTGGCCGGTGCACGGCGGTGAGCCATTAGAAGTATGCTCACCGACCACAGACTTCAACGTCACTTTCGGTCTGGCTTCAATCGTTCTTATCGTTTATCTCTGCTCCGGATTCTGGGCACACGGTCTGGGTTATCTCAAGCTTTACTTGAACCCGATTGAGTGGCTCGACCTGATCATCAGACCGGCCACACTGGCTCTTCGTTTGATGATGGTTATCACGGCAGACGAATTGATGAGAGCAGCAGCACTGATGATGGTGCCGGTATTGCTGCCAACGGGCGTTATGGCTTTCGAAATGTTTATCGGCATTATCCAGGCTTTTGTATTTGCTCTTCTGACGAGCATATACATCGGCTTAACGGTATCGCATCACTAAGGCGAAATCTTCTATAAATTCAAATGACAGTTCAATCACACAATCGTCGCCAATTCATCAAAGCAAGTCACGCTTGCTCTGCCGACTTGTCGATGATTGCGGTGGACGCTCAGCGTCGACCAATCAGTTAGTAAGTAAGCAACAGATACGATTAAGGAGTAGCAAGGTGGACAGTACACTCATCGCACAAGCCGCATCCGGCGGTATTGACAGCGCAACCATTATCAAGGCCGCTTCCCTCGTCGGCTCAGGCATCGCCGCTGTCGGCGTTATCGGACCTGGTATCGGCATTGGTGTCGCAGGCTCAAGAGCACTCGAAGGAATGGCTCGCCAACCTGAAATGGCAACAAAGCTTCTGGTTAACGCCATCATCATCGCAGCTTTGATGGAAGCTCTCGGTCTTCTCGCTTTCGTTATCGCCATCCAGCTCTACACCTTCGGTTCAAAAGAAGCAGAACATGCTCCGGCAACAGGCATGACCATGCCCGCATCACCCGAATTCGTAAAACACATCTCCTAAGCAAATGTTTGATATCAACGGCACACTAGTAATATTCGTCGCGCTTTTCGGACTCTTTCTGGTGGCGCTTGATGCAATCATGCTCAAGCCCGTCGGTCAGGCAATAGCCAGGCGTCAAGAAAAAATGCAGAAAGCTCTTGAAGATGCAAAACAGGCAAGACAAGAGGCCAGCTCGAAAGTGGGCGGCTACGAGTCTCACCTGAAGAGCATCAGGGCTGAAGCACAAAGCTTGATCAGCACGGCAGTTGCCGGCGCCTCCAAAAACAAAGCCGAAGCGCTCTCGAAAGTGCACAAAGAAGGTCTGGCATCGTTGGAAAGCGCGAAAACAGCCATTGCAGGCGAGCGCACCACTTTGATAGACGAGCTGGTTGCACATGAGAGAGAACTGGTAGAAGAAATCACCCAGAAACTTCTGGGTGAACCAGTGGCGGTGCAGCTTGATGCCAGCAAAGTGCGCAAGAACCTCGAGGAGACATAGTAAATGGAAGGAATAGTTGCGATTTTTTCCAATAACCTGATTAACTGGCTCCTCCTGGTTTTCCTGCTTGCTTATCTATGGTCGAAAGTAACTCCGGCTATGTTTGCGCAACGC
Organism: Candidatus Obscuribacterales bacterium; assembly: GCA_019748395.1. Taxonomy (GTDB): domain Bacteria; phylum Cyanobacteriota; class Vampirovibrionia; order Obscuribacterales; family Obscuribacteraceae; genus JAIEPM01. The sequence continues at coordinate 3,662 of JAIEPM010000031.1, forward strand.
AAGGAAGCCATCGAAAGCGCTTTGAAAGAAGCGGAGAGAGCCCGTCAAGAAGCGACGGAATTTGCCAAGCAACAAGAAGAGCGTGTAGCAAACGCTGAAATAGAAGCCGCTAAAATTCTTGATGAAGCCAAGAAATTAGCAGCCGAAATGAAAGCTGAAATCGAAGCGCAAACTGAAAATGAAGCAAAGGCAATGAAAGAGCGTATCCATCAGCAGATAAAAGCTGAGCAGCAGCTCGCGATCACTGAGATGCGCAGTCGAGCAGCCACGGTTGCAGTCAGACTGGCTGAAGCAAGCTTGCCGGGAGCAATCACATCGAGCTCCAAGGACAGACTGCACAATCAGTTCGTCGAGCAACTCGATAACGGTGGAATCAAGAAATGAAAACTGAAGACAGAAGCTCAGCAGTTCAATATGCCAATGCACTTTTGCAATTGACCGACCTGCAGGGCGGAGCTGAAGACGTTTACACCAATTTGAGCACCGTCAACAAGGTCTTTGAAGAGACTCCGGAATTTTCCGTTCTTTTCAAACACCCGGCCATATCGGCGCCTGCGAAGCTTGGATTCATCAAAGAATTTGCAGGCGGCATGGACGAACTTTCCGGAAGATTACTGCAAATGCTCTGCGAAAGACGCAAAATGCACCTTTTGCCGATGGTCATTTCAGAATTCCGCGACCTGCTGCGCGCCAAACACAACATTGTGACCGGCAAGCTGTACAGCGCCGAAGCAATTAGCGAAGAAGCAGTCAACAACATCAAACAACGACTTGTCAAACAGCTTCGCAAGCACGTTGAACTCAGTGTCGAAGTGGACAAATCGCTCATAGGCGGTTATGTGCTGCGCCTGGGCGACCAAGTAATAGATGGCAGTCTGAAAGGACGCCTGCAATCAATAGAGAAGGCATTGCTTTCTGTTTAATTGAAATTCCGACGAACGTATAAAAGGTAGAGGATAGACAAATGGCAATCAAACCGGAAGAGATTACCTCGGTTCTGAAAAAGCAACTGAAGGAATATCAAGCAAGCCTGACAGTTACAAACGTAGGCAGCGTCCTTCAGGTCGGCGACGGTATCTCCCGTATTTATGGTCTGGAAAATGCAATGGCCGGCGAACTTGTCGAATTCGACGATGCCGACCACACAATGGGCATGGTTCTCAACCTGGAAGAAGATAACGTCGGGGTGGTTATTCTTGGTTCCGGACGCACAATCACCGAAGGCATGAGCGTGAAGACAACAGGTCGTATCGCTTCAATCCCGGTCGGACCGGGCTTGCTCGGTCGCGTTGTCGACCCGCTTGGTCAGCCGGTGGACGGTAAGGGACCGATCTCCAGCGCTACACCGCTTGAATATGTCCCGATTGAAAAGAAAGCTCCCGGTATCATTGCCCGTCAGTCGGTTTGCGAACCTCTGATGACAGGTATTGCAGCTATCGACGGGATGATCCCGATTGGTCGCGGACAGCGCGAACTTATCATCGGCGACCGCCAGACCGGTAAAACCGCTGTTGCAATCGACACAATCATCAACCAGAAGTCGCAGCCGAACCGCCCGATCTGCGTTTATGTCGCCATCGGTCAAAAGGAATCTACAGTCGCCCGCATCCAGAAAGTTCTGGAAGATCAAGGCGCCATGGACTACACGGTTATCGTTTCGGCACCGGCAACAGCCGCTCCGGCACTGCAATTCCTGGCACCTTTTGCCGGAGCCGCTATCGGCGAATACTTCATGGAAAGAGGTCAGCACGCTCTTAACGTATACGATGACCTTTCCAAACATGCTGCTGCCTACCGCGCCATGTCACTCTTGCTCCGTCGTCCGCCAGGTCGTGAAGCTTATCCTGGAGACGTGTTCTATCTGCATAGCCGTCTGCTTGAGCGCGCTTCCAAGCTTTCAGACAAGCTCGGTGCCGGTTCGCTTACAGCCTTGCCGATTATCGAAACCCAGGCTGGTGACGTATCTGCATACATTCCAACCAACGTAATTTCAATCACAGACGGACAGATCTTCCTTGAAACAGACTTGTTCTATGCCGGTATCCGCCCTGCGATTAACGCCGGTATCTCGGTCAGCCGCGTAGGCGGTGCAGCTCAAACCAAAGCCATGAAACTGGTTGCCGGTAAGCTGCGTCTTGACCTTGCGCAGTTCAGAGAACTGGAAGCTTTCGTGCAGTTCGCATCCGACCTCGACAAAGCTACACAAGACCAGATTCGTCGCGGTCAGAAACTTATTGAAGTCCTGAAGCAACCGCAATATCAACCACTATCGCTTGCTCAGCAAGTATCACTTATATACGCCGCCAACAAAGGCGTACTTGATGATGTTGACAGCAAAGAAATCGCACGCTTCAAAGTCGAGTGGGTTAAGTACCTGGCAGCAAGTGCCAGCGCCATCGAAGGCAAGCTCAATAAAGGCGACAAGCCCAACGAGCAGGAAGAAAAAGAATTGCTCGATGCCTTGAACACATTCAAAGCAAACTTTTTCACCAAGTAAAGCAATGAAAGAGAGGGGCGAGCAAATTCGTCCCTCTCTTAAGTCAACGGATAGCGCATCGAAAACCAAGAATAAGAGCTAAAAATGGCGAATTTAAAAGCGATCAGAACACGTATCAAAAGCGTTCAGTCAACTCAAAAAATCACAAGAGCGATGAGAATGGTGGCAGCGGCAAAAGTGCGCCGTGCCCAGGCCAGAACGCTTGCAGCCCGACCATTTACTCAAAGAGT
>JAIEPM010000018.1 GCA_019748395.1 Candidatus Obscuribacterales bacterium
CCGGACCGTCGGGCAGGGCGAAATCGGCAAAGGCTATGTCGATGCTGACGTCGGCTTCCAGCACCAGTGAGGCGGTGTTGGAAAGACCGGTGGGGGCGTTGGCGATGCGGACGTCACCGGCTGGCAGCAGACGGACTGCGCCGCCGGCTTCCGAGATGACGACTTGACCGTTGGATACGGCCAGGAGTTTGCCGCTCACCGTGTTGCCCGTGGGCTGGTGATAAACCTCGATTTGCTTGCCGACCGAATCGGCAAGAACGCGGTCCGCGCTCAGGTTCGCGCCCTGATAAGTGGCGGAGCGGAAGCTGAACTTGCCGGGACCGCTGACTTTGACGATGCGCAGGCTGTCCGGGCGATACTGTCCGGCGATGCCGTCGAGCTGCACCTGGTTCTTCCCGGCTTGCAGCTGGATGCTGCGTTCTTCCTGCACCTGCGTCAGTCGGTTGCCGTAGATGGTCAGGTCCACCGAGCCGGCGCTGTTGGCCGGGCTCACGAGTGTGCTGCCGACCGCGGGCTGAGTGCTCGGGCTGTCGGCGTAAGCGGCCAGGGGCGCAAGCGCCAGAAGAGCGGAGGCGATGAAGGTCTTCAGGTTCATAATGAACTTTTTCCTTGTTTGTGCGAGATGCTGAGTCTCGCGTGACTTAGTTGACTGTCAGAAGCTGTTCCAGCGTTCATGAAAGTGTCGGCAGGCAGAGCGCAATACTCCCTTGCACTGAGCTAAAGTCAGTGGCAAATTCGCTTTTTCGGGCAAGGGAGATATTTCTAGACTCTGGGACCTGCTGAATTTCAAAACGATGGAACTGCTTATTTCTTAGCTTTTCGGCCTGCCCTTTCTCCACAACTGTTAATTGAAATCATCTTTTTAAGCTCGCTCATTATTCTCGTATCCATTTGTGGCTGAGGCTTTCTGTACTTAGCGCAAGTAATTTGGAAGAAAATGTTCAAGGTTACAAACTTAGCTTCGGCTCTCCAGTTGCACGGTGCATATAATTCCGATTCACGTTCAAAAGCCTCGGCCAGGCGCGCGAGCTCAGGCTCTCGGTTTGGAGTTCAAATGCTCTTGCGCTAGCCGAGCTGAGCTCTTCAGGAATTATTTATCAGGCTTTTGCGAGCTTTTGAGCAGCTTTTGTTAGATGGCAGCATCTTATAGATTTCACGTATAACTCACAGAGCTGTATTAAATTCGTGTCCGGGAGGCTTGAGGAGAAGCGAATCTATGGAATTTCGAGTATTCAAATCAGACGATGGACGCATGGCTGTCAAAAGCAGCCATGATGAGTTCGTGGCGTCTTTTCGCCATGGCGAATGGGTAAACGACATGCTGTTCAATTCTTCCGAGCTGGCGGAGCTGCCGCTTGTGGAAGATCCATATGAAGCACTGGTGATAGTCAAAGAGGCAAAGAAAGCTCTGCGTTGCTTATAAAATTGCAGCTGAACTGCTCTATCGTTAGACTGCGCACTCTTTGATTTTCTGTATGTGCTTCTCGCTGCTTCTGCTGAGCGCTGAGGCGGCAGCTGGTTCTCGTTTGTGTATTTCTTCGACCAGTGCTTCGGCTTTTTCCAGAATGACCGTGCAGAGATTGTTCTGATTTTGCAAAGCATATAAACCGGCCAGACCGGCAATGCTGGCAAACATAGCATCCAGCTGTGTCTCGAGTTTGACCTCGTCGATGACCTTTTCCGAGAAAAGGAAAAGCACTTTGCGCAATCCGTTTTCCTGCACTTCAATTGCTTCTTTGTACATTTCTTCGGCTCGAAGATAGTTGCCGCGGCTTTCGTAGATTTCAGCCAGTCCCTGCAAATTGACTGCCAGCTCGGTCTGTCGTTTGCCGTAATGCTGCTCACGAATATGCAGCGCTCTTAAATGCGTCAGTTCGGCCAGATCATTTCTTTGCTGTTCAAAATGAAGTCTTGCCAGTTTGTCGAGTTTTTCCAGATGCCTGGGAGAACTTTGACCGACGATGCGGTCTGTGAACCAGAGAGAGCTTTTGAGCCAGCATTCTTTCAAGTGCATTTGCAAATTAGATGCCTTGCCTTTCTGCGGGTCTAGAAGTTCGTCTTCCAGGCTGCGCAATTTTTCCGTGCGTTCCAGTGAGCGCAGTTCTATTGGTGCGGAAGGAACACAACTCAGTTCTTGTGCTTTTAAGAGAGTTTGATTCTGTGTTTGGGCTGCGGGCGGAATCATTGAATGTGTTTGAGTGCTTGCTGTCGGTGCTGATTGCAGCTCATTCAGCAGGTTGAGTCTTAAGGGCGCGTGCAGTATTTGATCGCTGCCTGCTTTAAAAGGCGAGCGCGATTTCAGCCAGATTGAATCGACTGATTTGGTTTTTGCCAGAAGATCATATGGCGATGGTTTGTTTTTGAGCTTACGGCTTTCGGTGCGTGAGCCGCTTTTGTGCTCATCTATGCGTGTGCCGCTCGGCTTCAGAACGCGCACCACTTCTTCTTTTTCGATGCGAATTGAGCCGTTTTTGAGCACGTAAATTTCGCCGTCGACATGATAGTCGGTTTGCCGGTCTTGAGCAGTCCAGCCTCCCTGAGTTGCTCTTTTCCAGTTTATGCCTGCGTAGTTAAACTCTTGCAGCCTGCCGCTTTCGTCGTAATTGAAGGCAACCCATTCCACCGAGCAGAAAAATGCTCTCACTACTCGTCCGGCGCTGTCTTCTTCCAGTAAGTTGTTGCTGCAAATGCTTTCTTGAGCTTCGCTTGCTACTTTACGGCAGCTTTCCAGAGTCGGCTCGTCGGGCAGCAAAAGTTCTTCTGCTTCGTTTACCGTCTCAAAGTTGAGCGGTTGGCAATGTCCGTCATCCGCCAGAAGTTCTTCCTTGAGCATGCTGGGCAGAGAGACTGTCATTCCTGCCTCGACTGCTTTTTCAAGGCTTCTTTCTTCTGCAAACTCAAAAGCTGATTCCAGGCTGACTGCTCTGCTCATGAATTGCGAGAATGCCGAAGCATCACTGCTTTTATGCTGTGTATTTTCAAAAGCGCTGGCTCTGACACTTGAAGATTCGGTGTCAAAATATTGCAGCGCTTCTTGTATCGAGTTGGCTGCCGCTGTCAGAGCCGATGGCGCCGCGCTTTCAATGCAGTCTTTTGTTTGCAGTTCGTGCTCACGCGTTTTTCTGGCGCGCCTGAACTCAGAAACGGTCTTAAATGTACTTGGAATTTCGGAAGAAGAATTCAAAACTGCGCAACCTCGCAGAAACACCGGCCCTGACGATCCCTTTGTCCCCCGTAGAGCCATAGTGCCAGAAGCAGCGCTTCTTTACAAGGAAAATGGTGGGAGGATTCCCATGCTCCGGATTAATTCACTCAGGAGAGCCTGGCCGTCAAGCATTTGGGGACTCTAAAAAAGGCTGAATTATGTAAAGCCCTGACACAGAAGTTCAGAACTCTTAAACTTGTATTTCTTTGTAAAAATGCAGTTCTGCTCCGCTTCTACTGGGCTTTTTGCTTGCTGCTGCCGGGTTTGACCAGTGCTTCTGCTTGTTTGCAAAGCGGGCAATCGGAAGCCTGATAAGATTCGATTTGCATCTGCACCAGTGAGAAAAAGGGTAAGCCGAAATCGATGCTGCCGCCGCTCCGGTCAATGATTGTTCCGACAGCTACGGGTTTGGCGCCTAGGCTGCGCACCAGATCTATTACTTGCATGGCTGAGCCACCAGTGGTGGTGACATCTTCGACAATCAGAACTTCTTCTCCCGGGCTGAGTTCAAGACCCCTGCGGATTTCAAACTTGCCATCCGGACGCTCGGCAAAAATGCCCCGGACCGGATCTTCTGCAATTGCTTTATCAAGTGCATGCGCCACATAAACTTCCCAGTGAACAGCTCCCAGAGCCGGACCCACTACTGTCATCGGTTGCAATCCGGACTCGAGCACCTTGCCGGCCAGTGCTTCTGCCAGCATGATTCCATGTCGAGGATATTGCATGATGCGCTGACACTGAACATATTGCTTGCTGTGCAAGCCGCTGGAAAGCAGGAAGTGTCCTGTCAGCCAGGCTCCGACATCTTTCAAAAGCGCTTCGATTTCAGACTGATTGAGTTTCACGCTGCCTCACAAATATGAATTGTCCAGCTCAACACATTAGCATTTGATTTAAGCTCTGCGCTTTTGCTGCCTCTAAGAAAGGCTTAAAGAATGCTAAGCTTTGCAGGCATGCTATCTTTTGCTTGAAGCGCCTGCGCAGGTGTTTTGCAGATTTTTCTTCAGAATAGGTTCTTGAGAATGAAAGCTGTTATTGGAATCAATGTCGACATTCAGGGTACGAACCCGAAAATCGCTAAAGTTCAGGCTAATTACTATGAAGCAGTATCAAAAGCCGGTGCTATTCCTTTGCTGATTCCGCCGTCAAGCGATGAGGATCTGGCAGAAATACTGAAGCGAATTGACGGTGTACTGTTTATCGGCGGTCTGGATTACTGCCCAAGCGTTTATGGTGAGGACTGCCATGAGAGCGTGCAGCTGGCTCATGATGACAGGCGTGATTTCGATTACAAATTATTGAAAGCCTCGCTGGCTCAAAGTCGCTTGCCTTTGCTCGGGATTTGTGCCGGCTGCCAGATTCTCAATATAGGACTGGGCGGCAGCTTGTATCAGGACATCCCCAGCGATTTCCCGGAATCGAAAGTCATGCACAGCAGCGAAGATGGCTGGACCAACGGCTTTCATCATCATCGCGTTCGCTTGAAAGCAGGCAGCAAGCTGGCTCAAATTTATGCTGAGCAGGAGTTTGATGTACCCACTTCGCATCATCAGGCTGTGAAAAAGCTCGGTCAGGGACTGCTGGCTGCAGCAGACGCCGAAGACGGAATAATTGAAGCTGTGGAACTTCAGGATCGGGCTTTCGTAATTGGGGTACAATGGCACCCCGAGCGAGATTATGAAGGTAATAAAGCTCTTTTTCAGGCATTTGTGCAAGCCTGTACTGCCGCAAGCTGAATTTTGATCATTTGAAACTATGGGGGAATGAAAAGTGGCGGAGCCGAGAAATGTGCTTGTAACTGGCGGTGCCGGCTTTATCGGCAGTCATCTTGTCGAGCGGCTGCTTGAGCGCGGTGATCGTGTTTTTGTTCTTGATAGTTTCAACAAGTTTTATGACCCATCGGTGAAAAGGCATAATGTGAAGGCTCATTTGAGTCATTCCGCCTACAAGTTGATTGAGGGCGATTTGCGTTGCGACGCTGATCTGGACAGAGTTTTCTCTGAGGCTAAATTCGATGTGGTAGTGCATCTGGCTGCTATGGCCGGTGTTCGTCCTTCCATGGAAGACCCGACTCTGTATATGGATATCAATTTGGTCGGAACTCAAAAACTCATTGATCGAATTTTAGCCAACGGCAGTCCCCGTCTGGTTTTTGGTTCGTCAAGTTCAGTTTACGGCGAGCGCAGCGGAGAATCTTTTTCAGAGGATGATCGGGTTGATAATCCACTTTCGCCTTACGCAGCATCTAAAGCTGCCGGTGAGCTGCTTTGTTATGCGGCTCATCATACGAGGGGCTTGCAAGTAATGAGTCTGCGCTTCTTTACTGTTTTTGGACCAAGACAGCGGCCGGATCTGGCTATTCACAAGTTTTGCAAACTGATTGACAGCGGCAAGCCCATCGATGTATTTGGAGACGGCAGCAGCAAGCGAGACTATACTTACGTTTCGGATATAGTCTCGGGCATTGAAAAGTCCATGGAAGTTCCTTTTAGCGGTTATGAAATTGTGAATCTCGGTCGTTCCGAACCGGTTGTGCTCATGGACATGATTCAGTTAATTGAAAAATATCTGGGCAAAAAGGCGCAAATAGTGCACAAGCCGTTTCAAACCGGTGATATGCCCTACACTTTTGCCAATATTTCCAAAGCTGAAAAGCTGCTTGGCTACAAAGCAAATTATTCATTCGAGCAGGGCATCAAGAATTTTGTCGAATGGTTCGTCGCTCAAAAACAGGCGGTTTAGGGCGCAGTCTCTGAGTTTTTCTTTTAGGCTGAACCCGATTTTTTGCTGCTGTCTTCAAGCATTTTTAGCGAAAATTCAGTTGAACTTTTGAGTTCTCTGAGTTCCCCCTGGGTTTGTCTCAGCTCTTCTTCGAGACCTTCGATTCTTTTCAATAGCCTTGACTCGGCTGCTGAGTCGATTTCTTTGATTTTGTATCTGGTTTTCAATGCCAGAGTTTCTGCGACCGGGCGGCCCACGGCAGTGATTATTGTTACGAGTACGGAGGCCACTACTAGAAGAACAATAATTTCAATTAGGATCATTTTGCTTTTCTTTCCGTTACCCCTCTTTACGTTTCAGTATGCCATGCAGGCTCTCAAAGCCCGTAACTACGCCACTTTTCTTTTGCTTTCAGCCAAGCCGTTTAATCTTGACACTCTAAGCTTTGGCAGATGATAATCAGGAACTGAGACACGGTAGCTCAGGTGGTTAGAGCGGGGCACTCAT
>JAIEPM010000139.1 GCA_019748395.1 Candidatus Obscuribacterales bacterium
TTGGTGCAACCGTTACAGATGAAGGGGTCAATTTCTCGGTTTTTTCCAAACATTCAAGCGGAATGGATCTGGTGCTATTTCCCTCTTCGACTACCGAGCCGATTCGCATCATTCCACTTGACGAGTCGAAAAACAGGACATATTCCTACTGGCACGCCTTTGTTCCCGGTTTAAAAGAAGGTCAATGCTACGGCTTCCGCGCTCATGGTCAAATGGATCCTTCTCAGGGCAGACGGTATGATCCCGAAAAAGTCTTGCTCGATCCTTATGCAAGAGCAATATCAGGCTGGGATAGATATGATCGCAAACGCGCCGCTGCTCCCGGTGATAATTCGGACTCTTCACTCAAAAGTGTAGTGCTCGACCACTGTGAATACGACTGGGAAGGCGACGCTCCCTTGCGCACGCCTTTTGCAGAAAGTGTGATTTATGAAATGCATGTGGGTGGTTTTACTCGCAGCCCCAGTTCCGGAGTTGCCAAAGAAAAACGTGGAACTTTTGCAGGCATTGTTGAAAAGATCCCTCATCTAAAAGAACTCGGAATTACGGCAGTCGAGTTAATGCCGATACATGAATTCGATTCCAATGACGCTGCTCCTGGCTTATCAAATTATTGGGGTTACAGCACAATCGGCTTTTTCGCTTTACACCACAATTATTGCGTAAACGGTGACGCAGCAGCCGGAATTAAAGAATTTCGCGATATGGTGAAAGCACTTCATAAAGCCGGTATCGAAGTCATACTGGATGTTGTTTTTAACCATACGGCCGAAGGCAATGAAGATGGACCAACCTTATCATTTCGGGGACTGGACAATGAAATTTACTATTTGCTTGACAAAGACGATCAGTCTAAATATGGAAATTACACAGGCTGCGGCAATACATTCGATGCCAATCATCCGGTTGTCGGAAGGCTTATTATAGAAAGCCTTCGCTACTGGGTCAAAGAAATGCACGTGGACGGGTTTCGTTTTGATCTGGCAGCCGCACTTGCCCGTGATTATTTTGGGAATCCAATGCCATTTCCGCCGATACTATGGGCAATCGAATCGGATCCGATTCTTGCCGGAACCAAACTGATCGCGGAAGCCTGGGATGCAGCCGGGCTCTACAAAGTAGGCTGGTTCATAAATGTAAGCCAGTGGTATGCCGAATGGAATGGTCCATTCAGAGATGATTTGAGACGCTTTTCCCGCGGCGACAACAATACGGTATCAGCGCTTGCTACGCGCATCTCCGGCAGCAGCGACATTTATCACAAAGCCGACCGTGACTCAAACCGCAGCATAAACTTCGTTACTTGCCACGATGGATTCACGCTCAGAGATCTCGTTTCCTACGACAGAAAACATAACCAGGCCAACGGCGAAAACAACGCAGATGGAAACAATAGCAATTACAGCTGGAACAGCGGCGTTGAAGGTGAAACGGATGATCCGGCTATTAAAGAACTTAGACTGCGAAGAATGAAGAACCTGATCGCTTTGCTCTTCTTATCTCAGGGCACACCAATGATTCTCATGGGGGATGAATGCGGGCGGACTCAAAAAGGCAATAACAACGCTTATTGCCACAACAATGAAATTACCTGGTTCAACTGGGACCTTCTCAAAGACTATGAAGACTTGTTTTCATTCGTAAAACAAATGATCGCATTTACACAGTCTCTGGATATTTTCAGACAGCAAAAAATTCTGGCTGACTATCCCCTCACAGAACAAGCAAATATAGCCTGGCACGGCGTAAAATTAGAGCAAGCGGACTGGAGCGAGAATTCTCATAGCCTTGCTTTCACGATTACGGACAAAGCCGCCGGCGAGCGCTTGCATGTTATTGCGAATGCTTACTGGGACACAATTGATTTTGAGATTCCAAAGCCTGAACTAAGTAATCACTGGAATCTAATTTTCGATACATCCCAAAAAACGAGAGCAGCAGGCACTAATGCTCCCTTATTGAAAAATTCATTCTATAAAGTCTCACCGCGTTCTGTAGCCGTTTTATACGAAGGTCAAAAAAAATTCTGAGCCGCGGACTTTGTGCTGACAATTGAAGGTCCGGCGATTACAAGAAGCTATACTTTTCCAAGTACATTTTTCAACAGTCACCGGAGGTCTCATGTCAGAGGAATTTGACGCCAAATACCATATCGAACAATTGAACAAAACCGACAATGAAATTTCAAAGCGTCTTTCAAAAACAGAAAGCGCTCTGCGCTGCCTTTTCGAGGCTGTTTCAAGAATGAGTGAAGCCTCCAATCCGGCAATTCAAAAGAAACTCAATGAAGCTTTTGAATACTTGAAATAAAAACGACTAGCGCCGCTCTTCCATAATAAATCCAAGGCCTTTAACAGTTTTGATAAAGGACTCTTGGGCTTGTGCATCCAGTTTTTTGCGCAAACGCATCAAACATTGCCGCACAGTATCTTCCGAAGTCTCAGGCTCATTTGTCCAGACACGGATCAAAAGTGTTTTTATATCGAAAACCGTATTCTTGTTTCGCATGAAAAATTCAAGGAGCGCATACTCCTTAGGAAGAAGAGGAATTTCCTTACCTGCGCGTGAAACAGTAGATCTAGTCGTGTCCATGATCAGATCTTGAACTTTCAAAACATTATCAACAAAAGATCCTTCTCGCAGCAGCAAAGCAGCAACCCGTTCAAGAAATTCGTTCATTGAAAATGGTTTCGACAAAAAATCATCAGCTCCGGCATCAAGCCCTTCCGTTTGACTGCCTTCTTGAGAATGATCAGTCAAGACTAAAATGGGCATTTTCCCGCCGTTAGCCCGATATTTTCTGCAAATATCAACGCCTGTTACAAGAGGCAAACTCCAATCCAAAACGGCTAAATCATACTTGTTAAGACGCAGTCGATTGAGAGCTTCTCGACCGGAATTAACTGATTCTACGGTATGCGAAGTACTTTCCAGAGCTTCACGAGCTCCCACAAGTACGGACTGATCGTTATCTGCAAGCAGGATTTTTGCCATGCGTCCCTTTAACCCCTAGCAGCTTGGCTCAATTCCAAGCGAGTCTATATTAAATAACCCATGAGACTGAAATTCAAGTTACCCGAAATTTCCAGTTACCAAAGCTGAAACGGCTCTTGTCTACGAGGCGCGAAGCAATAAGCCCCCGACTGCATCAGGTCCGAGTAAAAAGCATCCTAATTTCGGCAGCTTCCGCGTTAAAGCTTAACCCGCTGATTCAAGAAAGGACTTGCTATGGACGAAAAGCTCGAGTGTTCGGAGAAAAGTTCTACAGAAAGCAGTTCCAATGAGATCGCAAGCTGCAACCAGGAGCGTCCAGAGGACTTGAAAAGTCGTATGGCTCAGAATACGGAAGCTCGCAAGCTGGGAAACACGCCGAGCTCTATGGGACTGCCAAAAATCAAGCTTGAAGATTTTGATAAATGGCAAGCAGAAAAACCCATTTCAACAGAAAGCGCTGACGACGGTCGGGTTCTGAGAGAAAAATACGCATCCGGAGATGATTTTGTAGTTGCATACGACGAAGCAGGCGAAGCTCACAAATTCGTCAATGAGCCGATCAAAGAAATGCCTCCGGACTTCAGCCAGGTTCCCGAATGGAGACAAAAACAGCTTGATGATGAATCAAATTTGCTCCTAAACAAATTCGCAGGGGCAAAAGCAGCTGGAGAATATGAGCATCTCGATTTCCAAAAATTTGCCGATTTGCAAAAGGAAATCGCTCAGCGACAGGATCTGACTGAAACTGAAAAATGCTTGCTCTACTCAAAAATTCAAACCACTATGCGAGAGAAACCGATTCCAGTGGAGAACTGGAATGAAAAACCTGAAATGGTAGACTCCTGGAGTGGACAGAGCGATCCCTGGCATGCGATTGCAGGCATCGACGATAAATACCACAATCGACTCTTAAAATTGAGTCCGGAAGATGCAAGCAAAGCTATCTTCGAACAGGAAGATCGGACTGAGGGCGATATGCATTCGTCATGGCCTGCTCAAGTCGCATGGAAACTCGCCCGTGCTGCTATGGGCATCAACCAGGGTGACATCAATGCCTCCGAAGGGCAATTGAAAGCAATGCGGCAACTTAAAGAAAAAGGCACTTTTGCTGCTTATGCCGAGGAGTGGGAAAAACAATTCGTCAACAAAAACGGTCTTGATCCCAGACGTGGTCAGGGCGGAAGCGGCATGGAATGATCAGCTCAGGAGTTCGTCAAGTTCAGAGCTTTCAAACTTCCTGAATGTATAATCCAGCACTTCCGATACTTTTAGTTCATCAACCGGCAGACCGCCATAAACATTTATTAGCGCTTTTTTGCTGCGGGTTATCTCGCTTATCAAACGAACCGTCAAAAGGATCTTTATTTCCTCAGCTTCAGGAAAGGCACCGGAAAGCGATTCTAAATACCGCTCTTTGAGTACATCACGCACTCGATTTGCCGCTTCCAGTTCATCTAATCGAGCTGACTCCAGTTCGACTTTGTTCAGAACAATTCGCTGCACAACAGAGATTTGCTTTGATTCCAAGATTGCGCCGACCTTTTTTCAAATAAGTCCAGTTTAGCAGCAAAAGCAAGCCTCAGAAAAGGGGAATACAAGCAGCAAGAAGCGAGCTCAATGAGATAAACTTGCAGGCCGTGTCCATTTATCAACGACCGAGCCGACAGAAGTACGATGTTTTGCAGAATTGCCAAGATAAAAACCAAAATCAACGATCTCAGATACTCTACTGCAGTATTACTGCTTGCAGTAATGGCGCTCAGCTCTTGCGCATTCCAGATGAAACCTGCAAAGGACGATATCACAGGCGTGAGCGAATGGATAATCGTACCTGTATTCTTCGCCACAAACCGCCTTCCTGATCAAACAACTGCAGCTGTAGATTTTAATGAGGACTCCAACGGTCAAGAACTGACTTTCGGAGTAAAAAGTGTGGCCGTGCCGGTGCCGCTTTTAACGCCTCTGGAGCAAGAAACAGTTGACCGTATGGCTTGGAAAAGACTGCAAACAGCACCGGCTGAAAAAGCCGAGTTGCCGACAGTCAAGCCGGAAAAGCTGAAGATTCCGGATCGTGTAGTGCCCGTTCAAGAAGTGGTGCAGGAGTTTGCCAAATACAAAAGTGCAAGTAAAAGCAGCCGGTCAATTCTTTTCTTGCACGGATGCTGTGCAACTTTTGATACTTCAATAGCACGCGCAGCCAAGCTGGCAGTTCATACACAAATGCCGGTTCTTCTTTTCGATTGGGTTTCTCCCAAAGGATTCAAACGCTATCTGGAAAATGAAACTCGTGTGCATCAAACACTTGATTCATTCTATCGCTTCTTAGATCGCATAGATAGCTTTGGTCGCCCGGAAGAGCTGATATTGCTCGGACACAGCATGGGTGGACAGTTTTTGGATCAAGCGATGGTGAGAAGATTCGCCGTTTCAAGCCACGGACACAGCCTGCCGAGATATAACACTCTGATCATGTCCAACGCAGATGTGGACGCTCGCTCATTTTTGAATCACGCTCAAGAATTCAGTGCAAATGGACAAAAATGCTTGTTCTTTGTTTCACATGATGACGATCGTTTGCATGCATCCTCAATTGCACACGGCGGCTTCAGCAGACTTGGCGCTCCCGGAACTTTGCTGAGCGATCTAGCGAAGCTGGAAGCCAAACAAGTCATAGACATAACAGCAGCCGGAACAGGTCATGAATTGCCATTCTGGGTTATTGCAAACATGCTCAAATTCGGGAATCTCGGTCCTGTGAATTCATTCCGGCTGGAAGAGAAAAAAAATGGCTACCTTCAGCTCGAATCAACAACTGCTCAACCCTGACCCTATATCCTGCCGATTATTTGCTCAAGAAAGAAGAAGATTCCGCAGCTTAGCCGGGATCATGCACGGACCAGCTCAATCAAAGGGCTGAGCCTATGCACTTCAGTCTCCATCGCAAGAGCGATTCAGAACTTCTTAAGTATGGTCATAATTGTAAATGGACAGGCAAAAGATCAGGTGAAGAACCATGTTGATTACACTAGAGCCGAATAAGCGTAAACTAGAAGCCTTCTTCCAAAAATTCTCCAGGCTCTGGAGGAAACGTGACAGAGAGCACGGACAGGGCATAGTCGAATATGCTTGTTTGATTGCCTTAACAACAATCTTGATAGCCTTTTTCTTTGGTTACTCGAGCGGCACACTCTTGAACGCCATGTCGCAATCGCGTTCTCGAATGGTAGGCGAGTTGGATCGCATCAATAGTGAAACGAATAAGTATTAGACCAAAAGAAGATTTCCAACGAGCTTGCCAGCATGACACAAAGAGTCTATCATTGAGCTAATTCATAGCGACAAGTTCCCAATGCCAAAGTCCAGTATAGAGCCAGATTTCAAACAGCTCTTTGAAGCAGTACCGCAGCTTTACCTGGTTTTGACGCCTGACTTCCATATTGTTG
>JAIEPM010000605.1 GCA_019748395.1 Candidatus Obscuribacterales bacterium
CACCGCTGCTTGCATGCCATCCAGGTCCCAGTCCTTTATAGTCGGCGGTTTTGCGCGCAAACGCTAATAATTGCGCGCAAATTGAATTAACTGCGCGAAAGGGACAATAACTGCGCGAAAATAGATTCTAATGGCAAATAACTGCGCGCAAATATGATAACCGCGCGCAAAACCGAATAATTGCGCGCAAAGGGTTTCAGGATGCCGAAACCATCGCCAGAGGATGAACTCAAGGCTATTGAGGATGTGTTGAAAGCCCATCCAGGCGGTGTTTCGCGCCAATTCATTGCGGAGGCTTTGCCCAAGGATGTTCCACGTAGAACATTACAGGCTCGCTTGCGAAGGCTCTGTGCCTTTCCGGTCAACCTGCTTCTTTTCGAAAAACAGGTTGACGTCTCGATCTACGAATGGAGTTATCTTTTCAAATAACTCTTTCAGGAAAGAGTCAGCAGGGATGTCGTTGGCGTAACAGGGTACTGTCATGTATTCGCGCGGGCAGTGTTATGCTTTAACTTCGTCAAGGATTAGCAAATGCCCAAATCGCGGCTAAATGACGCAGATGGCACAACCTCATCACGATTAACACTTGCCTGTCGCACGACCACATCGACCAGTCGCCGCCAAATTTCCTGATCTGAATCACGCTCTTTCGCAAACGCTTCAGAATTCAGAGCGATCAAAGCTGACACCAATTCACTCACTGTTAGCATCTTGTCCTCAAGCTTAAAGCCTAAAATCTGCTGCGATCGTTTGAAATCTGGAGTTTTAAGTTCAGTGAATAACGGCAGAAACGGCCAGCCGTCTTCCAATTCCTGAACGGAAAGAATCTCATTCAACTTCGTATTTGGCGTTATTGTTCGGCGTTTAACTTCAAAGTTGCTAATCAGAGCTTTTCTAAGTTTATAAAAGACCTTCTGACTCAAACACTCTTTTGCGGGCGTGCTATCCAACCGCATTCGCAAATAGTCGAAGGCATCGCCCACAGTAAATATCCTCTCCGCGTGACTATCGGGAATTTCAAGTCCGAATTCTTCTTCGATGGCCATCACCAATTCAACACTATCGAGTCCACTGGCTTCATTCCATTTCAATCCGCCAGCAAGTTCAACGCATGCATATTCAATGTGTAGCACGCGTCGATGCTCCGGATTTAGTGACTTGCTGGAACTGTGGAGGATTAGCGGGCGCATCACGATAGCATCTCCGCGCTCGGCAGGGCAGCAAATTGAAGCGTGTTTCTCTCTCCACTCGCAAATTTCCTGGGCATTTAACTTGCCGTAGCTATGGGAGCCCGCAATGAAATTGATTGCTCCATTTTCTGCAGAACAATCATCCAAGTGGATCCTGATAGCGAGCATGTTCTCAAGCACGGAAGTCGGCGGCTGAACGTGAGGGATATCGTCTTTCATTGACCATGGTCCATATCCTGCAACTTCTATTTTCTCTTTTACTGCAATTGTCAGGTCTTGGTGCCAGGTCACGTACCAGTTGGCTGCGGCAGTTTTGTCAAAGTAAATAGCTTTTACAGGGACGGCACTTGCGCCCAAGTATTTCGCAGCAATTCCGAGAACTGCGGGGGACTTTGCCAGGCGTCGGACTATTGGGCTTCTGCGCAGCAAATGCCTTACACCTGGGGTTGTGGGCAACGAATGGTGCTCGGCTATGGCTTGTTTTAGCAGCTCAATTTCGTCGTCACTAACTAGTGATTTTATTCGAACAAAGCCGCAGTCTTCAAAGCTATCCATAAATTTCCGACAGTTAACACAAGTCAATTTTATCATGCTGATTGAAGGCTAACTGAGTTCTCAGAAGCTGCCTCGGTCCAGATCAATGATCTCCTCAACTTGACAGATAATCAGGTCGCGCAGAATTTTGCCCACAGTCTTAAGAATATTACTGCTGAAGGAGACGACGTTCGTCAAGGGTCAGTTTCTAGTCGCTATTGGTTTGGCTTTGATGAAAACCAGTGACCTTTCTTAGCGCTAATTCTCCCGCTTGCCGCACTGCAGGATCCTCATCATCTGCCAGTGAGTTGAGGAAGCTGATTGTTTCTCCCTTTGAAACCTTGAATCCCAGTACTAAGCATGCAACAGCTTTGTCCATTTCTCCCGTTTTGGCAAAAAGAAGTCCAAGGTCTCCCCAAGCTACCGGGCGTGCTGGATTCAAAAAAATCGACAGGTACAGATTTTTCTTTGCGCTGTCAAAATGACCTGCAAATGTTTGCGCATATCCAAGATTGCTAAGCAATTTTGGATCGGAGGGTGCTTCCTGTACTGCTCGGGCAAATGAATGGGAAGCCTCAGCGTAATGCTTTAATTTTAATGCTCGCAATCCTTCTTTGTTGATGAACTGGGCAATGGGTTTTGTCGTTTGCTCTGAAGCAGAGTTCATTTTCTCAAGGAGATCGTTTAGTTCAGGGTGAATTCGTTCATCGCTTGAATGTGATTCAGACTGAATCACATTATCGATAGCTTGTTCAAGTCCTGGAGCCAAATCGACCGCAAAGTTATCGAGTTCATATTTTGTGTTTGATATCGCTGACTTGTGAAAGGTTTTATCCCTACCTCTGTTTGGAGGGTTTTCAGCAAGATGCGGAGAGCTTTCTTGTGCCTCTAAGTCGGCAGGCGCATTGTGTTTAGAGTCAGAATGACTTAGGAAATTTACAACTGTTGCTCCGGCTAAGAACAATATCAAGGCAATCGCTGCGAGCAACCATGAGTGGTTAGCAATTCCACGTTTTGGTGATGGAGCAAGCTCCGGATCTATTGATAGAGCCAAATTGTTAGGAATTGGACTTTCCTCATCACTGAGAAGGTTGCTTTCATATTGGACCTCTGATTCTGGAAATATTTCCCAGGCTAGATCACAAATGTCAATCAAAGAGAGAGACAACAAATCTTTTCGCAGATGATCGCTAATGGTTTGCCAAAGCTGGACTACTCTTTTAGCGTCGTGTGCATCTACGAGAACACCATCAACGAACTTTACTTGTCCCGATTCTGCGATGCGCTCAAATTCTTCGATTGCTGTTTTTTTCATGTCACTCCGGCATCCGGTTTTTCTGGTTAAGCGCCGCAAAAACATCTGGCTCGTCCAATGTCATCAATTCAACCCTGCTTGGATTCGTTAGCTTTATGACCCTTGAGGACTGCATCTCAACTACGGCATTAAACAGGTTACGAACTACACGAGCATTACCGAACTGCTCATTTCTCTTTCTAAAGATTTCCGATAACTCCTCCTTCAATAAGCGGCTTGCAGAAGTGGACAGGATGAAGGATTTGTCATTGCAAAAAAGCTGAAAAATATCGAAAAGTTCTTGTGGCTCGTAATCTTCAAAGAAGAATGTCTTCTGAAACCTTGATTTTAGCCCAGGGTTACTATTTATGAAAAGGTTCATTTTGCTGGAATAACCGGCGATAATAACCACCATTTGCTCTCGGTAATCTTCGA
The DNA here is from genome assembly GCA_019748395.1 of Candidatus Obscuribacterales bacterium. GTDB lineage: Bacteria > Cyanobacteriota > Vampirovibrionia > Obscuribacterales > Obscuribacteraceae > JAIEPM01. Next base: position 3,454 of record JAIEPM010000605.1, read on the forward strand.
TCAGCTTGACCAATGTGTTGATGCATTCTAATCCATATTCATCTTGCTCACCCTCCACGAGCGCATAGACCTCATCAATAAAGAGAACGCCACCCAGTGCCGATTCCACTTGTCTCTTTGTTGTAGCTGCAGTTTGCCCCATGTAAACACCAATGAGACTGGAGCGATCTACTTCAACGAAATGACCTTTAGAGAGTATTCCAAGCTCTTTGTAGAGAGAGCCGAGAAGGCGTGCGACGGTTGTCTTCCCTGTACCGGGATTTCCAGCAAAAACCAAGTGGTTGTTAACTGAGAGTCTCGGCAGGTTCTGCGAAGCTCTCATATTTTGCGCTTGGATGTTGTTTATCAAGAAGTCTACTGCCTCTTTTATTGACTTCAATCCAACTAGTTTATTGAGATCGGCTCTTATCTCTTGCAACGAACGCTTCTGGTCTTGTTCATCGTCAGATTCTTCTACGTCTTCCAACTTTAGATAACGAAGGGACTTTCTGTTTGGATTAATCAATTTGCTTAGTCTTATAGCCTGTTTTCGTTTTGCTTTCTCAAGTAAATTGCGGCACTCTCTTGCGTTTGCGAAGTTGGATGTTTTTTGCTGCAAAAGACGGCAAAATAGCGTCGGTAGATAGTCTTCCAAGTCTTTGGATAATTCATACTCTCCATCCTGAGCGAGTTTCTTGAAAATAGCTATTAATTCATCTTCCGAATAGTCATCAAAAATGAATTGCAGTGGGAAACGCGATTGCAGACCCGGATTTGCATTTATAAACTGGCTCATCTTGGTTGTGTAACCAGCCGCTATTACAATCAGATTGTCTCGGTGGTCTTCCATAAGTTTGACTAGGGTGTCTATGCATTCCTGTCCGAATGGATCATTAAGCTCATTCATAAGCGAGTATGCTTCATCGATAAACAGTACTCCACCGAGTGCTTCTTCTACAACTTTTGTGGTTTTGATAGCTGTTTGGCCAACATACTCTGCAATGAGCTTGGAACGATCTACTTCAATAAGGTGTCCGGATTTTAGTATGCCAATAGCCTTGAATATTTTTGCGGTTATTCTTGCCACCTGAGTCTTGCCTGTTCCCGGATTTCCTGCAAAAACCATGTGGTAGCTCATTGGTGCATTATGAAGATGTTTAGCTTCTCGAAGCCTTTGATTTCGGACCAATGCGATCAGTTCACTTATTTGCTCTTTAAGCGTTTTGAGGCCGATCATTGCATTGAGCTCCGAAAGGGCTTGTCCCAATTCTGACTCGGCGACATCTGAGGCATGGTACGATTCTCGCTCGAATGAGGATTTTTCCACGGCAGTGTTTATCATTCGCTCGATCTGCCTAAGTATTCGTCTGTTTCTGGCAAGTGGAACTGAATATTGAGGTAGTGGTTTTCCAGAAATCTCACTCCAAAGTGAGAGAAACTTTTGACTTTTATGATTACTGCCGAGCATGGCGACTGAAATCGCAATAATGAGCTTCTTCCACTGATCGGCAAAATCGGTGTTGTGTTCTACATCATAGAACTTCAGAGCTACTATTATTCTCGCCGGGTAAGCTTCTGGCGATGTTCTATGCATTACATCCGACAGCATATTATCTAGCTCTGTAATGCTCAATGTGCGTCCAGGATTGCAGCATTTTTGAAGTAGAATATTTGCAAATGCTAGTTGCTCTTCGTTCAAAACTCCTCGATATCGCTTTATGATAATAAATAGAAGCAGAAGTTCTGCTTCTATCTCCTTCGCGATTTGCGGAAAACTGTCGCCAACGGAGAAATTTCTCCAGAGTACGGACGCCAGAGGCTTGTTTGCATTGCTCATAAATTGCAAGAGCAAATTGACAAATTGGTAGGAATCTTCTGAAAGGCTCAAGGCAGTGGGTTTAGGCTGGTGATAACAACTGACATATACCACGAATTACTGAAGATAATTCAAACTGGATCGCTTGACTGCACGAGCCAGTTTTCTCCCTCTAAGTTGCTGTTAGCCACTCTTGGAGTGATTGGAAATTACCGTTCATCCATTCGGCAATATCTTCCTTTCCAAAGACAGAGGGCTGCTGCTGAGTTCCAATCCAGTCCTTGTTCAGATCTTTCTTGAGATTCTCTATTACAGCGCTCGCAGCTGGAACCACCAGAGCCGCCCGTGCATATCTGCCAAACAAATGCTTGCTTCTAGCGGATATTTCGAATAATTTGTGCTTAGCAAAGCTTGGGTCAGTAGTACATGAAAGCACATAGCCGTGCCCTCTGAACATATGTACTACATCAACTTCGAATTCTCTGCCATTGTCCAGATTTTTACTTCTGACTCCGATGGTCGTATCTTTTGCCTCGTCCGTAGCAATCGCATTAGAGATACAATGAGCCACTAAAAACTCAAGCCAGTTTCCTCGCAGAAACTGAAGCCAGTTTTCGAGATTCTCGTTCGGTATTTGCTCCGGCAACTCCAATGCCGGTAATGCACTGCGCAAGATAGACAAACGCTTCCTCCCTTCATCACCTTTGCAGTTCTTCAATTTTTCAAGGTCTTTGCAAAGAACGTAAACTGAGAGCATCGAATCTAACTGTTTATCTAATTGAAATTCAGTTGTATGCTGAGCTATCTCGGCAATCTTGGCAATTTTATCTTCAACACCTTTCGCTGTAGCGACTCGTACCAGGTCATTGAAGGCTATCCCGTTCCCCTTGCTCGACGTTTCCGTTGCCTCGAATACTTTCCAGGTTTTAATTGCTTCTTTGATTCCGGGTGTCATCAGACGAGCTTGCTCCATCGTGAGCCCGGGGGTGATTTGGCAGCCATTTATTTTTGCGATCCTTTCAAAGGAGAGTTGCAATGTGTCGACAATTGGTATATTCCAGCCCTTGGAAAATCGCAAGACTCCGTCACTTCCCAAATGGCAGTCTAAGGCGTGTTCTGCATGGAGTTATAACTGAATCTAGTGTTCTACAGATTTGAAAGAGGTGGCGTATCCTTTTGAGTGCTTATTCCAAAAAGGTA
>JAIEPM010000498.1 GCA_019748395.1 Candidatus Obscuribacterales bacterium
TAGCCCCCAGGACCCCCATGAGTCCGGGAATGCTTTGTTCATGAGCCTAAGGTAAACGATCCACTGCCCGTGATGTAGAGTTTCGTGGGCCACCATCCGCATCAGATGTTCAAATACATTTACTTTTTCACCGTACCAGTCGGTTTCGGCCAGCCAGTCGATTTCTTTGATATTTTCAAAAAGTGATTGATCGAGACCTTTCAAATACGCTTGCAGCCATTTTTTCGACGGACCCTGGTCATAGCTTTTGCCTTCCGGTGAAAAGTCTATTTTTCCGGTGTTCAGTGCTTCCATGTAACATTCCTGCACCCGACCCACATGCCTGAATTGTTTCCAGAAAGCTCCCAGTTGAGGACCGGGCAAAAACAAGAGTTCAGACTCGTTCATTTCAGCCAGCAAGTCGTTGGTGAGCGAGCGGCTGAAAGTCCAGGCTGAGCTGAATGCCGCGGAATAGTCGTAGTTTTCGCTCATTTAAGTCCTGAACTTTTGGTCTGATTGGTTAATCCTGAATTGCGCAGGAGCTCTAGAGGGCTTTGATGCGCATACGCAGCAATCGATTCAATTCTGCCTGAACTTCGCCCTCAAGTTCTTTGGACAAAGATAAAGCGGTTTCATAACGCTCGTTTCTCGTTTCGACTTTCTGATATTCAAGAGGTCTCTGAATACGCATCTTCCAGTGTCCGGGCAATGACGCCATGTTGAACGGGAACGGCAGCAAGGGCATGAAAGGTGTGACAGGGAATGCAGGAATTTCCAGAACCCTGGCCAGACCTTCTAAATTCGCGATAATCGGGAAGGATTCATCACAGCCCAAAGTAGCCATCGGGAATATTTTGACGTTTTCTTCAAGTGCAGGCAAAATGCGAGTCCAGTCGAATTCGCGCAGTCTGTAGCGTTCGGCAAAAGGCTTGACCGCGCCTTGAATGCCCTCCGGGAAAACAGCTACCAGTTCGCCTTGAGCGAAAAGTTTTTTGGCATTATCCGCAGACCAGGGAACGAATCCCAGTTCTCTGGCCAGGTGGTGAATCCGTTCGTCTTCGATCCAGCCCAGTTCGCAGAGAATATTAACCCGGCGAGGGAATGTTTTTTGGCACATCAAGGCATAGGCAAGCATGAGACCCGGCCAGGGAATGATCCCGGCCGTATTGCCGATGATCAGCGCCGGACCTTCATGAGGCAGGCGTTCTATACCCTGCATGTCCACATGCCACCAGTGCTTGAAGAGCCAGCCCAGGAAGGGTTCAAGTTGCGCCATTGTTTTCAGGTTGGAGCCGAATTGCGTGGCTTTGCGAGCCGCTTTTATGTATGACTTGTACGATTCTGAGAAACTCACTTAATCACCATCCCATCCGGAAAATGCGGATTTGCGCTCGCGCAGTAATTCATTCAAATCCCGCTGAATTTGATATTGAATTTCTCGTGCGATTTTTAGGGTCAGCTTACGGTCGTTGGCTTTTTCCGGCGGATAATCCAGCTTGATTGGCGGATGAATTTTCATCAACCAGCGCACCGGCATCGGCACAAACATTAGCGGAAAAGGCAGCCATGGAAAGTTTGTGGTTAATGGGAAAAACGGCATTTTCAAAAGTCGGGCCATGCTTTTTACGTTGACGAAATTAGGATAAATCTCGTCACCGCCAACGGTGGCGATCGGTACAAGTGGAGTCTGGGTTTGAATTGCCAGCTGAACGAAGCCCGGATGGAAATCATGTATACGGTAACGTTCACGAAAAGTCTTGCCGACACCGCGCAAGCCTTCCGGATAGATGCCCACCAACTCATTTTGATCCAGGAGCTTTATGGCATTTTCTTTGCTGGCGCGGACCTGCCCTGTTTCCATTGCCCATTCTCTTAAACCTGGAGTGGCAAAGAACCAGTCGGTGGCTAAGAATCGGACCCTGCGCGGATTCGGGTGAGAGCAGCACATGGCTGATGTGAGCAAACCACCGTCCATCGGCAGAAGACCGGAATGGTTGCCGCATAGAATCGCGGCGCCCTCGCTGGGGATGTTTTCTAGACCTTTTATTTTGATTCTGAAATACTCTTCATTGAGGAAGCGGAAATAGCGCTCCCAGCGAGCAAAAGTTTCAAGATTGAAGCCGAACTCATCTTCAATGCCTTCGTAGAGCTTGAAGAAACTCGGATTGCGCTTGGAAAGAGCTGCAAGGGCGTCTTCCGGCTTTAGCGCTTGAATAGGCGACCAATAATCCACATAACCCCCAAGACCCCAGGTCCGAAGCAAACGAATACCACTAATCTCTTTAGAAGTGCTTTGATCAGGTCTCCAGTCCGATTTTGGGAGCTTTCATCTTCCAACGGATGGGAGCTGTCCTGGCTTGTTTCGTAATCTTGCATAGTCCTCACCTGTTGACGCGCTCTGGCAACATACTCAAGTATAAACGCCCCTGATGTCCGACATATATATGTCTTTAACAAAATGAAAGACAAAAGCCGCGGGCTTACAAAACTTTAAGGGATAGATTCTGGGCTCGTTGCAAGCGTCCTTGAGCGGCTCATGTGGGATAATTTATCTCCTCTGGAGGAGATAACGATGAGTCAAGATTGGGCAAAAATGATGCGCGATGCGCAGAACTCGCTAGCCAAAATGCAAACAGATATGGCAAAAATGCAAACAGAGCTGGCGGCGATCATGGTAGAAGGCACCGCTGGTGGTGGCGCAGTTACGATCATCTGCAATGGCAATTCCGAATTCAAGTCGGTGAAGATCAAAAAAGAAGCCGTCGATCCCGATGATGTAGAAACTCTGGAAGACCTTGTTCTTGCCGCTGTCAAAGATGCTTCCAGCAAAGCTCAAGCTTTGATGCAGCAAAGAGCAGGCGCTCTCACGGCCGGAATGAACCTGCCGCCCGGACTCGGGCTCTAGAGCCCGCTTATCCGATGTTTTTCACGCGACCGCTTGCCAAACTGATTGAGGAATTCCAGAAATTCCCGGGAGTCGGGCCTAAGTCTGCGCAACGAATGGCTTTTTTCGTTCTGGATCAGCCCCTTGAGGATGTCCAGGAACTGGCGAAAGCCATTCTTGAGGCGCGTGAAAAAGTAAAGCATTGCAGCATCTGTTTTCACCTGAGCGCACAGGACCCTTGCGAATTGTGCGCTGATGAGAGACGGGATAAGCGTGTAATTTGCGTTGTTGCAGATGCTCGCGATGTAATTGCGCTTGAGCGAAGCCGAGATTTTAGAGGCTCTTATCACGTTCTTAGAGGTCTTATCTCGCCCATGGAAGGGCGAGGACCGGAGCAATTAAGTATCAGGGAGCTTATCCAGCGTTTGCAAAACGGGCCAGTGACGGAGGTCATTCTGGCAATTAATCCTACGGTTGAAGGCGACGCTACCGTGCTTTATTTGAGTCAGTTGATTAAGCCAAGCGGTGTTAAACTCAGCCGCATCGCATTTGGTTTGCCGATGGGTTCCGACCTTGAATATGCAGATGATGTGACGCTCTCAAAAGCCATGGAAGGCCGTCGCGAAATCTGAGCTGAACAGCTATGGAATTGTGCGGAGGTTGTTGAGTTTGGCGAATTCTTTGAGCATATCGTCAGCTTCCTCGTTTTTACCGAGCCCGCGCAAAACCGCCGCATAGTCATTCACTGCTTCGCTCATCATGCCGCCGCTGTAGTTTCCCCACTGCCTGAACATTCTCAGAGACTCTCTAAAATTAGGTACGGCTTTATCATATTGCTTGAGCATCAAATAACATTTGCCTAGATGTGCATAGTTTTCGGCTAAATAATTGTCTTCTCTGCCTACGCCGACAGCCTTTCTGCCGTTCTCTTTATAGGTTTTGATTCCGAATTCCAGAAGTGGAATTGCTTGCTCATATTTGCCGGAAGTAAAATAGGTATAGGACAGCTGGTCGAGACGCTCAGCGTCTTTATAAGGGTCCATGTTCACGATTGACGGTGGATTTGTGTTTGTTTGAAAACTCGAACGGAAAAAATTCATTGTGGCCAGTACTGCAAGAACTAGACCTGCGATTCCAATCGCTTCGGCAAAGGCTCTTCGGGTGCTGGGCTGCCTGCTTTTTGACTTTGGGGTTTTTCGCTTGAAAGCGGTAATGGCTTTTCCATCTCTAATCCTTTCGAGATCTGCTTGCAAAAGCTCCGCGTTTTTATAACGTTCATCCGCTTCCTTACTGAGACAGCGAGCTATCACTTCCTCAAGGTCGGCCGGTGCATTTGTATCCGTTCCTGCCTTTCTGAGCGGAACAGCTTCTTGAGTGATGATTTTTACGACCGTATCTACAAAATTCTTGCCGTCAAAGGGATGTTTGCCGCTGAGAGTTTTGTACATGACACAGGCAAAAGCATAGATGTCCGTGCGCTCGTCCACTGCAAGTCCCTTGCACTGCTCCGGAGCCATGTAGAGCGGGCTGCCGAAAAGCTCGCCTGTTTGCTCCATGTCTTGAGTGAAGTCGATGGCTCGATTTGGCATGACTTTTGCAATACCGAAATCAAAAAGCTTGGCAAATTCAATGCCGTTGCCCGGCTTTGTAATCATGATGTTGTGAGGCTTGATGTCTCTGTGAATCACGCCTTTCAAATGAGCATAGGACATGGCTTCAGTAATTTGAATGAATATGTCGAGTGCTCTTTTGTAGTCCAGAGATTTTTCTTCCTGCAAGACCTGCTCAAGACTCTTTCCTTCAAGATAATCCATCAACAAAAACGGACTGCCGTTTTTGCCGATTCCGAATTCGTAAACTGCTGCAAGATGTGGGTGAGTCAGTCTCATCGCGGCTTTGGCTTCATGTTCGAATCTTTTGACTGATAATTCGTCATCTACAAGCTGCGGATTGAGCAGTTTGACTGCAAAAATTTTATTGCTTGCCCGATCTTTGACTTTGTAAACCGAACCCATACCTCCCTGTCCAAGAAAAGAAATAAGTTCAAAGCGCTCGCCGATAATATCGGCCGCTTCCTCAAGTGAGAAAGCAACTTTTACTTCGATTCTGAGCGGCTTGTTTTTATCGGAGCCGGCCTTTATGCCCTCTTCTTCCGAACTGCTGCTATAACGACGACACTGGCAACGACTGCTTTCTGCCAGGTAACGAGTCACATCCGTTCGTGGTTTATCAGCGCAGAGTGGTAATCTGCAATCAGGGCAAATGAGCTCCAGCTCTTGTTTTTCTTTTTGCTTTTCAGGATTCAATGAGAATTTCTCCCGGACATGAATCCTATATTCCACACTCTAATCAGGAAACTACTTTTCTATGCCTGCTATTCCCAAGCATTTTCATGACCTCTTGAGCAACTCGCTCGGCTTTAAGCTCTGTCAGGCAGGGGCGATTTTCACAGGTTTTTTTGTAGTGACAGGGGCGGCAAGAGAGCGTTTCGTCAAATAGAGCCTTGTGTTTTTCACCCCAGGGTCGCCAGCGCTCGGGGTCTGTGGGTCCAAAAAGAGCAATTGTCGGTGTCTGGGCTGCAGCTGCCAGATGTGCCGGACCGGAATCGGTGCAGATTGCCAGATCCAGTTGGGCGAGCATCGCCATGCTTTGTCTTAAACTCAGTTTTCCTGCGGTGTTAACACCTTTAATACCGCTCAAGCTTTCAAGCTCTGCGTAAACACTATTATCCTGCTCTGAGCCTGCGAAAAACGGCAGGATTTCTTCTTTTGCAGCAATCAATTTCATGACTTCGGCCCATTTTTCCAGAGGATAGAGTTTGTCCGGATGGGCAGCGGCAGCGTGAAAAAGTATCTTTGTTTTTGAGCTTTTCAATTCAGGCAGAAGTTCGAAAATTTCTTGCTTTTCCTTTTCTGAGATCCAGGCTTCCATTGAACTATCGGCGATTTCAATGTTTATCGCCCTCAAAATATCAAGGGTGGATTCGACTTCGTGTATATTTTGATTCCAGGGAACTGCCTGTGTGAGCAGAAAAGAACGGCCGGAACTGGCATACCCGATGCGATTTTTGCAACCGATGAGCAGCGACAGAAAAGCCGAGGAGAGAGAGCGCTTTAACAAGAATGCCGTGTCGTAATGGTTCTTTCTGAGTTCAAATACATAAGACCAAAATGAGCGCGCTTTGCCTTTTCCGCTGTCGTATTTGTGAAAACGAGTCGTGTCGTAAACGATCAAATTATCGATATATGGACAGTTCTGCAGAACCTCGCCGCTTTGAGGACCCACAAGCACGTCAATTCTTGCTTGAGGGTAAGCTTTGCGCAAGTTGCGCAAAAACGGCACCGTTAAAATTGTGTCGCCTATAAAACGATAACGAACAACAAGAATGCGTGAGGCTGCGGGCGGAGCCTGTCTCATCGAGCAGCGGCGGCGCTCAATTGCCGCTTCCTTTTAAGCAGGCTGCGCAAGCGAGGAATATCAACTATTGCTTTGTCTCCCCAGGAACTCGATAAAGCGAGCTCAGCCAGAGGCACTTCTTCGATGAATTCATCCGGAAGTCTGACTCTGTCTTTTTCCGTGGTCACTAAAAACTGCGCGCCGCTTTTCTCGAATTT
>JAIEPM010000384.1 GCA_019748395.1 Candidatus Obscuribacterales bacterium
CCCCTATTGGACCGGTATCACCGCCGGTGGTCGCACTTATTCAGCTTACTGCCAAAACGTCGAAGAATTAATTCCCTGGCGAACATTGACCGGCAGGCAAGAGCTATATCTCGATCACGAAGCTTACATAGCTTACGGCGAGAACCTGCCGACATTCAAGCCCCGAGCCGATGTTCATGCCACCTGGGATTTGAAAAAATCTCCGAAGGAAGGCGCCTCTATAACACTCAATTATTTAACGCCACACGGCAAATGGCATATTCATTCCACATTCGGCGATACCTTACGTATGAAAACTCTATCGCGCGGCATCGAACCAATCTGGATGAACGACAAAGACGCAGACATGATCGGTATTGAAGACAACGACTGGGTTGAAGTCTACAACGATCATGGCGTTGTTTGCACAAGAGCCTGCGTCAGTGCTCGCATTCCTCGCGGCATCAGCATGATTTATCACTCGCCCGAGAGAACAACGACCACGCCGAAATCTCCGGAGAGAGGACGCCGAGCGGGAGGACACAACAGCCTGACAAGAACCAGACTGAAACCCTTGTTTATGATCGGCGGCTATGCGCAGTTCACTTACGCATTCAACTACTGGGGTCCGGTAGGCGTGAATCGCGACACTTTTGTGGTCGTGAAAAAAATGGACAAAGTTCAGTATTAGACCAAGGAGCAGGAAGAAAATGGACATCCGAGCCCAAGTATCAATGGTCTTTCATCTGGACAAGTGTATTGGCTGCCACACTTGCAGCGTTTCTTGTAAAAATGTCTGGACCGATCGACCCGGCGCCGAGTATATGTGGTGGAACAATGTCGAGACCAAACCGGGCACCGGCTTCCCGACGCTCTGGGAAGATCAAAACCACTTCAAGGGCGGCTGGAAAATAAGCGGCAAAGACGGCAAGAAGCACCTTGAGCTGCGCTCGCAGGGTAAATTCGACGCTTTATTGAAGCTTTTCTACAATCCCAATCAACCGGGGCTAGACGACTATTACGAACCCTGGACTTATAAGTACAACGATTTATTCGATGCAGCCGAATCTGACGATCAGCCGACTGCAATTCCAATCTCGCAAATTACAGGCGAGCCCATGGAGATTGAGGCCGGTCCGAACTGGGATGACGACCTCTCCGGTTCGACGCTTTATGCAGAAAACGATATCAATCTCGAAGAACTAACGCAGGAAGAACGAGAGCAACTTTTCGAAATTGAAAGAGTTTCAATGATGTACTTGCCTCGCATGTGCAACCACTGCGCCAATCCAAGTTGCGTGGCAGCCTGTCCATCCGGCGCGCTCTACAAGCGTGGCGAAGACGGCATAGTGCTTGTAAATCAAGAAATTTGCAAAGGCTGGCGAGCTTGTGTCAGCGCCTGTCCTTACAAGAAAGTTTATTACAACTGGAAAACCGGTAAAGCTGAGAAATGCATCCTCTGTTATCCCAAACTGGAAAGCGGGCAGATTCCAAATTGCTTCCAGTCCTGCGTGGGCAGAATCAGATATCTTGGAGTATTGCTTTACGACGCAGATCGCGTAGCCTCAGCTATGACCGTTCCCAACGAAGCTCTTGTCGAATCACAGCGCAGTGTTTTTTGCGACCCCTATGATCCAAAAATTGTAGAAGCCGCACGACGAAACGGTGTAAGCGACGAATTTATCGAAGCAGCTCAGAAATCACCGGTATACAAGTATGTAATGAAATGGAAACTGGCCCTGCCCCTTCATATCGAATACAGAACCATGCCGATGCTTTTTTATGTACCGCCACTGCTGCCGGTTATGGGCAAAATGGACAACGGTCATTACGGCAACGTCGTTGATGGTTTCTTCACAAGTCTTGAGCAGTCGCGCCTGCCGATCAAATATCTCTCCAGACTTTTCAGTGCGGGCAATACGCCGCTGATTGAAGCTGTCATGAAAAAACTGATGGCAGTCAGATACTACAAGCGCAGCCTTGATATGGGAGACATGGACATCGTCACGGTCAACAAGCTAATGCGCGAGGCCGATTTAACCCCGGCCGAGGCTGAAGAAATTTACGCGCTGACCGCACTGCCGACGGTGGACGAAAGATTCGTGCTGCCGCCCATTCAAAGAGAAGAAGCGATTGCAGGAAGCTGTAATCCGGAGCTTTGCAAAGGCTCTTGCGGACTGGGAATTAGCGTCACACCGGAGCGAGGACCATGACCAGCACATTAAACTTGAGTTTAGGGGAAACCCTGGCAGTTCTAGCAAAGCTTCTGGAATACCCGGGTCCGGAATTTAACGAGAATCTAGACCAGGCAATCGAGACTCTCAAAGTCTCTTTCAAAGGAGCTTCTGCAAAGTTGCTCGAGTTCAAGAAAAGTATCGCAAACTCAAGATTGCTTGAACTGGAAGAGCTTTATACGCGCACTTTTGATCTGGCACCGCTTTGCATTCCTTATTTAAGCAGCCATATCTACGGCGACGAGAATTTTGAGCGCGGCGCCCTGATGAGCAACCTTTCACAGCGCTATCAAGAATGCAACTTTGAAACAAACGGCGAGCTGCCGGATCATTTAGCTCTTATCTTGCGTTACACGGCTTATTGCCAGGAAGAGGAGCTCAGCGAACTAATTGAGTATTGTTTGAAGAAGCCGCTCAGATCAATGAGCGACACACTGAAAGAAGCCGAGAATCCGTATTATCTGCTTCTGCAAAGCGCCGAAGCCGTCATTGAAACAGCGAGGAAGGGGGTCCTCTCATGATTGACTCTGTTCTATTCATAGCCTTGCCCTATCTTGCAATATTCATCTGCATTTTCGGCAGCATTTACCGAATTCGCAAAATGCCGATGACTTATTCAGCCCTTTCATCGCAATTTCTTGAAAGCAAGTCTCTGGTTTGGGGGTCTGTTCCCTGGCATATCGGCATAATCACAATTGTGCTGGCACACCTCTTTGCTCTTATATGTCCAGGGCTCTGGCAGATGCTCATGGCTTATAAGAATGTTCTTCTGATTACGGAAGCCCTTGGTCTGGCAATGGGCATCTGCTGCCTTGTCGGACTGATCGTGCTTGGAATACGCAGAATAAGTTCGCAAAGAATACAGGCTGTAACTAGCCGCATGGATCTGCTGGTTCTTTTCTTGCTTACGGCCCAGGTCATATTCGGCATAGGCACGGCCGTTCTGCACAGATGGGGAGCAGCCTGGGCTACAGGCACGGCAGTTCCATATATATGGAGCTTGTTCACTCTGCAGCCGGATCTCTCTTACATCAGCGATCTGCCGCATATGGTCAAAGCTCATATTGTCTCCGCCTGGTTGCTCATACTTCTGGTTCCCTTTTCGCGCCTCATTCACATGTTCGCGGTGCCTTTACATTATTTGACCAGACCGCCGCAAAATGTGCTGTGGAACAACCCCAGACATTATGAAGCAGAAGCAGCCGCAGAAGAAATTCTTGATACCGATGCCAGACGTGAGTTCATAAAAGGCGGAGTAGGCATTGCCGCAGGCACGCTTTTACTCGGTGCCGGTGCCATGGACAAAATCTTTGCCTTCTTTTTCGGACCGCGCTTGACGGCAAAGGAAGAAACAGAACTCATGGAAGAAAAGCTCTGCCGCCTGCAAGCCACCACAGATCAAAGAAAGCTGGAGCTAGAGAGACAATCCAGCAAATACATTCTTGTATCGGCGATGAGCGAACTCAGCCCGACTGAAGGCAAATATCTAATTGATTATCAAATGACTCCGGCCATGGCTTTCAAAGGCGAAGACGGTTTGCCGATTGTACTTTCGGCAAAATGTACGCACCTGGGCTGCACCGTAGGCAATACCGTAAATAAAGAAGGCAAAATTCTCTGCCCCTGCCATGTATCGTACTTTGATATAAAGACAGGAGAACCCAACGCCGATGCACCGGCAAAAGCGCCTCTGCCCATATTGGGCTGGGCTCTGATTGACAAAGCAGGCAAGCTGATTGCCAGCCGCAGCAGCAAAGGTGAAATCAGCGGCGATACCAGCAGCGAGTCCATAAAAGATTGCGATTTATTCATAGTTAAAACCGACGAGGTAAAAGTATGAAAGCCGGTCAGAGCGTTTTCGCCACTGTCAGCAATTTTCTGAGCGAGCGCTTCCCAGTTGAGCACATGAACTTCCAGCACATGGTGGAAAAGAAAGATGTGCCTGTCCATAACATGAGCTGGGGCTATTACACGGGCGGCTTAACTCTTTTTTTCTTGATGGTGCAGGTTGTCACAGGACTTTTCCTTTTATTCTATTACCAGCCGACTGTAAGCGATGCGCATCTCTCTGTTGAATTCATAAACAAGCATGTGGCGGGCGGTGCGCTCATTCGCAATATGCATACCTGGTCGGCATCGTGCATGATCTTTTTTGCCATGCTGCACCTGCTCACTTCATTTGCCATGAAAGCCTTTGAGAAACCGCGAGAATTAACCTGGATATTCGGGGTTCTGCTTCTCTTCCTGACTTTCACTTTCGGCTTCACCGGCTACTTGCTGCCCTGGAATCAAATTGCTGTAAATGCAACCAAAGTCGGCCTGCAATCGGTGGAAGCAGTTGGCGAATATTTGCCCGGAGCACTATCTCAGCTACCCCACATTTTAAGGGAGACATTTCAGGGCGAAGCGAGTGTCGGTCAATCCACTCTCGGTCGCTTCTATGCACTGCATGTAGTTTTGCTGCCGCTGGCTCTTCTTGGGCTTATCTCATTACACCTGCTTTCAGTTCAGTTGCACGGCATGAGCCGTGGTGTTGATCAGCCGACAAAAAAGAGCGAGCGTTTTTTCCCCTTTTTCATATTCAAGGATCTTTCGCTCTGGTCTATCGTGTTTCTGCTCCTGCTCATACTGGCCTGGTGTATTCCATTTGATTCATTCCTTCCCTACCCACTGCTGGCGCCTTACAATGCGCTTGGCTCAACGCCGGCAGGCATCAAGCCTGAGTGGTATTTCTACTTTCTATACTATCCACTGGAAATGCTGCCTTTCTGGCTGATTTTGCTGGCCACTGGTCTGGCAGTTCTGGTTTTGATTTTCACTCCCTGGATTTTCAAAGGCACAAGCCGAAAAACTCTGGGATTAATAACCGTGCTGGCAAGCCTCTATCTTGTCGTCATGACGGTTTTCGGAGAGCAGATCTACCACATGGTTAAACCCTGACTTTAAGATGGAGAGAGCAGTTATGTGGCGCGCTAAAAGTACAAAGGAGAGTATTTCAGCAGGATTTTTGCTTGCAGTTTTGCTCTTGCTTTCCGGCTCCGCAGCCGAATGCTATCCCGAATACCAGGCGTTTATTGAAAAACGCTCCGGCAAAACAGTCGATTGTGCCGTTTGCCATGTCAACGCAAATGGTCCGGTCGGCAGAGAGTCAGGTCAAATCGGCTCGCTGAGTCAAAAACAACTCGCGCAGTTAAATGCCGCCCGCGCAGCCATTGAGCCGGAAATGTTGAAAGAAGACAACCCAATATTGAATCGTTTGGGTAACAGTATCATCAGAACTATCGGCAAGAAAAAGTTTCTTGAGCACAGGCAAGACCCGGAAAAACTGGCCGAACTCCTCGGCAATAAAAGCGATCTGGACAACGACGGCATCCCTGATTCACAAGAATATCTTGATGGCACAGACGCACTGAACTCATCACATGGTGAGCCCTTTAAGTTGTTTCTTGTAAATCTAAATCGCTACAAATATCACCTTGCGCTTGCCGCCCTGGCAGTCTTTATTCTGGACTGGGGATTTGCGCATCTAATCCAAGGCTTTTACTTGCAAAGCAAAATGGGTAAAGCAGGCAATCACGAGTAAGTAGGTGCTGTCACAAAATCGATTCGACTATCGCCCTCGTAACTACAAATGCTATCCGCAGCATGGTAATCGCCGGTTTCGGCAAAAGCTCAAGCTCTTGAGCCACCGCAAACATAATCGTCAAAGAAATCTATGGAGCTGCCGACGGATGTCTTATGTCGGAAAAGAAAGACGGACTATCCAACATGGGTGGTTTCCTGGCTTTGCGCGACGATGCATTAGCAGCTCTGATCAAAAACAATCTGATCGTAACAGAAGGATTTCCGACTTATGGCGGACTGGCCGGGCGAGATCTGGAAACAATAGCACTGGGGCTCTTTGAAGCTTGCGACGAAAATTATCTTCGTTACCGCCGAGCCTCAAGCAATTACCTCTTTGAACTTAGTCCTTTTTGCCGCCGCCATCAAGGGTTTCATCTACCCAGGAAAGAACAGCCATCATTGTAGGAAAGCCAAGAGTTGTTACTGCAAGTAAGGCCACATGCCTGATTTCTTCGGGACTGACCCCTGCCTCAAGAGCTCTGCGCGTATGTGAGTGAACAGCACCTTCCATTTTCGCACCGGCAGCAATGCCCAGCTTAACAAGGGCAATTTCCTTCTTATTTAGAGGACCGGATTCAGCGGCTGCTATTCCAAGTGATTCATATGCCTGAAAAACTTTAGGATAGTTGTCCTTGAACCTTAGAAATCGTCCCGGAAGTTT
>JAIEPM010000483.1 GCA_019748395.1 Candidatus Obscuribacterales bacterium
TTTCAGAAGAAAGAAATCTAAGCAATGATATATACAAAAGCCTGTCTGTCGAAGCCTTTGACAAGTGGCTTGCGCGTTTGAAAGAGTGCCGATTTCTGTTATTCTTGCTGCAAGATCGGAGCGAGTCGACACGGCAAGATCAGCTTTCGAACTCTGAATTTGCACTGAGGCCAGATGAGCAGCAAGGACATTAAACAGGATGCGGCCTCATTTTTGAGTCGTCTGCGGCAAACAGCCAGACTCTTGAAAATTCTTTTTCTTGAATTTAGAACGTTTATCATTTGCAGCAGTGCTGCATTTTTTCTCTCGGCTTATTTGCTTTTCAAAATTTATCCAATTCAAGAATTGCCTTCACACCATCATACTTTCCTGGGTGTCGCTTACGACACCTTGCAGATGACTTTTTTCCAGACGCCGATTCCCTTTGTCGATGACTGGCGCTTGATTCCCGTTTTCTTCGGGCTTCCATTGCTCGGACTTCTTGTAATTGCAGAAGGCGTGGTGCAATTAGGACACTTACTCGTATATCGCCGAAACTATTCCCGGGAGTGGCAGAACATGCTGGCAGCAACCTATGAAAATCACATTGTCGTTGCGGGTTTGGGCAACGTCGGATTTCGTGTTATCGAACATTTGAAACGTTGCGGGGAAAATGTGATTTGCATTGAACGAAACAGCGAATGCTCATTCCTGCCTGAACTCGAAAAGTACGAAGTTCCCTCAGTAATAGGCGACGTAAAAAATGCACAAACCCTTGAAAAAGCAAGCATCAAAAAAGCAAAAGCTTTCCTTGCCGTAACCACTGACGATCTGGCTAACCTGGAAGCGGCTTTGACGGCAAGAGAACTGGCGCCGCAAGTTCGCATAGTTATAAGGGTATTCGACCAGCGCCTGGCTCAGAAAGTCGAAAAATCCTTCGGTATCAACAGCGCTTTCAGCGCCTCGGCTCTATCGGCACCGGTCTTTGCTCAGGCTGCGCTCAGTTCCAACATTCTAGCCTCCTTCGAATTTGCAGGCACGGTCGTAAACGCTTTCCAGCTGACAATCGACTCAAAATGTCCACTTTCGCTGATGAGCATCGACAAAGTACGGCACGATTATGAAGTCACAGTTATGATGCATGAAAGAAAGAACCTGATTGACTGGAATCCGCCACCAAATACAGTTCTACAGGAAGGCGACAAAGTTTTGATTATGGCAGACAACAAGAACATTCAAACTTTTATAAGTTCTACTGTTAGCGGCTAAGCACGGCTTTTTCGTATGGCATCAAGCGCAGCGCAGAAGATTTGCAGCTCGGCTTCAGTATTGAAACAAGAAAAACTTGCTCGCAGCAAACCCCTCCGGCTGCTACCCAGGCTTTGATGAGCAGCTAGCGCACAGTGCAGACCGGCCCGCACACAAATACCATAATCACGGTCGAGCAAATCAGCGACAAGGGCAGAATCCAGACCTTGAATTTCAAAAGCGACTAGAGCTGCATTCATTTTCGACTGCGGTGAAAATACATTGAATCCGGACCGGCCTGAAAGGAAAGTCAAAAATTGCCGACGCAAGTTCAAGGCTTTCTCATGCAAAGCTTCTATTCCGTTTTCATTTAAATAAGCAAGCCCCGCGCCCAGAGCCGCGACAGCCGAAGCCGACATGCTGCCTGCTTCCAGATGATCTGGATAAGCAGCAGGCATCTCCAGATTCTCGGAGCGAGAACCGGTGCCACCCGAAATCAATGATTCAAGCTCCGGTGCCTCAGGGCTCACATAAAGCAAACCCAGTCCCGGCTGTCCAAAGAAACCCTTATGCCCGGAAGCCGTCCAGTAGCTCAAACCAGGCATGCTTAAATTGCTCTTGACCGTTCCGGCACTCTGAGCCGCATCTATCAGCAAGGGGACATTATGCCTGAAACAAAGCTCTGCGACGGATGGAAGGTCAAGAAACTCCCCTGTAAGATTGCTGGCTTCCAGAAAAGCGCAAAGACGAGGCTTTTCGCGTTTAAGAATCTCAGAAAGAAGCTCAAGGCTGAGAATTTCACCAGGCGAGTACGGGACTTTAAGCACCCGAATAGCATGACGCTCGACAAGCTGATGCAAAGGACGCATCAGAGCATTGTGCTCCAGGGATGAGACAAGAACCGTATCTCCAGACTGAAAAGACAGTCCCTTCAAAACATAATTGAGGCTATGAGTGCAGCCCGGCGTAAATATGAGCCGCTCAGCGGAATTTATGCCCAGAAACTCTGCCAAAGCGAGCCTGGTTTCAAAGACCAGACGAGAAGCCGCCACTGCAATTTGATGCGCCGAACGGCCCGGGCTGCCGCCGGCTCGAAATACTTGATCGGCAAGCTCGTAGACTGCCTCGGGCTTGGGGTGAGTAGTGGCGGCATTATCAAAATAAATCATTTGAAGAGGCTTTGTCTAAGCAGGGCGGCCCTATGCTAGCATTTTCACTTAGTATGCCTGAGATCAAACAAGCTCTCATATTAAGCGGCACGCTCGCGATTGCGGGAATAGCTCTGGCAGCCTGGATTTTGCCGCAGGCAGTTGCCAAAAGCAAGACAGAACTCCAGTCGAAAACAAAATCTGAATTTCAAAGCGATCCTGTTTTAAGTGAGCTGCTGAGAAACTACGACTCAAAACAATTTGAAGAAAAGAAAACGCTTCTAAAACAATTCAGAGAAAGCGGCAAAGGCAATAAAAGCGAAAACGCCAGAGCCGCATATATGCTGGCAAGACTTTGCAAAAAAGGCGGCAGTCTTGAAGAGTTGAAACAAGCGATTAAGCTTTTTCAAGAAGCTGAAACTGAAAGCCTGCTGAAAGACCGGGCGGTTTTGCAGCTAGTAGATTGTGCCAACAAAGTTGGCGACGAGCAAAGAGTCAGACAGGAACTTAACGAGTTGCTTCTCGACTCACAGATTCCTTCGATAAAGGCGCAGGCCCGCTATGCTATGGCACAGAGTTATCTTCGAACTAATGAAGATGAAAAAGCAAACGCCGAATTCAATACACTCCTAAAAACTGCAGCAGATTCCCAGTTTGCACTAGGAGCTCGTTATTATCTCGGGCAAGCCGCGCTCAAGCAAAACGAGCCGGAAAAAGCCAGAAAAATCTTGCTGGAATATTTGCAAAAAAGCCCTGATGGACGTTTTAGCCGGGAGATTATTGCGCAGCTGGAAAAATTGAACTATACACCGGCAAGCGCGTCTGAAGCTATAACTCTAGCCCGTTCTTATTATCAGCAAGGAGCTTTGACTAAAGCACTCTCAGCCTGGAAAATCGCGGGCGAAGCGGCGGACAGCGACTGGTATAAAATCGCCAACTCAAAATTTCGCATTACTAAAAGTGCAGAAGCGAAAGAAGAATTTCTAGACGGAATCAAAAAACATCCGGATTCAAGCCTGGTTCCGGAAACCGCAAAAATGTTGGCCCGCCTCGGCAGCAAAGATGAAGCAATAAGAGTCTGGCAAACAGTTCTGGAATCATGTCCCAAGTACAACGACCTTGCCAACTACAATTTAGGAATCAGAACTGAGAACGAGGAAAGAACTGCCTACCTGCAAGAAGTTCTGAGCAAATATCCAAAATCGGAAACTGCACCGGATTCAGCCTGGTGGCTTGCCTGGCAAAAAATCAAAGCAGGCGACAAAGCCGCTGCTTTAAGCGATCTAAAGAACTACGCTCTTCAATACGACAAGGGTCGCAGCGGAGCCAGAATTAGTTTCTGGCTGGGAAAAATGGAAGAGGAAATGCAAAATAAGGATGCCGCCGTCCTTGCCTACAAGAATACAATCAAGAAATTCGGCAACAACTATTATGCCTGGCGCGCGCATGCCAGACTGGAAAGCCTGGCCGGTAAAAGCGACAGAGGATGGCTAAGCGAGCCGACCAAAGATCTGACGCTTTACAAAAATATCGTAGAAAACAAAAGCTGGTCCTGGCCGGAGCCACCACAGCTGGTGACCTATCCGCAGATTGCAAGACAGGGCTCCGAGACTCTTGCGCTTCTCACCGAACTGCATCAATGGGATGAATGCCTTGAGCTCATTCCAACAGATAAGCTTCCTGATCTAAAATCGCTTTGCCTGGCAAAAATGAGCATGATTCTGGAAGCAATTAATACCGCAGCCAGGGACCTGCAAGGCGCAGCAACTGCTGCTCCTCAGTGGCAACTGGCCTATCCTCTACTGCATAACCGGATCATTCTTCAAGAAGCAAGCGCTAAGAAAGTCGATCCTTTTCTTGCCCATGGCTTGATTCGCGAAGAATCACGTTACAACATTCAAGCAAAAAGTGCTTCAAACGCTCTGGGACTAATGCAGCTGATGCCGGCTACAGCCATGGGCGTCGCCAAGCGCCTTGGCGTTCCGATTAAATCACATGATGAGATTCATAAGCCTGAAAACAACTTGAAGCTCGGCATAGACTACCTTGCTTACACACTTGACCGCTTCGACGGCAACGCCTTGCTGGCAGTAGCCAGCTATAACGGTGGACCCAACGCAGTAGCCTCCTGGGCAAAAAAATACTCTTTGAGCGATCCGGACTACTTTGTTGAAAACATACCTTTCACTGAAACTAGAGATTATGTTCGCAAAGTTTTCGGCAGTTACTGGAATTATCTTTCTGTTTACGGTCCAAAGAAGCAAAGCTGAAAGCCTCAGCCAGAGCTACAGACTTCCAAGCAGAAAGTGTAGAGAAATCAGCGCTTAGCGCCCTCGCCCCCCGGGCATATGGGCCTAGGCGGAAAGCGCCGCAACCACTGCATCTGATAAATGGCAAGCGATAACGACAATTCGATAAGTAGCGGCAGCGAACCGCAGCAAGGCAGCAGTATTAAAGCGGCTGCGGCTAAAAAGCCCACTAATGAGGCGGCATTGCACCTCAAAGATCTACTTGGTACGGTGGGCGATGCAGGGCTGGGGGAAATAACTTTACCGCCGAGACCGCAAGAGCCGGAATCAGAAGCTGAAAGATTCGAATCGCAGAGCGATGAAACCGAGGAAAGCTCAGCATCATCGACTTTTGAGCAAAACCTGCAAAATACGCAATGGCAAGTATTAGACCCCAATCCTGTTTACGAGCTCGCGCCGGATGAATTCGACAGGCTCAGCGGCGAAGAAAGTAACTGGCTTAGCGAATTACAACCAAGCGTTCAGGACTTTGAAACAAAAGAGGAACAAGAACCGGAGCCGAACAGTATTGAAGCAATAGTCTTGAAACTCGGCATGCAAGCCGAAGCCTGGCAATTTGAAGAAGCCAGCAAGGCTCTGGAAAAACTGCTCAAAGAAGGAGAAAACGAAGCAGCGCCCTACCTGCTCTGGTCGCGAGCCGCGGAATCCTGCCAGAGAATGAACGAAGCCATCGAAAATCGAAATCTCGATGAAATTGAAAGCGTTAAAGCTACCGCAGATGTTATTAAAGCCGAAATGGATAAACTTTTCCGGCAGGCCAGAAGAGGAAATACTGTTGCCAGAAGAGCTCTGCTGCGCTGCCTTGTGGACGAGAAGGAGTTTCGGGAAGACACGCAAGAAAAAGAAGCACCAGACATCAACTTGACCGGACTTTCATCCTCCGAGCAATTTATTGTCAAAGAGCATGCTGTGTTGTCTTTGCACGAGGCCTTAATTCGCAATCCTGATGCTCCGGCGTTCACAAAAACCGATTGCCGTGAGCTGGCAAGCGCCGCAGCTGCTGCCCAGACCGCAGGAAATAAGAATCTCGAGTCGGCTCTTTCCGCTTTTATCGAAACCTTGCTCAAAGGTAAAAACAAGAAGCAGTTCATAGCCGCAATTCTTGAAACTTTCAGCCTCGGTATTCCAGGCGCAGCTAAGCTCTCTCTAGTTCTGCAAAAGTTATATTCGCAAGAAGCCTTAACAGAGGAATTGAGCGAGCTTCTATCTCTGGCCGAGCAGGGTGCGGAAGGCGCGCTGCGCACCCTGATATTGGTGCTTGCAGATGAAATTTCAGAAAAGGCATTTGCTTTTAAGGCAGTTCTCAAAGCAGCAACAATTGAGTCTAATCGCGACAAGATTCTCATGCTCATGCTTGATGAATATGAAGATAACGGCGATCGCGGCGTGCTTTTAGCTTGCCTTGGCCGGGTCGCAGTTATGGACAGGGTCCCGAACTATCTGGTTCTGGAAACTTTGAGACAATCGTTTGAGAAAGAGATTTCAGAAGCGGAAAAACCAGCTTTCAACACAAGCACACTGGAAGGATTCATTTCCCTGGCTGAATTCTGGAGAGAGGAAGATCTCGATACTTTAAGCCTCAAGCTCAACCCCCAACTGATGAGCAAACTGCCGCAGATTTTCAAACTGCTGCCCAAACGTTCTCAAAAGCGCTTCCTCAGCACCCAGCACCAACTTTTATTCAGCAAGAAACGCAAACAGCAAGTACTTGCCCTGCAGGCTTTTACAGTACTTGCCGATTATCTTCAGGCAGAAAATCTCAGAGACGTGGCTTATCTTTGCACTAAAATTCAGGAACAGATCGAAGAGCAAGAGCA
>JAIEPM010000492.1 GCA_019748395.1 Candidatus Obscuribacterales bacterium
AATTGGTCCGCTGTTGACGATGCTGTCGCCTGCCGTCATCGCCAGATTTGCAGATGAGCTTATTGTGCCCGCGTTGATAATATTGTTGACTGCGCTCAGGTTTAGGCTGAGATTTCCGATCAGATTCGGCATTGTATTCAACAATGTTGTCGGTGCAACGCTCGATAGAATGCCGCCGGCATTATTGAAAATATTCTGGGCTCCGATATTTGCTGCTGTTACGCCATGGTTTGTCGAAACTGCATATATGGACCCTGCGTTATTTATGTTTCCGCTGAAGTTGATAGCTTGACCGCCGCTTACGTCGATGACCGCGGTGGCGCCTGCTGCGACATTGAGACTCGCTGCAGATTTGAGATCGCTTGCGTAAAATACTTTCAGACCGGAATCGACTGCGATATTGCTGCCGACCGTAGTTTGACTTGCGTCCTGCGCGCCTGCAGGTAGCGATAACAGTAAGGGTGAGATCAGAATACTTAGTTTTAAGAGCCGGTCTTTTGTACTTCTTGCGTATTTGCTTCCAATGCGCGCGCAGTCCCCGCCAAAACTTTTCTGATTCATTACACCACCACCAAATAAGTGACAGCCCAAAAGTCACCTATTACTAGTGTATCCGAAAGAATGAGATCTCGTTAAGCCTCTTTGCATCGGTCATCTGACGGATTTTGCTTCTGCTGCAAGTCTGGCGATTTCGCTGAGTGTTTGATGATCGACCGGGCATCCGCGTTTTGCTAACTGCCGGCAAACATTTTCTCTCCAGGATTCTGTTTGATCTTGCCCGAGTTTAAACTTGGCGCTTCGTTCTTCGAGGTCCATTGCAATGACGGCAACGCCCTTGAGCCGATTTTTATATAGCTCGCTATCTGCTCTAATGGGCTCGTGCCCTCCTTCCGGTTGCAGTTTTTCCATTAATAGCTGCAATGCAGATGCTTTCTCCTCGTCGTTATAAACCATGCGCAAGCGTCCTTTCATCAGGACCGATTTGTATAACTGAGTTGCAGGGCAGGCCGCTTTCGCGTCGAAGAAATATGATGGGAGTTGAGCATAAGCATCGACGACCAGAAAGCTTACCTGCGGATGCTTTTTCGCCAGTTCGAATTTCTCTCCGGCCAGTGCGCCGTGGAAGTAAACGCAGTTTTTGTGTGCCACAAAATTCAGGGGCACAAGTGCTGGAAACTCCGAGTTGTTGATGCCCAGAATGCCCCACTCGGCTTTTGCCAGTACTTTTTCGATTTCCAGGCTGTCTTCTATTTCCAATTTATGTCTGCGCATTTGTTCTCCTTTTGGGTTTGATGAGTTTATTCAGAGCAGGCGTTCGACCGGCACTGGTCTTGAACGCCTCGAGCTTGCCTTGTTCTGCTTCATAAAATCATCCTATCGTCTGCTCTGGTATTATGAAAGAGCCAGAAATGAAACAATCGATAAGTCCAGTTGGCGGTGGTCCCTATGCAGCTTGTGCTTGAGCTTGATCGAAACTCTAAAATGCCTCTTTACCAGCAAGTCTATGAAGGTGTTCGGCAGAGGATTTTGACCGGGATTCTTGCCGCAGGCCAGAAGCTGCCTTCCAGTAGAGAGCTGGCAAAGCAGCTTGCCGTTTCTCGAAGCATCGCTACTTTGAGCTACGAAATGCTGCAATCAGAGGGCTATATCCGAACAAAGCCTGCCTCGGGCACTTTTGTTAGCTCCGATTTGCCTGAAAGAAGCTTGACTGTCGCTTCAAATTCCGGCGCATCTAAGTCGCTGCGAACTCTCGATAAGATTGAGCTTTCTTTGCTGGCAAAGCAGATTTTTACCGAAAAAAATGTGACTCTCGATGCCGGCTCGGAACTGCTGGAGCTGAGTTCCAATGCTCCTTCTCTGGCTGACTTTCCCCTTGAGCTTTGGAGGCAAACTTATTCTAGAGTTTGCAAAAGAATCGATCCGACTCAGCTTTCTTACTTGGGTCAGGAAGGCTGCCTTGCCTTAAAGAAGCGCCTTGCAGAGTATTTGAATTTGTCCCGAGCCGTCAAGTGCGTGGCCGAGCAGATTGTTGTATGTGCCGGTTCGAAGCAGGCACTGGATCTGGTGGCACGGATTCATCTGAATCAAAGTGCTTTGGTCGCAATGGAAGAGCCCGGCTATGGCGGCGCTCGTCGAGCCTTTCAGTCCTGTTTTGCGGAGCTCTTGCCTGTTCCCGTTGACTCTCAGGGGCTGATGATTTCCAGGCTGAAATCTTTAATGATCAAGCCGAAGTTGATTTACGTAACTCCCTCTCACCAATATCCTCTTGGTGGAACCATGAGTCTTGCCCGACGCCTGGAGCTGCTCGCCTGGTCGAACGAAAACGACTGTCTGATTATTGAGGACGATTATGACAGCGAGTTTCGTTATGGAGAAAGACCGATTCCCTGTCTTCAGGGACTGGACAAAAACAATTCAGTTATTTACATCGGGACACTGTCAAAAACGGTTTTCCCGGCTTTGCGTTTGGGTTATATTGTGCTTCCTGAAACGCTGCATGAATCTTATGCATCTATGCAACACCGTCTGTACGGGCATCCTCCCCTACTGGATCAACTTACTCTTGCAGAATTCTTGGGCAGTGGAGACTATGAGAAACATTTGCGACGGATGCGAACTCTCTACATGCAGAAACGCGAACTGGCAAGACGGGAGTTTTCCAGAGTTCAAAAGAAGGCTGAAATTCTGGGAGACAATGCCGGAATGCATTTCGTTTTGCGCTTGCCCTTCAAAAACGGTCTTGAGATAAAGCAGAGAATGGCAGCTGCCGGTATTGGTGTTCGCATGAGTTCCGAATTCTATCCGGCGTCTTCTGAATATACTGAGTTGCTGATTGGCTTTGCTTGCTTAAGCGATCAAGAAATCAAAAGCTCTGCCCGAATTTTGAAAGAGATTTTGCGCGAACTGGAAAATTTGCGTTTAATTTAAAAGCTGAATTTAGTCCGGCTTACGGAGAAGCTGCATGGATGCAGTACCATATTCTGTTCGGATTGCAGTGCTTTCCGAGCAAGTTTGTGCACAAGGAGACCGAACGATGACTGAACAGCTGAAGAATTACAAGATGGCGACGCCTTTTGCAGCTGGTGTCGCCGTACCTGACAAGATTGAGTCTTCGATCGGAACACTGAACCTGGATTATGGTTACCCGTTGAGCGATACAGTTGAGAAAATTTACGACAACCTTGACCGTTCGCGGGCTCTGCAAGCCTATCTTCTGGCAGTTCCGATTGTCAATCAGGCAAGTATGCGCGACTCGCTGCGCAATTTCGGCCCCGATAATCAGACGGATGTGATTTGGGAAAACCTCGTTGATCCCCGGACTGTTGAGTTAACTGCAAACGACAATACAATTTACAACTTCATCTGGGTCGACAGCCGCAAGGGCCCCTTGGTGGCTGAAATTCCGCCGATGGTGCTAGGCTTGCTGAATGACTTCTGGTACAAGTGGGTGGCCGACGTCGGCATCACCGGAGCTGATCAGGGCAAGGGCGGCAAATATCTCATCTTGCCTCCGGGCTTTGACGGTGAGATTCCCGCGGGCTATCACGTAATCAGATCAAGTACCTTTGGAAACTGGCTCGTTTTTCGAGCCTTTCTTGTCGACGGCTCAAGCGGCCCCGGAGTTGATTCAGTCAAGAAGAACCTTCGTATTTATTACCTGGCCGATGCCGACAACCCGCCAGCTATGAATTTTGTTAATGCCTCCGGTCTTCCCTCGAACTTCGTGGCGCCGGGTGATTACTCTTTCTGGGCTTTGCTAAATCAGGTTATTCAGGAGGAGCCGACTGCTGGTTCAGACCCGACCACTCTTGGTCTCTTCGCTTCGATAGGCATTGTAAAAGGGCGTCCCTTTGAGCCTGATGAGCGGATGAAGAAGATTTTGATTGACGCCGCTAACATAGGCGCTGTGACTGCACGCACAATTGCTTTTAAAATTCGCTCAGAGGAAGCCTATTTTTATCCCGGCAGTGGGTGGCGCCTGCCGTTTTTCGGTGGTTACAAATTCGAGCTCGCGCCCGGAGTCAGCAACCTCGATGGTGCAGCTTTCTACTATTATTTCGCAACTGGTGTAACGCCTGCGATGGAGGAGAAGATGGTCGGCCGGGGCTCACAGTATCCCTGGTCGGTGCAGGATGCCGACGGCAATCGTTTTGACGGCGGCAAAAACTACAAGCTGCACCTGCCTCCTGATGTTCCGGTGAAAGATTTCTGGTCTGTCATTGTTTACGATAATCAGACCAGATCGATGGTGCAAAGCGATCAGAAGTCACCGAGCGTCAGCAGCCAGAACAGGGGGATTAAGATCAACGAAGATGGCTCGGTGGATGTTTATTTTGGACCCAAGCCGCCGGCTGGAATGGAAAACAACTGGGTGCAGACGATTCCAGGAAAGGGCTGGTTTATGATTCTTCGCTTGTATGGTCCTCTCGAGCCGTGGTTTAACAAAAGCTGGCGACCAGGCGAAATTCAGTTGCTGCCTTGAAATATTATTTGAGAGACGAGGTCGTCTGCTTGCGACCTCGTCTCTTGCTCCAAGCTCAGGCTCTTTTGAATTGATTCTGTGCTCGCTTGGAGCTGCGCTTGCTGCGCCTTGAAAATGTATCCATGTGCCGTACGTTTTGACTGCGTTCTAAAAGCAGCAAGCTCTTTAGGGCTTCATTTGCGACATAAGGATTTTCATCGCAGCTCAGTGCTTTTAGTATCTCTCTTGCCGTGTCGATTTCGGATGCGATTCCTAATCTGACCGTGGGATCGAGATCTGCACTCAATCGGGCCAGCACCGCTGCCGGTGTCCTGGGGTTGAGCGCTACTGCGATTCTCACATCGGCATTTGGATCTTCTGAAAGTTGAGCCAGTACCTCTGCCTGAGTCTTCGGATTCTCCGCCACGCGCAGCCGGATACGGCTGTTTTCGTGACCGGACAATTCGGCGAGCAAGTCGGCCGATGCGTCGAGACTCCCTGCTTGGACATACAAGTTGAAGAAATCGCGAGCATAAGCAAACATAGTCAATACCTCCATGACCTAGAATAGTTTCCTTATTTGAAATGAGGATTTGTGCAGTTTTGCCACTGAGCGGGCAGGCTCAAAAGTTGAGCCTGCCTTCGTTTTATTTGCAGCGAGCTTTTGCTCGCTAATAGAAAAATCTGTTCTTATTTAGTTGTTTTTCCATGCTGGTTTATAAATCAACCTCGCTTTTCCGGTACAGGTGATTTACAAAATAGAAGGAAATGAGAACCTTCAATAATCTTTTTAGCAAAAAAGTTTTGCCTGAAAAGGTCCTTTAAGGTTTTCTTTATAATTCTTAAAAGGCGCTGTGGTCCAGTGTCTGTGCTCAGCCGATCTACCTAAATTTTGTTGTGGCTTGATAGTATTCAATCGAAAAAATAAAAGGAATGCAAAAATCTTGACGCTCTTTTTCGAGCTTGGGTAAATTGAATGTGGTGCACGAAACACCAGCAACTCTTCAGATCGTTCCTAATCAGAAAAGCGAGCAAAGCAGCTCTTCAGGCAAGGAATGGATCTTAACTAAAACAATCGCTGTAACTAACTTATTGAAGGAGGTAACTACGATTATGCTGCTTCATAGAATGACGGAAAATGGTTTGTGGAACTCGATGCGAGAGCTCGACAATATGCGTCAAAAATTGAATCAGCTGCTCTATTCCGACACTGCAGGTAATCGTGATTTCCCGGCTCTCAATGTCTGGGTTTCCGAGAATGGTGCTGTGCTTGAGACGGAGCTGCCCGGTTTTGAGGTCTCCGACATCGAGATCCTGGTCGTCAATGATGTTCTGACTCTCAAGGGCACCCGCCAGACGGAGGCGCTGCAAGAAGGCGAGAGATACCACCGGCAGGAGCGCGGCTTCGGTCAATTCGCACGCAGTATTCAACTGCCGTTCAGCGTTAATGCGGAAGCAGTTGAGGCAAAATTCGAGAAGGGCATTTTAGAAATCAATCTGCCACGCTCTGCGGCAGATCGCCCGCGTCGAATCAGTGTGAAATCAGCCTAGTGTTTGAGCTTATTGAAGATCCGAGGAGGTAACGATCATGAGTACAGCTCTTACAGAGAGAGACCAGAAAGAATTGCAAGTTGAACTGGAAGCCGAAAATACGCGTCCGCGCAAAACTTATATTCCGCGCACAGATATTTACGAGTCGGCTGAAAAAATTGTTTTGAAGGCGGATATGCCTGGTGTCGATGAAAACAACGTAGATATCACTGTCGAAAATAACATTTTGACAATCAGTGCCTGTCCGGAAATTCGCAATAAAGAGGGATTCAGTCAGGCGCTTTGCGAATATGGTGTTGGTGATTTCCGACGTGTATTTACTCTTTCAAATGCCATCGACAAAGAAGGCATTGAAGCAGTTTGCAAAAACGGAGTTTTGACTTTGACTCTGCCTAAGAGTAAAGCCTTGCTTCCCAAAAAGATTACAGTCAAGTCTGAATAAGCTTTTTCTGTGATCTTCCAATCTTTCGGGGCAGCCCTGTGCTGCCG
>JAIEPM010000110.1 GCA_019748395.1 Candidatus Obscuribacterales bacterium
AAAGCGGAAATAAATGTAAGAGCCTCCGCCTTCAGTTATTGCCGGGGAATAAAGATACGAGCTTAAGACCTGCAGTAAAAGCAGGGTATAGAAGCTGAATTGAAAAATTGGTGTTTGCTTCAAGACCAGCAGGCTGTCGTCTTTCTTCTTTTGGTAAAACTCCAGAGCCAGCAGTGCGGAGCATGCGAAAGCAAAAAGTCCTATGCCATTGGCGGCATTGAGGGTTAAAGTAAAGTCCGCCTTTGCAATGTTGCTCAGCATTGAATAGATTTCGTCCAGAGATTGACTGCGAAAAAGCAAGAAACCAAAACAGTTCAAGTGAAAAGTCAAGATGATCGCAAGGGGTGTCAGTGAAAATGACTGCAGGAAATGGGTTCTTGGTAAATTTTCAGAGCTCCTTCGCTTCTTTGAAATGACTGTGTTGATGGCAACCAGAATTCCCCAGTAGAGTCCCATAAGTACAAAATTTATGCCGGTACCGTGCCAGATGCCGTTAAGCAAAAAAACAAGCAAGCTGGAAGCAACCAGAGCTTTTGTGCGAAAAAAGCAGGGATAGAAGACAAAGTCGCGCAGCCAGCTGGTCAGTGAAATATGCCAGCGCTTCCAGAAATCCAGAATGCTTTCGGCGAAAAATGGGGTTTTGAAATTTTCGATGATTTCAAAACCGAGCATCTTACTGAGACCGCAAGCCACGTTTGAGTAGCCGGCAAAATCGGCATACAGTTGAAAGGCAAAAGCGTAGATGCAAATTGTTGTTTCCAGGCTGTTGAGCTGATCGATGCGTTGATAGGATTCGTCGACGAGTCGGGCTAGGTTGCCGGCGATAAAGAGTTTCTGATAGAGCCCAAAGAAGCACAGATAAAAGCCCTGATAAATAGACGACCAATTTATTACTCTCTCTTTCTCAAGCTGCGGCAGAAAATGCTGAGCCCGCTCAATTGGACCGGCTATCAATTTGGGGAAGAAGGAAATGTAAGCGGCAAAATCGAAAAAGCTCGAGGAGGGCGAATTTGAGCCGCGATAGACTTCGATGAGATAAGCCATTGTTTGAAAAACATAAAAGGACAAGCCAAGCGGCATGGCTATTTGCGCAAGGTGATGCCAGCTTTTCCAATGGAATAAGGTTTCCATTTGAAGCGAAAAGGCACCCGTATATTTAAAGAAGATCAAAGTTGCAAGATTTGCGAGAACTCCTGCCCAGATAAGGATCCTCTTTTCACTGTTGTTTCTTGATTTGAAAATCAGTTTGGCACAGTACCAGGATAAAAAGGTGAGCGAGAGGAGCAAGAAACAATTGCGCCAATCGAAGCTTGCATAAAACATAAATGAGGCTAAAAGTAGTAAGCGGTTTTGCCAGGGTCTTTCCAGGACCAAATAAAGCAAATAGAATGCCAGGAAAAAAATGTAGAAATGAATTGAGGTAAAAGACATCTTTTAGTCCTGCGCCTGAGGCTTCCAAGCATCTAGTCGGCGCCGGGGCATTGTTCCTTCATTTGAGTGTTTTGCTTCTCTATAATCGTTGAAATTATGGGGAGGAGATCCTTCTGAATTCTTTTGGCAAACAGTGCATGTCCTGTACTGTTGAAATGGCTTTCCCCCGGATAAATCAGCATTTCAGCCGGCTTAACGCTAGCTACGTCATAAGTGTCAATGACTTTTATATCCAGGCTTTTAGCTATTTTTGTTATTTCCCGTCGCTGCCATTGATGAAGATCTTTTCCGGGAGGCTCTGCTAGCGGTCGCAACATGTAAATGACAAGTGGGGTCGAGTCGCTCAAATCTTTGGCCGTTTTCAAGGTCCAGTTCCATCGATCGATCCACATTTCCGGCGATGCTGCGCTGCTTTTGCTTGTACTGCCCAGCTGTTGGCTGAGCCAGATTGTGATTGGTCCGTGTATTTTGCTCAGAGCGAAGCTGACAAAAAAAATGCTGCCGAAAAAGCGATACTTAGGCTGGCCAATGATGTCTACCCAGCTGGCAGGCGCTTTCTTGTATTTGAATTCTTGAATCTCCTTGGCCGTACCCCAGTAAGGCATCATGTGCATCAAGATCAGGTCCGGCTTGTATCTTGGAACTAGATTCTTGAGTAAATAAAGCATATTGCTGTACTGATTGCCGGCAAGCGAAAAATTCAAGAACTCAAATTTGCGTCCCAGTTTTTCTTTGTTGAATGAGCTTTCCAATAGAGATACGAAGCCCTTTTCGTAATCAACAGCCATGGCTTCACCGCAGCAGGCGTCCAGAACGGCAACTCGAAATGTGTTAGCTGGTTTTTCGTAACTGTAATTTGGTCCGCGGAATCCATCTTTGTTAATATCGTAACGATGACCTTGCAAATAAAAGACCGAGTCGGCCTTTACTCCGGTGGCCGATGGTCCGTATTGGCAGGAGAAAAGCGGATGCCCTCTTTCGCTCGTGTTGATTTTACTGATATCGAGAGCTGTAATTCCCAACCCGAGATAATGCAAGCGCAGGTATATTTCATTGGCTATCAAGAATATTAATAAGCAGGCAAGCAATGCCAGCGGAAAGCGATAGCTCTTAGTGCAAAAAATTATTGTGCAAGCAATACAGCCGATTTCCAGCGCAATCCAGATCCAGTTATTGTAGATATTGATGCAGCAGAAACCCAGAAGCTCTAGAAGGCACAGGGCAGAGGCAATTACGACCTGGCGACTGGGCCTGACAATTAGGGCTTTCAGGTTTTTGCTGCTAAACATTTAAAATGACCTGAGTCGTTTTATTCTCAGCTTATTGTACCTATTAAAGAGCCTCTCTGCAGTAGCTTTCTTGACTCCTTGACTGTTTTACTTCTTAGAGCTTAGCGATTGCTGATCTTTTCATAGGCTTTCAAATATTGCTGCAACATGGCCTGCTTGCTGTATCTGGCTGCGTTTTCCTCGCCAAGTTTTTTCCATTTCAATTGCTCTTCCGGGTCTGAAATTTTTGTCAGCCAATGCGATAGACTCTGGATGTCGTCCGGATCTATTAGAGGAGCGCTTTTTCCCAGAACCTCCGGCAAGGATGCTCGGTTGGAGCTTATAACTGGGCATCCGCAAGCTTGTGCTTCCAGGGGCGGCCAGCCAAAACCTTCAAAGTAGGATGGGAAGACAAAAACCGTTGCAGCTGAGTACAAGGCGGCTAATTCCAGATCATCAACTTTGCCCAGGTCAAGTGTGCGAGATTGCAAGTCGAGTTCCCGTACCAGTTCGGAAAGGTTTTCGTTCAAGCGTTCTCCGCAAAACACCAGTTGGCTTGAAAATCGTTCGGCAGAACCTGCGAATGCCTTTATTAAGCCTGCCCGGTTCTTTCGGATATGACTTGAGCCGACGTGTAAAACAAAGCCCTGCTTCCAGTTTAGTTCCGGAAAGCGGGCTAGTGCGCGTCCAATTTCAGTTTCGTTTTGCTTTTTGAAAACAGGTTCTACGGCTGAAGCTATTACAAAATCTAAGCCTATGCTTTTTCGCTTCGGAATTACTCTGTTCAAGTCATTGAGAGTTGCCTGCGAAACACAGATGATCTGCTCTGCGCATTTTAACCCTAAAAGTATAAGCCCTTGCAGCAATTTTCCCAGGCTTGAGGGTGGGCAGCTTGTATCTTCTCCCAGAGCTGCTCTTAAGGCACCTAAATCGTGACAGCTGACTATTGTTGTTTTATGGGGAAGTACAAGCTTGTAAAAAGCGTTACCCTGGTCGCATATGTGGACCACGTCGAATTTGAATGAATCTAGAAAAAGCAAGAAGGGAAATATAAACAGCTTGTCTATGTATGCGAGATATTTTTTGAAAGCCGAACTGCGAGCATTTTGCCTGACCAGGATTGCTCTTGGATTGATCAGGGCTACTTCGATTGTGGCTTTTTCAAGAGAAAGTCCACGGAATAGCATTTCCGAAAATCTCAGCATGCTCTCTTGTTTGTCAGGCAGGTAGTTTGCCACGAGCAGAACTCGTAACCGTCTTTTCTTCATTTTTTCAGGATCTTGATTCATGCTTTAAACGTCCAAAGCATCAGTCCAGAGTTTGGCGATATTAGACCAGGAAAAGTACGTGTTTGAAAGCTTCAAGGAGTTAGTGCTTATTTCTGCCAGTGCTGATTCATCCTTTAACTCAGTCAAAAATAACTCTGTATTTTCCGGGTTGTAATCAAAGAAATTCTCTCCTCTTATAAGCGGGCTTCCCGGAGGGCTTGAGTGAGATGCAATAGGTACCTGTCCAAGTGCGCAAGCAATCTGAAAACGGCCAGATTTTGCCAGCAACTGTGAATGCACGTCCATGAGTGCCAGTCCGCAATTTTTAAGGTTTTCCGGCACTTGATTCAAATCAAAATCGTAAGCGTATTGAATTGAAACTCCCGGGCAAAGTTTTTCTATCAAAGCTTTTTCCTCATTCTGGCGCTTATCTCGTGTGGAGCCTGCCAAAACGATGGTATTAAGCAAGGCGTTTCGGCTCATCGCATTAAGTAGGTTTGCATGTTGTTTGATGCAATGCAGTCGTGTTAAGCCGAAGATTGAAAGACATTTCCAATCTCGAACAGGTGCCGGCGCACATTGGAAATTGCTGCCGATTGGAATTACAGTGATTTTTGCTGTCGAGCACAGCGATTGCAAGCGGCTGACATAATATTCGTTGCTGGTTACAGATACTTTTGCAAGACTCAAGAGCTCTGCTACTGTTCTTTTTTGAAGTATTGCATTCCAGTATGTGCGTTGCCAGAATTTAGCATCGTCAACCCAGAGTTCGTGAAACATGATGAAAAGTCGCCTGTTGGGCTGTCCATTTAGCCAGATTTTCAATCCTTCGGCTAAAAAGGCTGCAATTCCTCTCTTTCGGTCAAAGCCATAGCCGACAAATTGCAGAATTACCTTTTCGCTTTCAAGGGTTTCCAGTTCAGCTGCCAGCTGAACTGCCGTCTTCGGCATTTGCTTGATTTTGGATTTGGGAAAGAGCTCCTGGCTTTGATCGGCGGCTTCCATCAACAGAAAGCTCCAGCCCCTTGAAATGTCTAGGCTACTTGTTTCTGAATAATCGGAAAAAATACTTTGCCAGAGTTGAACGACATAGGCTCCAAGACCGTCATGCCGTGGCGGCATGCGGGGGGCGATTACTGTAATTCTTCCCAAAAACGGGACCTCCAGACACAAAAGAGTATTCCTAGTATACTGTGGAATCATAAGGTTTAATCTCCACGGTCGGGCGAAGCTGCTTGAATGCAATCTATTCAGGATCTAGATAGCTCTCAAGACAAAGTCGAGCGTATTCGCAAAATCATTGTCAACCTTTGCTTTGCATTTGGGATTTTGTTGCTGACGGAGGGTGCTCTGAGAAAGTGGTTCTTGGCGCCCTTTCAGCAAGTCTTGTATTTCATAAAAGATCCTTTGGTAATTCTTTCCTATTTGCTTGCCTCTATCGCCGGACTCTGGCCTAAAGGCTTGTTCTTTAGGTTATCGATCGGAATGATTGCTCTTACATTTGTGGTTGGCTTATTTCAGGTGCTGGGCGGGATCAATAGTATCGGTAGTATGCTTCTCGGTTGGCGCAATTACTGCTTTTTGATTCCATTTGCGTTTCTAATGCAGCAATGTCTCAATGGAAAAGATCTATTCAATTTGTCTCGGTATGCGCTTCTTACAAGTATACCGATGGCTGTTCTGGTTTTTATTCAGTATCGCTCTCCGCGAGGCGCTTTAGTAAATATGATGCTTGATGAAAAACAAGCATTTGCATACGGCAAACTGGCTAGAGCTTCCGGTACTTTCTCTTTCACGGCCGGACACGAGTACTACTGTCAGGCGATGCTGGCTTTTTTGCTGGTTTGCTGGATTCTGCCGAACAATGTGAGACCGGTAAAAAATCCACTTCTCTGGGTTGTGGCAGCGGCTACCGTGGTCAATATCCTGCTAAACGGTAATCGCGGAGTTTTCAGCCTATGTGCAGCGACCTGGCTGATGAGCCTTGTATACCGACTGCTTGCGGCGCCGCTCTGGAGCAAACGCTTGAATTTAAAGAAAGCATTCAGGCTCATTATTCCTGAGGTTTTAATCGTGCTTGCGGTTTGCAGTTATTCCTATTTTTTTGCTGATGCGCTCGAGGCGATGATGAATCGTATCATTCATACCGAGCGTTCATCAGTCGGGAACGCCGAACGTGTGTACGGCTCGCTTACTTATGTTATTCCGGCTCTGGCAAAAATTGAGCCGCTGGGTAAGGGGCTTGGGTTGGGAATTAGCGCCGGCCGGCGCTTGGCCGCTGCTAACAGTCAGTTCGTTTTTGAAGAGAATGATTTGCCCAGGGTGATAGCCGAGGCCGGTTACCTCGGGATATTGCTGATTCTATTCAGATTTTCTTGGGGCGGCCTCATTTTTTATGGTGCAATCAAGGCCTCTCGGCGAACAGGTAACCCATTCCCTTTGTTGATTGCTTCATTGCCCGTCTATGCTTCGGTGCTTTCACCGGATCAGAATCAGCTTGATGAGCTGCCTAAGATACGGTCTTGGAACGTCGAGGCT
>JAIEPM010000373.1 GCA_019748395.1 Candidatus Obscuribacterales bacterium
ACGCTCGTTGAGAACCTTGTGCCCGAGCTTGCTGCAAGCAGCAAAGTAGGCTTCGTCAGGGACTTTGCCCGTGAGCTTTTGCTCAAGCGACCGGCAGAGAACGTCTGCCGCAAGAATTGTCGTTTCGTCGCCAAGTTGCTGGGCGTGCTGAGCCACCACCAGCATCAGAATCGCATCCTGAACCTGCTGGCTGAGCTGGACGACAATACCCTGGCGCTCGGCAAGCCGCGCGCCGTGCTTGCTCATCTTGCCGGAAATTTCCGCCGCAAGACGCTTCAGGGCTTTCATTGCCGCAAGCGTGTGCCCGGCAAGACGCGCGTCCATGCCATCAAGGTCAAGACCGGCAGAATTGCTGCGCGCGCGATTTTTCAGCTTCCAGATCGAAAGCCGGGTCGCAGCCTTCAAGAACGAGACAGCGCCGCTGAAGATTTTGCCGCTGCGCAGAGCTTTCAAAGACTCGCCCAGAGGCAGCATGTAATTGAGCCCGTGCTCTTTGGCGAGCGTGGCGAAAAACTTCATGGAAAGCATGTCGTTCTGCCCCTCGTAAATGAGCGGCGCCAGATAGTCCGCCATGTTGGGTCCGATGATGTGATCTTCCAGGAAGCTGCGCCCACCATGAATCATCAGGGAGATGTCGGTGAAAGCTTCTTTGAGAGCAGTGGAGCAGAAGGTCTTGGCGATGATGCATTCAAGCTCGGCACGCTCGCCGCTATCAAGCAAGCCCGCACAGAAGTCGCGAATCGCATCGGCTCCAACAATCAGCGAGGCAAGACGCCCCACACCGAGTTTCACTTTTTCGCGAGTTTCAATGAGCTCGCCGAAAGTTTCGCGATAGCCCGTCCAGGGGCAGAGACTGCCGAGCAGGAGACGCATCACACCGGCGCAATTGGCGGCAACCGCCACCCGACCGAAGTTGAGACCGGCATAGATGGTGGCAAGGCTGTTGCCTTCAGGCGCAGGCAAGCGCGAGGAAGCAGGCACGCGGAAGTTCGTAAACTTGAGACCGTTATTGCGCCCCTGACGCACTGCCAGAAGCTTGTAGCGAACCAGCTGGAAATGCTCGTTTTCCTGCGGCAGCTCGACGATGAACTCGGAGGGTTTGTCTTCGCCTTCGACTCGGGCTACAAGGCGGATGACACGGGTCGGCAGGCAGTTGCCGTTGAAAAGCTTCTCACCATTGATCACGTATTCGTCGCCTTCAAGGCGTGCCGTGGTGCGCAAGCTGCCGAGGTCGGAACCGGCGCAGGGTTCGGTGAGAGCAAAGCCGGAAGTGCGCTGTCCGCTCGCAAAAAGAGGCAGATAGCGCGACTTCTGCTCTTCCGTGCCGAAACGGCTGAGAGCAAAAACGGCACCGATGCAGCCATGCATGCCGGCGATACCACCTTCGGTCGGGAAACCGGCAGCTGCGACATTGGTGACGGTGCGGCAGAAATCGTTGAAGCTCAGGCCGATGCCGCCGTATTCCCGGGGGACGAGCATTCCCCAGTAACCGCTTGTGCCGATCGCATCCATCGAGGCTTGCGTGATCTTGCCGTCTTCACCATAAAGAACACCGTCGGCTTTGCGCTGACGAAGAAGAGCCAGCGTGCGCTCTTGCACAAGCGCCGCCGCAGTCGTGTCGCCGAGAGAGCAAAGAGCAAACTGCGGCGCAGAAGAATGACCCCAGACAGCCTGGAAAATCGGGCTGCTGAGAAGAGGATTCTTGTTGGACATAAGAATAAAAGGTTGATTACTACAAATGGCTGCCTGAGCAATTTACATTGCAAGAGGACAGCAAAAGAAAAGGGTCCGCCCGGCTCGAAAAGCAAGGCGGACCCTTTAGAGAACGCTCCCGGCAAGAGCATACAGCTTTCATCGCTGCATAGAGCCGGACAGAATCAGGAGGCTTTGGCGGAGCCCGAAGCGTAAAGCGCGTCGATTTCTGCAGCGAATCGCTTGATCAGCACCTTGCTGCGAATCTTCATGGTCTCCGTGATGATGCCATTTTCAGTGCTCGGCGCCAGAGGCACAATCCAGACCTTCTGCACCGCTTCCCAGTGCTCGAGCTCTTTATTTGCCTCAGCCACAGCCGCATCAACTGCGGCTTTGACTTCAGGCTGCTCGGCATAGTAAGCGGCAGGATCGCCTTGAGCAGGGGCCCGACGCCCGCAGATTTCGGCAGCCCGTTCGATATTGAGGAAGATGAGCGCCGTCGTGTATTTTCGGCCATGAGCCACAGGCACGCTGTACTGAATCAGCGAAGAGTGCTTGAGCGCGCCTTCGACCTTGTCACGCGAAACGAATTTGCCCTGCAGCGTTTTGTACATGCCGTCCTTGCGACCGGCAAGGAAAACGAAGCCATTTTCGTCGATGCGACCAAGGTCGTTGGTTTTGAACCAGGGTCCATCGAAGGCTTCAGCAGTCTGCTCGGGCGCATCCCAGTAGCGGCTGAAAACCCCGTCGCCGCGCACATAAATTTCGCCAAGACCGTGCTCCTCACCTTCAAGCGGAACGATCTTGATCTCGTAGCCGTCAAGAGCGAAGCCGACCGAACCGACCACGTTTTTCGGACCGCTGCCCGGCGCCGTGGCAGGACGATTAGTGCAGCAAGCCCCCGTGGTCTCGGTGAGCCCATAGCCTTCGATCATCTCGAGTCCGAGATTGTTGAAGAACTTCAGGGTATCGGCATTGATCGCCGCACCACCGGAAACCAGCAAGCGAAGGCGTCCACCGAGCTTCGCCCGAATTTTGTCGAGCAAAAGCTTGTCCAGCAAACGACCACGCAAGCTCCGGCGGGGACTGCAAAGCGCATAGTTGAGCAGCTTTTTCCAGAGCCCCAGTCGATGAAGCGTTTTCGCGAGGCCTTCCTTGGGCTCAAAAATGCCGGCCTTGAATTTTTCCCAAACAGCAGGCACACCGAGAAGCACGCTCGGCTTGAAAAGCTTGAGCCCTTCTGCGACTTTGTCCACCGGGGAAATAGCGATCGGAACGCCGGACCAGATCGAAAGCCCGATGCCGGAATTGGGCTCAAAAATGTGCGCCATCGGCAGATAATCCAGGTAGATGTCTTTCTCAGGGTCCATGTTCAGACCAAGCGCCAGCATAGCCTGGATATTCACCGAGATCGCCTTGTGTTTCTGCTCGACACCTTTGGGCACACCGGAAGATCCGGAAGTGTACATCAGCGTCGAAACATCGTTTTCGTCGATTTGGTTGAACACAGCCGACTCGGCTTCAGCCAGGAAGTACTGATACTCGCGGGCCGCATCGCTTTCGAGCTTGAACTCAAGCGGGCTGCTGCTGAAGCTGCTCAGAATCACGGCGTCAAGCCCGTGCACTTTCGAAGCCTGCTCCTCATCGCCGGCAAAAACCAGGCGAGCCTTGCTGTGTGTGGCGATCTGCGTCACCTGATCGGCCGAGCTTTTCGGATAGATCGGCACAGTGATCGCGCCGATGCTCTGGATTGCCAGGTCTGCGTAAATCCACTCCGGCGAGTTCCAGGAGAGAATGCAAACCCGTTCGCCCCGCTGCACGCCTGCCTTTTTCAGGAAGGAAACAAAGGCGGAAACACGCCAGGCAGCCTCCTCTCGACTGAGGTAGCTGAGAGCGGAACTGGAGCTCGTGAAGCGGCGTTGAATGAGAAAGTTGGCCTTGGGATTTTCGCGAACCTGAGACCAGAATTTGTGAATGAGAATCATAAGCGGAATTGAAGTTGAAACTGAACAAACGAATTAAACTCAGCCCTTTGCTGCCTTTTCTTTTTTGGCGGCCTGGGCTTTGAAGAAAAGCTCGACAAGACGGGCGCAAGCTTTGCTCCGGCTCAGCTCGGCGAATGTCGCCGACTCGAACTTGAAAGCTGCTTTTTCCGGAAGGCGAGTCGAAGCCGAAATCACCTGGGCAGCAGCCGCAGGGGCCGGGCAGCGAATCCCGGTTTTCAGCCTCATGAGGGTACTCAAAAGAAAGGCTCGCGCGCGAATGCAGAAGCCGGCAGCGACACCGTCTTCGGTGGCAGCCCGCAGGCAGCGCTCAAGATTGCCGGGTCTGTAACGACGCGGCCGCGCTCCCTGAGCCAGCTCAAGCGAACGAGCTTTGAGCCGGCGTTCCGGCACCAGTTCGCAAACGAGTCCTTTGCGCCAGGCTTTGCGAGCCGACCAGGGCTTGAAGGGGCTGAGGATGAGCGCCGAAGCCGCGGCGAAGCCGACCAGCTTCGGCAAGCGCACACAGCCGCCCCAGCCGGGAATCACGCCCAGAGCCAGCTCCGGCAAGCCGATCAAAGAAGCCTTAGCTTCAGTCATGAGCCGGATTTTGCAAACAAGAGCAAGCTCGGTGCCGCCGCCCAGGCAGCGTCCGTGCATGGCAGCGACAGTGGGATAGGGCAGTGCCGCGATTCGCTCGAACACGGCTTTGCCGTCGTCACAGGCAGCATAAACCACGTCCTGCGGCTGGCTTTGCGCAAGCCTGATCTCATTGATGTCGGCACCGGCGATGAATGAATTCTCCTTGCCGGAGCTGAAAACAAGCCCTCGGCAAAAGCCGGGCTTCTCCAGATGATCAAGCGCCGCAGCCAGCTCAGAGAGCACTTCTGCAGAAAGCAGATTGACGCGAGAGTTCTGCTTGTCGAAGATCAGAATGGCAATGCCGTCAACAACGCGCAGCGACACAGTCTGACCAAAGGTGAAGTTTTGAATTTGCATGATGAAAGAAATGCTATTTGTTGGAGAAACAAGCTCGGACGCCTTTCAGAATCCGAGCTTGCAAATCTTCGACTCAGGCAGCAGGATCGAGACTCTGCACAACTGAACGCAGGTACTCGGTTGCCTCATGGTCGTTTTCAGGCAAAGCCGTATGCGGAATCGGCTTGCCGATAGTCACTTTCACTCCCCGACGGAAGTAAAGAAAGCCGACAAATAGAATCAGATACTGCAGCTTGATGTTCAGCTTCAGGATCCACGGACCGGGATACTTACCATAGCGGAGATGGACAGGCAACACGTATGTTGCACCATTCATTTCAGCTGCGGCGTCTTTTGCGATACGCACTGCGCCTCGCTTAAACTTTCCAAGTTTCCCGTCCAGATAAGTCCAGCCTTCTGGAAACATCACAAGGGTCTGGCCTGAGACCAGAACCTCGACTGCAGCTTTCTTCGCCGGAGCACCCTTGCCGCGATCAAGATCGCAGGAGAAGACGCCCATGGGCGCGAAGAACGCCCCGCCGAAGCCACCAAATGCGGTGAGCACCCCTCGTGCCGCCATGTAACGCGCCGTGCGCCGGCCAAGCACATGAGGAATGACTGCCACATCTACCATGTTGGGGTGATTGGGAGTGACGATAAACGAATTTGTCTTGAGAGCATCCAGGTTTTCCCTGCCGCTCACTTCCACTTTTCCACACATCAGCCAGGTGAAAAAGCCAGCCAAGCGTCGCATCCGACGGGCTGCTCGTTCGCTTGGCGGCGGTGCAAGATAACCGCACCGCTGGACACGGTCGCAATATGCTCTTAACCGGAAGTAACCCGGAATGAGCACACGAAAAATCCAGCTGCCGATTACGATTGAAAGAATGAGAATGCCGCCCAAAAGAAGCGGCATGAGAGTGTCGTGATTCATAGAGCTTGCTGTTTCAGGCTGCTTGATAAATTCCGAACTCGCGGAAAGTTTTTTCCGCGTTTTCAGCAATCGCCTGTACCGGCGCCTTGCGTGCAGAAGGGATAGCATCGCGCCAGAAGCCGAGCTCGTCGAGCAGCGCGTTGGCCAGCTCAAGACGCTCACCCTGCAGCAAACCGGCTAAAGCCAGGCGCTGCAAGCAGGCTTCGAAGCTGACCAGAATCGCCAGCCATTTCTCATCGCGAGAAAGTTCGAACTTGAGCGTATGGACGTGGTCGATGGCCGGGCGAAACTCCATGACGCCTCGTGTTTCCGGGCCCCAGTGATAGTGAGGGTGAACGCTCCAGAGAACACGTGCCGAGCGGTGAAAATAGCCGAGCACAGGTTTGAGCGAATCCTCACCAACGCGGCAGGCCAGAATCTTGCGTGGGTCGGCGCCGTAAGAGCGAATCAGGACGCCGATTGGACAGAGCCCATCGCGGCTCATGGCACCGTCATAAAGAGTCAAGCCTTTGTAGGCGACGGCAGCCAGCATGGTCGGAATCGTAGCACTTGCTCTGACCGCCATCGGCAAAGAACTGGCTTTGTCGCTCAAGACCAATTCACTTCGGTCGACTCCGAAGATTTTCACACCGTTGACGTCGAAAACAACCTGCGAGCCATCACGAAGGGTCGCCAGAGTTGCATAGTTTTTCGGCCAGCTTTCAGCAAAGCCGTTTTGAGCGGCATATTTCTCGATGATCTCACCAAGCTTGGCCGTACCGCAAAGACCGGTATAAGGTTTTTCCTTCCAGTCAGGCAGAGAGACAGGCTTCTCGCGCTTGCAAAAGCCGCAGAGCTTTCCGAGGTTGGAAACGACTTTGACCATGGTTCCCAGAGCCCCATCTTTCAACTCGATCAGCTGAGAGAAGTCTGTTTCAAGTGCAATTTCCAGG
>JAIEPM010000326.1 GCA_019748395.1 Candidatus Obscuribacterales bacterium
GCGACCGAGCCGCAGGGCGTGGACAGCTATGTCAGACCGCCCCTGCACAAAGCCTCTTCCTTAATAGGAGAGGTTGAAAGTCTTTTGCCGGAGCTGACGCACAATGCCAGGGTTTTGCGCTCGCAAGCCGAAGTCTGGCAGACTTATTG
Organism: Candidatus Obscuribacterales bacterium; assembly: GCA_019748395.1. GTDB lineage: Bacteria > Cyanobacteriota > Vampirovibrionia > Obscuribacterales > Obscuribacteraceae > JAIEPM01. The sequence goes on from JAIEPM010000326.1 coordinate 150, forward strand.
CGCACAGTTAGAATCAAGGCAGGCTGAGCTTCAGCGGCTCCTGGCTCAAAAAAGTTCGGTGGCTCCCAGCGGTCGCGCCGCCGGTATGGCTGAAGCTTATGCTCCCCATGAGAACCCGGCTGCGCCAGGCAAGTTTTCATAGGTCGCATTACTGTGCTAAGCTTTAAAGCGCTGCAACTTTTTTCGGCTCTCAATTCCAGGGTGAATTGAAAGCTGGTTAAATTCTGTGGTCAATTCCCTTTCGAGTTTTATTTCAACCTGAATGAAGCCCGTATCCAGCAGAAGAGCAACAATATCGCTTCAAGCCTTACAGGACGCCAGCAGCCCAGCCGTGTATCGGCGCGGTGTTCAATACTGGCGTCGCAAAAAGGTATTGAAATACGAAGAGCAGAACGACGGGGCTGATGTGGAAGCTCTGGTTATCGGCTCTGAACCGCAGCCATACAAAATCAATGTCACTGTCGACAGCAACGACAATTTCAAAGCCGTATGTTCGTGCCCGTACTTCGAAGAAATTTGCAAGCATTCAGTGGCTGTGCTTCTAACTCATATTGCCCGGAGTTTTCCGGGCATTCGTTTTGATACGGGCGACAATTTGAAAGAACCGGCTGCCGAGCATGGTCCCCGGGCAAAAGACATGCTTGAGGACCCGAAAGCCGTTTTGCAAGCGCTTGCCACAGAAAATTTAGAACGTGAATTCACGATGGGGGTTCTGGTTCTGGAAAAGCCTCTGGCTTTCATTGTCGGGACTTTGCCCGATGAAGTGCAGGGCAAAGTCAATATTTTGAAAGTTCCAGAACCGATGCTGAATATTCTGTCGGAAGGCAGCCGGATTCACACACTGGTGAAATATTTGCTGGCCCTACCGCAGGCTACTAAGGGACCGGCCGGCGGGCATCGGATTCCCCGGGGCGATGAGGGGGTTGTGCTTGGCCAGCTGGCGCTTTGCTGTAATTTGCTGAATGCATCCGACGGCACGCCGATGAGTTTTTCCAGCCAGGCTGCTAAACCGCGAATTTTAATTTCTGAAACTGAAAATGGTGAGCTTTCACTTACGCTCACGGCTCTTTCACCGGACGGTGAAGTTCTTCCCGAAGCGGTATTTTTCCTTGGCCAGCCTTCCTGGGTGATGTCGAAGCAGGTTTTTTACCCAATTGATCTGGGTGCCATTCACCGCCTTTTTCAGTTCTTCGATTCGCATGGACATATGACTGTGAAGCTGGAAATTGTGCCGAAGTTTCTGGCTATAGATCTTCCCATATTGAGAAAGCGCATGGATGTTGTGCTTGATGAAACAGCCGCGCCGTTTCCGCAAGCAATTACAGAACCGCCTAAAGCTTCAATTAGAGTAGCCGAGCGCTCCGGCTCCAGAAATAATCCGAATGCTCAGGGGCTGGCGCCCGAACTTGAAGTTATCCTCGGTTTTCGCTACGGCGATCTGGTTTTGCCTTCTAAAGATGAAACCAGCGCTGTTGAATCGGAGCCTTATACGCGCACCATTGCCGATACCGGGCAGAGTGTCTGGGTCAAGCGAACCTGGGAGCAGGAAGGGCAGCTCAGACGTTTCTTGAGTAATTTGCAACCCACGCGTACTCTTGCCGACCGCTTTTTCTTTCATGATGAACCGGCTCTTGATGCGCTTTATTACACGTGCTCTGACGAAAGTTCCGATTGGGAAATAAGCGGTCTTGAAGGTCTCAAGCACTATAAAGTCGAGAAAGAGCCGGTTGTGCTTAAAGCTTTGCTTTCCCTGCACAAAGATTCTTATAACTTCGAATTTGAGTTGAAAGCCGTCACGGCTGCGGGCGTCGAGCTGAATTTTACTAAGGTGATTGAGTGCGTATTTAAGAATCGCAATTATTTGAAACTGGAAGGCGGAACTTTTGTACGCTTGCCGGTGGCTGTTTTGCTGGCCGTATTGAAAGGCGTCGGTGCAGGCAAGGAACCGGTGCGACCGCTATATCAAGCTTTACCGATTGCACATTTACTTGAAACACAGGGCATTGAAATTGAGGCAAGTGAAGGCTTCAAAGAGTTTATTCAAAAGCTGCGTAATTTCAAAGAGCTGGAACCCATGCCAATCCCGGCCTCTTTCGGCGGGACGCTGCGTGAGTATCAGCGTGAAGGATATAACTGGCTTTCTTTTTTGCGGGAATACGGGCTGGCCGGTATTCTTGCAGACGACATGGGCTTGGGGAAAACTATTCAGGCTCTGGTTCTTTTGCTTTCACATCATAAAAACGGCAAGAAACGCGCGCCTTCACTGGTGGTGGCGCCAACTTCAGTTGTTTATAATTGGCTGGCTGAGGCGGAAAAATTCAGCCCGCAGCTTTCGACGGCGCTTTTCCTCGGTCGCGAGCGTGGTGAGCTTTTGCAGCGTTTGAAAAAGGGAGCTGCCAATTTGCCGGATGTTATTTTTACGACTTACGGCATCATCCGCAGAGATTACGAACAGCTCAAAGAAGTTCAGTTTGATTATTTAATTCTGGACGAAGCGCAAAATATCAAGAATCCGGATTCTGTCGGTGCGATTGCTTCCAAGAGCATAAAGGCTTTGCACCGCGTATGTCTTTCCGGTACGCCGGTCGAAAACCGCTTGAAAGAACTCTGGTCGCTTTTCGATTTCTTGATGCCGGAGTTTCTCGGCAATTATCGCGAGTTTAATGATACATTCGAACGCCCAATTGAAGCCGGTATTGGTGAATCCGGTCAGAAGCTGAGAAAGATTGTTCATCCGTTCATCATGCGCCGTTTGAAAAGTCAGGTCGAGAAGGAACTGCCTCCGCGCACTGATATCGTCAGTCAATGCGAAATGGATGATGAGCAGCGGGCGCTTTATCTCGATGTTCTCGATGACTGTCGCCAGAAAGTATTCGGAGAAATCGCCTCAAGAGGATTCGGGCGCTCTCAAATTTCTGTTCTTGCTGCCTTGCTGCGCTTGAGACAGGTCTGTTGCGATCCGCGTCTCTTGAAAGATCGCGACCCCAAGCAAACTACGCCGCCATCAGCCAAGCTTGCATCTTTGCTGGCAATGATTACTGAAATCGTAGATTCCGGTCATAAAATTCTTGTCTTCAGTCAGTTTGTCGAAATGCTTTCTTTGATACGTCCAGAACTTGAAAAGCATCATTTGAGTTATGAGTATATAGATGGGCAGGTTCCGGCCAAAGATCGCCTGGAAAGAGTCAATAGATTCAACGAAGATCCTTCCATTCCAATATTTCTAATCAGTTTGAAAGCCGGCGGCACCGGTTTAAACCTGACCGGTGCAGACTATGTAATCCATTACGATCCCTGGTGGAACCCGGCTGTGGAAAATCAAGCAACAGACCGGGCTCACCGTATCGGTCAAACCCGCCATGTTTTCAACTACAAGCTTATTACCAGAGGCACTGTCGAAGAGAAAATCATCGCTCTGCAAAAGAAAAAGAAAGAACTGGCAGATCTTGTAATCGGCGGTGACGAATCGATTGCTAAAGAACTAACACAAGAAGATCTGGAATTTCTTTTCTCCTTCTAGTGATAATTTATTGCTCGGGCGAGTTGCTTTCCAGTCTTTTCAGCAAGATTTTTTCTCTTTCTTCTGCCTGACTGAGAGCGCTTGCCAGTTCATTCAGGACATTGTCGAGATCTGCAAGTTCATCTTCCTCGTCTGTTTCGCTTTTAATGCCATGTTGTTTAGAGAGTCTAGCGGCGTTTTGTGCCAGTTTGCGCAATCTTTCCGGGCTGCCTTTCGCGAAGAAAACAAGTGCAAGTACGACCACAACACTATTGATGCCCACACAAATAAGCGAGAGCATGTTTACCCGGCTCTGGGTTTTGCGGAATGTTCTGATCTGGATTTGCTCTCTTTTTCGGGCAGATCTGGCCATAAGTTGCAAAACATGAGTGGCTTCCGTGCAGACATTGGATAAATGATGAGCTGTGGCGATGCTGCTTCGGGACATAGGCGCTCCCATGCCGGCGGCTCTTTCCATTTGTCTTGCCGAAACCGAAGCGACGTCCGGGACAGCCATGAGGCGCTCTTTGGCGCGAGCGCTGAAAGCCTTTTGCCAGTATGGGTCATTGGCTAGAATACGATCCAGTTCATCCAGTCTCCGTTTTGATACGGCGGCGCGATTTTCAAACATTCTTTTTTCGGATTCTTCGTCGTCCGGGTGGAACATAACCGCGCCGAAATAGTTCCTTGTTGCTTCAGCAAGAAGCAGAAAATCCGATTCAGCTAAAGATATTTGATTGATGATACCTCTTGAATTTTCCAGGCTTGCAAAATCATCCTGTAAAGAGTGAAGTCCATATAAAAGCGCCGCTCCTGAGCCGAAGGAGCCGATTAAGGCCAGGAGCAGGAGCGGCAGGCGACTTTTCTTTGCGGCTCGTCTTTTTGCCGCAGCAAGATTCCAGGCCCCGCCGATTGTGTTGAGGAAGCCGACTTTGACATTGATGCTCAGAGCTTCAAGTTCAGATTCGATTTGAGCGCAGCTTTGGAAGCGATCAGTCGGCGATTTGGCCAGGCATCTCAAGATTATGATTTCCAGTTTTTTGCGGGTTTCCTCCGGGATTTGTGGAGCATGAAGCGGCGGCGGCGGCTCGTTGATGTGTTTGTGAATGGTTTCAAAAACACTTTCTCCCAGATAAGGCACTTTGCCGCTCAATGCTTCATACATTAAGCAACCAAGTGAGTAAATGTCGGCTCTTTGGTCTACGCCGGCGCCTGTGCATTGCTCTGGGCTCATGTATAGCGGGCTGCCGAAAATTTCTCCGGTTTGGGTTAGTTGTTGCCCTTGGGGGCTGCTCTGCGTAAGTATTTTTGCAATGCCGAAATCGACGATTCGGGCCAGTTCTTTTTCGCCACTTAGACTGATCATTATATTGCTTGGTTTCAAGTCGCGATGAACCACTCCATGCTGGTGAGCATGAGTCAGCGCTGCCGTCACCTGAATCATAATCGAAAGAAAACGTTCAAGTGAAAGTGACCCGGTTTTGATGATGCTCGAAAGAGTTTCACCTTCAAGAAGATCCATGACCAGATATGGAGTGCCGTCCTCGCATTCGCCATAGTCGTAAACTGAAACAATGCCTGCGTGAGTAAGAGTGCTGGCTGCTTGGGCTTCTTGCTTGAAGCGACGAAGTGAAATGTCGTCCTTGCTGCGCTGCAGATGCAATGCTTTGACTGCGACGATTTTGTCCAGAGAGATATTGCGAGCTCGATAAACTTCGCTCATTCCCCCTGCGCCAATCAGGTCGAGGATCTCGTATTTCTGTGCAATGACAGTACCGCTGAGGCTGCGTTCGTCATGCTCTTTTGTCGAGTTTAGATCTGAGATTGCTTCGTTGATGCTGACCGTATCTTCACCGGTCATTTCTGACGGGCTTAGCGTTTCACCAAGTTCTTGGTTTTCCTTGGGACTCATCAATCTGCAACCTTTTCGGCTTCGGACTCTGCCTTTTGTAACTTTTGCAGAAGTATCTTCTCTCGCTCTTCCGATTCCGATAGTGCCGTTGCTAATTCATGCAGGACGCTGTCCAGATCTGCGAGCTCATCGCGGGTGCTTATGGGAGCTGAGAGTCCCTTGGCTCGCGAAAGTTCTGATGCCTGGGCTGCCAATTTTTTCAGCTTTTGCGGTGTGCCCCGGGCAAAATATAAAATCAAAGAAATTACTACAGACCCGTTTAGGATTGTGCAAAGAAATGCTAGAACTCTGATGCCTGCCTCGGTCTGTTTAAATTCTCCAAGTTGCTCCTGTTCTGATTTACGTGCTTCAACCGTCATTTCTTGCAAAAGAGCAACTCCATCTCCGCACTTTTTTGAAAGCATGAGGCTGCTGCTCAAATTGCCAATGTCCATGCTGGCGCCGCCTTCAGCATCTTCCATATCGCTAAGAGTGCTTGCCACGTATTTGGGAATGTTCTCGAGTGCCGGGCGCCACCTGTTCTTGAACTTGTGCAAATAAGGACCGCCTTTCAACGATGCTTCGACTTTGTCCAGGCGCGCTTCCGTGATTTTCAGAGCTTTCTGAAAATTGCTTTTGGCTTTTGGGGAATGAGCTGGATTGAGAAAGATTGCCGTGTAGTAGACTTTGGCAGCTTCTCCGAGAGTAATGAAGTCGGCTTCTGCCAGCGAAATTTCACTGACGATTCGCCTTGATTGCTCGAGCCTGTTAATTTCAGATTCGGCGTTTTTGAGAGCGCCAAGCAATAGTAAAACCGAAGCCATGGAAAGGCAGGCAACTGCGCTTAAAGTAATGACCATGAGCGGTACTTTGCTTTTGCGCCTTGCTTTGCGGCGAGCCGAAGCCAGGTCCCATGCGTCTGAGAGTGAAGCGAAGAGACCTGCTTTTGAGCTGAGACTGAGAGCTCTCAGTTCAGCTTGAATTTCGC
>JAIEPM010000146.1 GCA_019748395.1 Candidatus Obscuribacterales bacterium
ACCAGCGATGAGCATTACCTTTCTTGATGATGTCATGCCCCCGGCGCAGGTTTGACCCGGATCCTTACCGCCGGTCGAAACAAGAAAACAAGCGTGGACAAGTGCTCACATTCGCGCTTGACGCGCGGTGGCGCTTTCCCCGTATGCTGGAGAAACGAAAAAAGCCAAGACTGAGTGTTGCTCTTACAGCCAACCAGGACGGACTGGACTAACGCGGTGCCGCAGAAATCACCGCCACAACGGGGCAAGGTCCGGCAAAATGCCGCAGCCTGCAACGACGCACGATGAAAAACACCAAACTAGGCACCCCTTAGACAATGCAGGCGGATAATGGAGCAAAGACGCCTCCATAACAGCATCGCCTCGGCGTCCCTGTGCTGCCTGTCATAGAAATCGAATAGCTCGACGAGAACAGCCCCCACCAAAAGGCTATCCTTGCCGGCAGACGCCTCAGCACTTTGGAGTGCTTGTTGTAAAAGACGCTCAGCGCGCTCTTTGCAACCACCGTTCAGCAAATTATTTGCCAGCAAGAGACGCAACTTAACAGCGCACTCGTCCAATTCACCAGCCTGCTTGCTTTCCATGCCCACCAGCCACAATAAAGCTGTCAATATTCTATCAAACCGCCACCAAATAAGCATTTTCAGCCTCAAAAACACGCTCAGTGGGTCGATTTATAAACAGGCAAGCTAGATGCTTGTCCGGTGAAACAAGAACGTATCGCCGCCCGACGACTAGCCCAAAAGATACGCCAACTGCGCCTTGAGCGCGGCTGGTCACAGAACGAACTGGCCGAAGAAGCGAAAATACACAAAAACTATCTCGGCGGAATAGAACGGGCAGAGCGGAACCCATCATTAAGCCACCTTGCGAAGATCGCCGATGCCTTGTCGGTAACATTGCCTGATTTATTCGATCTGTGCAAAGTGGAAAGAAAGTAAGCCCGCAATAGCGCTGGCACACAGCTATCAGCAAATATCGTAAGTAAAAAGTAAAGGGGGCAGGGACTATTGCCCTGCCCCGTTGGTGGTTTAGCCTTTTGCAGCTTTGCTTTTTTTCCGGGGTGCCTCCGCAGTATTTTCTTCACTAGAAGCCTCCGGGCGCTTGCCGCACACCTGAAAGCTGGTGAGCTTTATCACCGGCTTGGTCATCTGGACGTTGATCCCGTCCACTTCCTTGTTGAAAGTAGAAAGAGCCAGCCTTCCTTGGACCACGACTTCACGCCCTTTGGTGACCAGTTTGAGTACCCGTTCACCAAGCCCGTTCCAGGCGTCAACGTCCAACCAGATGGTTTTGTCTTCGTCGCTATTGGCAGAATACTCTTTTACCGCCACCGAGAATTTGACCACCTTGTTGCCCGTATCCCCGAAAGAGACAACTTTGGGAGCTTGCCCGACGTGTCCAACGATAATGATTGTGTTGTTCATGATTTTTTGCACCTCCAAGTGCGTGTTAGGTGCCCACTCGAAAGGCGCAGCTTTCAACGGGGTGCAAGGTCGCGCCAGCGCCCGGAGGGTTTGCCTTGCAGCACGGGGGAAGTTGTGGCAATCTCGCACCGTCAAAACACAGCAGCGGAGGCGCAAAAACTAGAACAAACCAGATCACTCAAAAGGACACGTTGGGCGCAACCAATCACAACACCAGAAAGAACGGGCAGTAAGGATCAGCCAGATAGCGGTAAGAGAAATCAACCGGAGACGTAGATACCACGAAAAGGACATCAACAGCCAGACACCGGCAACACCTCCGGTACTCAAAACTAGCAGGAGCGAAGTCAGAACCAGGGAAATAAGCTGGCAGCCTCAATCAACAAGGGAGTGGACTACCCGGCAGATGACCAAGCCGGAATTGCTCACCAGCCATAAAGCGCCAAGCGACCGGCTCATAGAAGAAAATATTGCGGTTCCGGAGGCACCTGGAATTGCAGCAAAAGGCATAGGAACAAAAGGGCAATAGTTCCTGCCCTACCTCAAACCACACTTACGGCGGTGGACGAACTATAACAAACGGCTGTTCTTCAGCCCAGGCAATGTGTTTCCTAACCCCAGCTATAAGGCCCTGGACGAACACCTGACAATCATAATCAGGCGAAATGGACAGGTAAGCCATAAGCACGGTCAAGAAGGCTTTAAGTTGAGCGATCGACTGCCCTGAAAGCTCCATTTCCGAAAGCCTGGTAACTTTCTCCCGCCAAGCTTTTTCGGAAGCCTCCCTGGACTCCACAGCTTCCTTTACCGCTCTATTCTTAGAACGTTCAGCGCGCATGGTCATCTCATAGACAAGGCGCCGGGCAGCCAGACGACCGGGCGGCATATCCGGAGAAGAAGAAGCGGAAGGGGGTGAGGTTTTTTGAGAACCTCCCCCCTCCACACAGTTATACTCGTGTAGACAAGTTGCAAAGAACCCATCTGCCAGATCCTGATAGCCCAAAAGCCGTTCGTACTCTGCTCTCCATAGATCCTGATGACCATATAGGGTCTTCCTGGCGCAACCGGCGGCTTCCTGCAACTCCACGGTAGTAAATGATCGCCCGCGCTTTTTCAGACCTTCCAGCGCTTCCGCAATTCTCTTGCGAGCATTGCTTTTCCGGTTAGCGTTAGCACGCACCCACGCAATAGGACGCTCCGGAGCATACTTAACCGGCTCCTTTCCGTTCCTGCACGGCGGCACCCAGTTGGCGGCCCGGCCGACCTGGGCGTAAGCATCCGCCAACCCTCGGTTTATCTCGTGACTCTGCCCGTTGTGATGGGCTTCCAAGAACTCGGTAATTGCCCATTCCCGCTCTTGCTCGTAGCCGTACCCGAGCGCCGGCAGGTCGCGTGAGGGATCACCGTAGAACAGATAATGCCCAACACACTCAATGGCTTCGGCTCGCTGTGACGGACCGGTAAGCCCATTGAGATGATAGAGCCGTCCTTTGTACCAGTTATCAACGATGATGCCGGGCGGCAAACGATGAAACACCGCCTTGACAAAAGCGCGATGCTCGCCAGGAGCACCTGGTTGCCTCGTGTTCCTGATGGGCACTACGTTGCTCACCGGGGCGGTAGTTGTCCTGACTATAACAGCATCTTTGCGCTCTTCGAGGTTCTGCACATAGTCCTTGAAGCTGCGGAAATCCTGATAGGAATTGCTGTCTTGAGCATCCTGGAGAAACTTGCTCATAGCCTCTACTGGCGATAAGCACTCTCGGTCCTCGTCCATCTCAAAAGTCTTAGGATTGATCCAGGCAAAGCCGTCCTGCAAAGGCAGGCGGCAGCCCAGCCCGAGAGAATCGCCGTTGGTGTTCGGGAAAATCTCGAGCTGCCCCTTGCCGATCTTAAAACCATGAAAGGACAGCAAGTTGAAAAGCTCGCGGCGCAGCTCCACGCTGCTTATCGGTTCATCGAAGAACAGGTACAGATGCCAACCGCCGCTATGGCTCGATCTATAAATCGACGGCGGCATAAGCCCGGCATCGACAACTGCATCAATCAACCGGCGCAGCTCTCTTTTACTGTGGTACTTACTTTGCGCGTCAATATCCAGAACCGCAAACCTGGTGGACTTTCCGAAGCGAGCACCAAGATAAGAATGTGGATGAACGCAAGCCGCCGCTTTCAAAATCTCGGTATCGGTGAGCCGCCATTTCTCCGGAGCCGACACCCAACCATTGCCATTAAACGGCTTGCGGATATAGCCATACCGGTGCTTAAACAGCGCCAGATACTCAGCCGCAGCTTCCGTGAACCACTGCGGGAAGTAATCATGACGCGCAAATCTAGTCGGCACGCTGCTTGACGGCAGGCGCGCTTGCATAAGTCCGGTAATAATGGTCTCCCTTTCTTAATTTGGGATGTGTTGACCTAACCGGGCTTTTCGCGTATTCTTTGATCAATTCAGGGGCTTCGACAAACCTGATTGAAAATTGAATAGTGAGAAGTCCGCAAAAGGTCTTCGCAAAAGGCACTGCCACTGGCAGTGTTTTTTGTTTCTCTGGCGGGAATCTGTCTTTCTAGGAGGCTGAAGCCTCAGTGAATATTCTTACGATATGCGCCAGACATACACCGCCGACGATACCGCGGGCTTTACTATAACGCCTCTCCAATTTGTCTGCAATCCCCCGCATCGATCAGATCCGGCTCCGGATCTGCCATTTCAAAAGTGCGGAGCTTCCGGAGGCTCATAAGCCATATAACCGGAGGTTTCCGGGATTGCAAGCATACTAATGCTTTTCAGATCCCAAAGCATCCGGATCTCAACCAGACAAACCGCCGGACATCAATCCGAAAGAATCCACATATTCACAAGATGCGCTTTTCATGACCTCCGGAGCTACCTCCGTATCGCCTCCGGAGCCAACACAATCAACCTCCGGAGGCATCCGGAGATTGGCAACAAGCAAGCGTATTCACCTCCGGAGGCTCCGGAGGTGCCCCAAAGACCGCCTCCGGAGGCAGTCCGCCGCTCTAGTAATAGCCAGGCTTAACCGTGTTTCCAAGAGATGATGCAACCGGGACGTTCTTTTCAGGCAATGCTCCGGATGTAACAAGTCGTTCCCACCCATTGCTGATGTTCAGCGCCCCTCGAACCTCCGGAGGTACGCAATCGAAGACTCCGGAGGACATCCGGAGATCATCAACAAATACTTCCGGAGGTTGCGGAGGTTGTCGTATAATCCTCACAGACAGTGGCTTTCAGGGATATAGCCCGTATATACAACAGGGGTATGATGCACGGACCATCATTGCTAACCGTAAAACAGGTAGCGGCAGCACTCGGCATAGACGAGCGCTCCGTGCGGGAAAAGCTCAATCAGGGTACGCTCAAGGGCACCAAGAAAACCATCGGGCAAAAGGATCAATGGTTCGTTCATCAGCGCGACCTGGACGCTGAGCTGGTCAGGCGCGGGTTGAGTCCGATAAATAGAACCGGCGAGAGCCGGAGCATCGAGTACACAACGACAACTGCTCAGTCTCTAAACTTCTCCCCTCGGGCAACCGGATCACTGACAGAGCCGCCGGTGGCGGAGCCAGCGCCGGCCGACGTTGATGATGTTGACGAGATAATTGCCGAAGTCTCCGAGCAACCCAATACAGCACCCAGACCGAGTGAGCCAGCGGATATAACCTGGGGCAATGACCTCCAACAGAAAATGCGGGAGACGGCAGAAACCTTTATGAAACCGCTCATTGAGCGGGTTGAGACGTTAACTCGTGAGTCTTTTGAAAAAGACCGGATCATCGAAGAACAAAAAACGCAATTGTTATTGCTCCCGGACCTGGAAAGCCAGAGAGCAAGGCTGCTACAGGAAATCGAGGCTGAACGGAAAGCCGCTGAGATCCAATTTGCCAAGGCCACCGAAAAAGAAGAACAGGCCAAGGCGCTGGAAGCAGAAAACGAAAAGCTCAGACAGAAAGCCGAAGAAGCTGTCCTAAGCGCGACAAAACTTGAGCAATTAGAACAAGAGATCCAACAACTCAAGCAGCCCAAGCCGTCATTCTGGAAACGTATGTTCATGCCGGCAGGCGGGCAATAGAGCTAGGTCATTTCAACAACACACTTAAGAGTTTTGAGTACGCAAGCCGGCCACGCCAATAACTCCTGCTACTTTCCCTCACAACCACAGCAATGCTCGCCTTTTAGCGCTTCTATGCCTTCTTTCACAACAAGCGGAACAATTAGCAAGGCGGCTAACGGGTCCGCCCACGTCCAGGAGAAAAGAGCGTTCAAAGATAGTCCCAGAAGGGTAGTCGCAGACAGCCAGGTACAAGCAATAGTCTCAATGGCATCCGCACGTAACGAGCCACTGTTGATCGAGGTGGCCACTTTGAGTTTAGCCCGTGCCACGATTGGCATAACAATTACCGACAATCCGGTCAGTGCAATGCCGATGAAGCTCTTATCGGCTTCTTCACCGAAGCCGATAAGATGCCTTCCTGCATCAATAACGATGTAACCTGCCAGCAAGAGCAAGATTACACCAGTAATCCTGCCGGTGATTTTCTCGACAGCTTCAGCCCTCTCGGGTGACTGATGCTTGATCTCATCCGCCAAGCGCCAGCTCACGGCCACAGAGCTTGTTGTTTCAACGAAAGAATCAACACCGAAACTGATCAACGCAACAGAATTAGCCAGTATCCCAGCGGTTATAGCTACCAACCCCTCGATAACATTCCAGCACACGGTAAAGATCGTGAGCCTTAGACCCTTTTTTAACTGAAATACCCGTTCTGGCTCAATAAGTTCAGCAGCGTAGACATCAGGAGGGGCAGGCTTCTTCATCTTTTTCCTCTGCATAGCGCGTACATTCATAAAAGCCTTTTGCCAGGTCGGACACCATACTATCTGCAAGTTGCAAGAAGTTGCCGATCCTTGGGTCCGTGTAGGAGTAATAGACATATCGCCCCTTTTGGGTCGAGTTGACAAGCCCACAATCCTTCAGGCAGGACAAGTGATTGGAAACGTTGGACTGGCCAAGACCACCCATGGTAAGGATTCGTGCGAAAAACCCAACGGGCTCATGACTTCTTGCTTGGGCCTCGCCATTGCGCGATAGT
>JAIEPM010000575.1 GCA_019748395.1 Candidatus Obscuribacterales bacterium
AAAATGTCCTCTTTCAACTTCAGAAGTGACTCACGAATCCGAAGAGCGCGCTGGTATGCAAGTTCAGCCTCCTGTTCCAGCCATTCTTTGCGCTTGCGCTGTGAGGCGATGTCAGCATTTAGATGATCAAGCGCTTTGCGACGAAGACCGAGTTCCTGTTCCCTGGATAGCAGGTCTTTCTCTCTGAGCATCAGGACGCGCTGCCGCCAGAGAATCATCACGATGAATGAACTGGCAAAGCCGATCATTACAAGGGTCAAGAGTATGTAGCCACGCTTGGAACCGCGCATTTCAAGCCAGTTACTGAAAACTGCCGTCAAAAGATCTTCGAAAAAAGGCGGCGGCAGCCCGCGAACATAATAAACCCGCCCAATGATACGCCCTACCGGTTTTCCCAGGCTTTGAACCCGGTCTTGCCGCGGTCCTTGATGTGTGTACTGCGGCGCAAGCGGCGGCGGGTCGGTCAATAAGTCATAGGGCTCGTTCAGGCTCTGCAAATAGGGCACTGTCAGCAAAGGCTGCCAGGACTCTTTCTGGTAAAAATTGCTGGTTTTGAAAAGAATTTCCTGCCCACTGGCATCGGTAAGAACCATGCCGAAAATGCCGAAATTGGAATTGAGGACCTTTTGAATCTCTTCAACCCGTCCCGCCAGAATCATTTGAGACAGACAGGTCGGCAAGGTATGGTGCAGGATATTGAAATCAACAGTCTGAACCCGGTGTATAGTGCCGTTCCAGTAGCTCTCATAATGCGAGCGGCAGAAAGCCAGCCACAAAAGCAGGGATACCACGATTACCGAGGGAATCAGGAAGCGCTTTTGAATTGAGAGAAGCAGTCGATTCATCAAGCTCGAGTCCCCTGCCAGAGACAATAATCCCAAGACGGCACAGCTCCGGTATAACATCGGCAGAGCCCAATGTACATACGTGTTTACTACCTGGCTCGGCAACTATGCCGCCAAAACATTCTAGATGCCGGTCGAAAAAGCGGTCCGACAATTAACGAAGCACTCAGATTCCGGAAATTGAAAAAAATTTGCCGGCGCTTCAGCCTGAAAAGTCCGGGAATCGAAAAATGGCTGCTTGTCTGTAAAGTCCTTTGCGGCAATGTTTTGGAGCCCCGAGCCCCGGAAGAGTTTTCTGAAAATTGTATCGCAGATTACATTTGCAAAAAGATCTATCAGAAATAGGTTTAGAGCGGCCCTTGCCAAGGGCATAATAAACTTGTGCAGGAAACAGCTTTTCGGAGTGCTCTTATAGAGTCAATTCGTTCCAAAGCTAAATATTTCTAACGCACTTGATACGCCATTAGGCGAGACCCTCTGCGGGTCAAAAGCAATCGACCGCCCCTTCGGGGGCGGTCACCTTATTTTGGGCTGCTTTAGACAGCTCCCAAAACAACCGATTATTTCCAGCGCTCTCCAAAGCGCTATGATCAAACAGCGATAAGCTGAGTGCCGAGGTGATTTTGGATCTGAGCCAAAAGCTTAAAACAACTGCAGTGCTGCAACCCCTGACTCCGCTTGAAGCGTTGCGACTGCTGGCACTGCCCTTGCAAGATCCACAAGTGAGCCCGGCTATGCCTGCGGCTCGAGTAAGCCTGTTTTTGAGCGGTGCCGTATTCTGCGGATATGTTGCAGGCATTCGCGACGAAGCCGAAATCAGCTACATAATGCTGCTTGAGCACGATGAAGCCGGCCGAGGTCCGGGAGTAAATATCATCTATCTGCCAATCTGGGCTGTCGTGGCTGTAAAAGTTCATGATGCCGATCAGTTTTTGCCGCAACTTTCCAGAGGGAAAATACAAGCGCAACAAGCGACTCCCGGAATTGCCGAGCTCAGACGCAAAATATCCGATGAGCTTGTAAAACTCAGAACAGTACTGCAAACCGACATCAAGCTTGAAGTCAGCTGGCAAACGCTCTCTCAAGACGGACTCTCTTTGCTTGGTTTGTATGAGCTCATTGATGAGTTCATGAAAGTCACTCATCAATGCATACAGGATGAATTTAAGAGAATTGCCTTCAAAAGCATCATCGGCACTATTCGCTTTCAAAACGCTCAGGACCCGGAAATCATTCTAGATGATCAACTACTGACGATTCGCGCTGATTTGAAATTACTCGAGAAAGGTCGATTTACGCTTGTGGAACTGGCCGACGCTCTGGAAACCGTGCTTGAAGCTTAATGTCGCGTTCTATCTTGAGAGCCCGAATTCGGTTCTTTCGGCTGACTGAAGTTCCAGATCCCCGAAGCACAAAGATAGGCAAGAAAAGAACTGATTGTAAAAAGAGCTAGAAATCGCAAAATGCGATTTCTAATTTGCAAAGGCAAATTCAAAAGCCGCGGCGCTTGCATATCTTCTGCAAGCGCTTCGGGCGGGGCGATTTGAGGCTCCTCGACAAAGCGTTTCAGAGACTTTATTTGATATTCACCGGCAGCTGCGGAGTCAGGCAGAGGCAAGCGTCTTACCCGACGAGCCAGCTCAGCCAGAGGCGACAGATGGAAAGCCTGCGGCTCAGGCGGCTCCGGCTCAGACTCACCTAAATTGATACTACTTCGCCGAACTCGCTTATCTCGAAATCCGCCTTTGACTCTGCTGCGCGTTCTTTTTCGACTTGAAAAAATTGAGGGGAATGGGGCTGTCGATAGGGAGCCGGAGCTTGAAAGCTCCGCCAATTCCGAAGAAGCGGCTTCCAAACCTTCCGCAGAATCGCTTTCTTCAGAATCAGCTTCATTGATTTCAATCTTCTCAATCAAATCAGGCAGTCGCCCCAAACTGCGAGGTCGCTCGTCAAGACTCGGAACCTCCTCTGGATTTATTAAAAGGAAGCTGCGAATTGTTTTTGCACCGGCCCGAATTTCTGGATTGCTGTGTTTTTCCAGTATCCAGAAAGCCTGAGAGTGAAGCGGGTCTTCCAGATCGCGCTTTCGAAAGAGGAGGCAATCATCACCGGCTTTCAATTGTCTCCAGAGACTTGGATCATGTAATAAAATCTCAGCCGAAATATAAATAACCCATGCCGAGAAATTATCGAGAGCGGCTCCGAAGATCTCTTCAGTTCGTGCCGGGTGCTGATAAGAACGATGTCCCAGTTCGTTGCTCAAGCGTCCGGCCAGAGACGGCACATACATACCGTCATAGTCGACCAACTTAATTTGCCCGTCCTGCACAAGAACATTGCCATGCTGCAAATCACCATGGGCGATACCAGCAGTTTTAAGCGAACGCAAAACGAGTTTCCAGTCTTTCAAAAAAGCTTCAAGCGCCGGTCGATTAAAAAGTTTGGAATAGAGCCAGCGATCGAGATTTTCGCCGTCACACCATTGCATCTTCAGCAGGGGATAGGATTTGCCCTTGACTCTAAGACCCTGCTCTTGCAATTCAAATCCAAGAGTTGCAGGCAAATTCGCTTCTTTAAGAGCCGCCTGAATCGCTGCATAACGTTCGCCTTGATCGGCAGCATAACGCAAGAAGCAACGCACCGCCCAATCCGCATCCTTGCAATGCAATCTATAAACACTGGCAAACATTCCCGTATTCGGTTTAGGCAAACCAAGACTGTCCACTTCAGCAAAGCCTTCGGCCAGTGAGGCTTCGGCAAAACTGTGACTCGGGTTTTGCAAAGCTTCGTTGTAATCCTGCGGGCTTGGCCAGGGGAATGCCATATTTGAATTAGCTGTTTTCACGCCGTCCAAAGTTTTGAGCCTGCTGGAAAGAGGTTAAGATCTGCTTGCAACCTATTTTAGCAAGGCTTTTCGGTCTTTATGCAGCAATTTAGCCGACTCGGGATGCCTTGACCACTTAAAGGAACTTTTGAAGGATAATTTAGGCGGAATTAAATAGCCCGGGAAAACCAACATGCCCTACACAGCAGAAATAAGCAGAGCAAATCCCTCCTGTATCGTCATCCTCATCGACCAGTCAGGCTCCATGGAAGATCCTTTCGGTCAGGGGGCAGGCAAACGCAAAGCCGACGGAGTTGCAGACGCAGTCAATCGCCTTTTGCAAAACCTGGTCATCAAGTGTGCAAAATCCGAAGGGATTCGAGACTACTATCACGTTGCAGTCATGGGTTATGGCGAACGTGGCGTCGGCTCCGTTTTTTCTGGAGTTCTCTCGGGTAAAGAGCTCATTCCCATTAGCGAAATCGCCAATAACCCGGCGCGCGTCGAACAGAGAAACAAAAAAGTCGATGATGGCGCCGGTGGCATCATCGACCAGAAAATCAAATTCCCGGTCTGGATAGATCCGGTTTATAAAGGCGGAACGCCGATGTGTGAAGCTCTCAGGCAGGCCAAAAGACTGGTGAGCAGCTGGCTGCATCAGCACACCGGATGTTTTCCACCGATTGTTATAAACATCACCGACGGTGAGGCCACCGACGGTGATCCCGAAGACACAGCCGAGCAACTGCGCCGCATGTCCAGCGAAGACGGCAACGTACTTCTTTTCAATTTACACATCTCCTCATCAAACCACGCGCCAATCGAATTTCCGGACTCGGAAAACATGCTGCCCGATGATTACGCTCGGCTGCTTTTCCGCATGTCCAGCCAGTTACCTGATTACATGTGGACAATGGTGCAAGAGGAAGGCATCATCATTTCGGACAATCCACGCGGTTTTGTATTCAATGCCGATCTGGTATCAGTGATTCGCTTTCTTACGATTGGAACTCGTCCGAGCAATCTCAGATAGAGGAAAGCATGAAACTAAGCTATCGGGTGTTTTGGATGCCCAAAGCAGGCTTGAGCACCGAAGAGTATGAAGATGCCTTCGCGCCGCAAGAGATTCCGGAAAAGGATCTGAAAGAATTTCGCTGCGCCGTTTCCGATGGGGCAACCGAGACTTCCTTCTCCGGACTCTGGGCAAAAATTCTTTGCGAAGCCTTTTTGGAAAACAGTTCAGACCGGGCAGCATTGCAGGCTCTCTGGCTGAAGGAAGTTTCCGGCAAAAACCTGCCCTGGTATGCAGAAGAGAAACTGGAAGCCGGGGCATTTGCCAGTTTTCTGGGACTATATCTTAAAGAAGAGAAAAAAACGATCTCCTGGACGGCGAACGCCGTAGGCGATAGCTGCCTCTTTCTGATTCGCGAGAAAAAAATATTGCTGGCCATGCCTCTAGACCGCTGGGAATCTTTTGACTACACACCAGCCTTAATTTCAACAAAAGAGACGTCCAATGCCGGACTGGAAAAGGAAGAGAAACGGGAAAGCGGCATTGCACGACGGGGTGATATTTTTTATTTGATGACCGATGCCATTTCAAAATGGCTTCTCAGGCGAGAAGAAGAACACAAAGACGCCATTGAGCAGCTTGAAAAAATAGAAACAGCCGAAGAGCTTAAAACGCTTGTGGACGAGCAACGGCAGAGCAAGGACGAGCAGGGCCGAACCTTAATGACAAATGACGACATAACCTGGACAAGAATTGCATTGTAAGAGCCACAGGCAATTGCCAAGCGCGAGCAAGAGTTTCATTTGCTTGAGAAAACATGAGAATTTCTCAGCTTTGCAATCAATATATGGTACATATAGCAACCTGTGAATTAGCCCTGCACTTCATCCTTTCAGGAGAACTTCATGTTGCAGACAAAAATTGCTTATACGCCTTACAAAGAACATGACTTCAGCCATCTGAAGAATCTCACCGGCATTTCAAACGAGACCATTGAAATCCATCTCGGTCTTTATGCCGGTTATGTCAAAAACACAAACATTCTCAATGAGAAAGTAATCGAGCTTACAGAACAAGGAAAATCCGGCACTCCGGAATACGCAGAACTGAAGCGTCGCTACGGTTTTGAATATAACGGCATGAGACTGCACGAATACTATTTCGGCAACCTCAAAACCGGCGGCAGCGAACTAAAAGAAGGCAGTGAACTCGCCAAGAAAATCAGCGAAGTTTACGGCTCTGTCGAAATCTGGAAAAACGACTTTTCCAAAATAGGTGCAATGCGCGGTGTGGGCTGGGCAGTGTTGTTCCAGGACCCATTCACTAAGACCCTCTCAAATCACTGGATCACACTGCATGAAGAAGGCAATGTAGCCGGCTTCGTGCCGATTCTGGTAATGGACGTTTGGGAACACGCATTCTTCCGTGATTACAAACCGGCAGATCGCCCCAAATACATTGAAGCTTTCTTTGCCAACGTCGATTGGGATGCTGTCGAAAAGCGCTTGATCAAATAAGAAAGTTAGCTGAGAAGATATTTTAGAGGAGGGAAGTTGAGAGACTTTCCTCCTTTAATTTTCAATCTGAGCGTCCACAAAATTCCCAACTTTATCCAATTCGACTATGTGACCGTCTTTTTCAAGGGCCGCTATCTTATTTTGCAGGTCTGCGGCCGACGATTTGATGTCGCGCCAATGCTGTTTCGAGAGAGAAAGAGCCTTCTTGAAATAAGCCTTTGACTGCTCAACTTGGCCGTCAAAATACAGAAAGACTGCCAGGTCATTATAAGCCAATACCGCTCGGTTAAGCACATTTCGCCTGTAGACGGCGTTTAGGGCTGTATTTTGTAATTGAAACAGTCTGGGT
>JAIEPM010000301.1 GCA_019748395.1 Candidatus Obscuribacterales bacterium
CAATAATGAAAATCACGATTCTTTTCAGCACGATCATTACCTTAAACATCATCGCAGTCGGTCTGGCCCAGCAGGTACTGCATTTGCAGGCATTCCAGTTCGGTTATATCGTCGCCGCTGCCGGATTGGGTATGGGGCTTGGAAACTTCTGGGTTGCTCATTATGGGCATGGGGTTCGGCCGAATGTCCTGGTATATGGAGGCTTCACAGGACTTGGGGTTTTCATGAGTGCGCTGGGCTCACTGGGATTCCTCGGGAGCTGGCCCGGTGGCTGGATGACGGTGCCTCTCATGCTCTCGGTCTTTGTGGGTATTTCCTGCGCTTGTGTGGCCGTGCCGACACAGGCAGCCTTGCAAGCCGTGGTGCCTGAAGACCTGAGAGGCAAGGTTTTTGGAGCGCAAAACACCGCCATGTCTGCTGCCTCGACAATTCCAGTCGTTCTTGCCGGGCAGTTTATTGATAATTTGCCGGGAGGAGTTTCTACAACCCTTTTTATCATCGGCTTACCGACCGCTACTATTGGGCTCTATCACTTGCTTCGGGCTCTGGCTAAAGACGATTCAGTTTAGGTTCATAAATCTGAATTAAGCTAACTGTATATTGGTCAAGATAATTTAATGAAGCTTCCTTATATAAGTTTCCTCTAGGGTCCAGTTTTGCTCATTCGTCATTTAAACTAGCCTTGCGGTTTTTTCAGGCAGTCAAATGCGTTATCGCCTAATTATTTTTGCAATTACGGTTCTGTCGCTCTGCTCACTGGTGGCAATCGACACGATCCTTCCCTGGCCGGCTCTTTGTGTACTTTTGAGCCTCACGCTTTTGATCATGACTTTCCATTCTTTCTGGCTCTTGCACGCGCAAAGCAAAGAGCGGCGTAAGCTGAAAACAAGCAGGGACTCAAGCTGGCAGCCTTCCGTAGACATTTTGATTCCGGCAAAAAACGAATCCAGAGTAATCGAGCGGACAGTCAGAGGCTTTTGCGAGCTTGATTATCCGGATTTTCGTGTTTGGGTTATCGATGACGCCTCAGACGACAACACTCCGCAAATTCTTGAAAGACTGCGTAAAGAGCTGCCGAATTTCAACTACATCCGCAGGCCTCAGGGGTCTTATCCTGGTAAGTCCGCCGGATTAAATGATGCGCTGCCGCATTGTCGAGCTGAAGTTATTGCCGTATTCGACGCGGATGCCAGCGTAGACAAAGACTTCCTTAGTAAAATTTTGCCGGTGCTCGAACCGGATGGTGTTGGTGCAGTTCAGTCGCAGAAGCGAATTTACCCGCATCAAAAGGGACTTCTGCCGAGCTGCCAGGCCTCGGAATATGCACTAGACACTTATTTTCAGGTCGGGCGTGACCTCATCGGCGGTGCTGTTGAACTTCGCGGAAACGGTCAGCTGATTAAGAGGGAAGCTCTCATAGATGTAGGTGGCTGGAATAATGCTGCTATTACCGATGATCTTGATCTGACCATGCGTTTGATGATTTCTAACTGGGCGCTTCGCTTTTCTCCTGACACACATGTTTTCGAAGAAGCCGTCACCACCGTCAAAGGTCTGATCAGGCAACGTCGTCGCTGGGCGGAAGGCAGCATCAGGCGCTATCTCGATTACATTTTTCCGCTCAATTCGCCCAGCCGTCTTTCGCTTGTGGAAAGGCTGGACATTCTGGCATTTCTTTCCGAATTTGCAATTCCAGGCTTCCTTGTATTGGAAGTCCTTAGTGAAATTGTCAGCTTCTTTCTAATGGGCGAGCCTATTCATCCGAAGTTTCTGTTCTCGGTGGCGGCGCTTACCTTTATCATTTCACTGGTCAACTTTTTCATAGCGATCAGAACCTATAGAAAAGAACTTTCATTCTGGGAAGCTTTTTTCCATACATTTGAAGTCAATTCATATGTTTACGCTCACTGGGTTCCCTGCATCGTAATTTCATTCGTTCATATCGGTCTGAGACGGCAAGCTTCGACCTGGCATAGAACTGAACACCTGGGTGAGTCGCTGGAATCAGTGCAAGCCAATTAAAGTCTTCCGGAAAATAACAAACCAAATATGGTGGCGCTAAGCCATCTATGCGGTCGCCACTACCATCGGTGCATCGATTTTGGAACGGAGCTTCAGAGAGTGAAGCGATCGTCCGATAATCAAGACGTCAAGGGCGATTTCGGTTCTGCTGACATTTGGCTGTCATGGCCCTGACAAGCAGGCGAGTAGCTGTGATCAATATAATTGAGATATCTCCGACGGATAAATCTACGAAAAGTTGCGAAGGTCGAAAATCTTTTTCCGGAACAGAGTTTTGCCCGAAAGCGCTTTCGGTACAAGGTTTGCAGCGCTTTGCTTGATTTGCCGCTAAAAACAAAATATAGACCAAATCGAGAAAATAGGTACAATGGTGCTGTCTTGAGGCCGGGGTGGTCCAGGATTATTCAGAAGATTGCTAAGAGATGGAGATGTGCATGGTAAGGAAATTAGCGACCTCTTTCGTACTAGCCTCGACTCTTGTCGGTGCCCTGGTTGCTCCTTCATTTGCTGCTGATGACACTTTTCAAAGTATTGTGTTCTTCCCAGTACGTTTACTAGGTTCGGGCGTTAGTACCGTTATCGGTGTGCCTGAAGGTGCTGTTAAGGATGGTGTCAAGGGAGCTATGATGTCAACCAAATGGATGGCTGGTAAGCTCGGCGATGAAGACGGCACTTATCAAACTTGGGGTGGAGCCATTCTGGCTGCTCCATTTGGTATCGTCGGCGGTGCCGCATACGGTACCTTTGACGGCGGTTGGCACGGTATGAAAACCGGCTACGAAAAGCCGTTCTCGAAAGACTCTTTCACATTTAAGGACGAGTAGTTCGGGATGTTTGTCCCACGAGGAATGTAGTTAACTTAACCGAGGATGGTAACGCCATCCTCGGTTCCAAGGTGGTAGGAGCAAATGAGGAAAACAGCTTTAGTATTGTCGTTAGCCAGTGCATTGACACTCGGTATCAACGCTCCGTCGTTGGCCGATGACAATGGATTGGGAAGCATCGCGAGCTTCTTTGGCTCGGTCACTGCGGTCGTATTTGATGTACCGACCGCGATCGTTGTCGACTCCCTCTGGAGAGTCCCGCTCAAAACAGAGCGCACTCTTGCCGAGAAGTTCGGTGACGAAAAAGGATTCCAACAGAACGTCGCCGCCACCGTTATCGGTGTACCGGTAGGCATGGTCTGGGGAGTCCCTGCTGGCGCCCTCCGTGGTGCTAAGCATGGAATGGGCACTGGCTGGGAGAAACCTTTCAGCACAGAATCCTTCCTGGTCGGTATGGGAGAGGACAAGTAAACGTACTCAGTCCTGCGACTTACGCAGACAATAGAAAGACGGTGAGGTAAATGAGTAAATTGACGGTTATGCAGAAAGTTCTGATCGCATCTTTTGCGATTGCATCGTCCGTTGCTCCAGCGCTTGCCCTCGATTACGAGGCCAAACCTATCAACTGGTGCATTCAAGCTCCAGTCAGATTGGTCGGTGGATTGAGCGGTGCTGTGGTTAATGGCGCATTCTGTGGTCCTATTGACGATGGTTACCACTGGTTCTTGAAAGGAACCAAGCACGTTGCCGGCAAATTCGGCGACGAAAAGGGTGCCGGTCAAATCGCGGCAGCAGTACCCATCGGCGGATCCGTCGGTGCAGTACTCGGTACGGGATACGGTGTTCTTGATGGTGCATGGCACGGCTTCAAGACCGGCTGGGATAAGCCGTTCAGCCGCTGGTCCTACATCACAATGGAAGAGAAGTAAAGATTGCTCGTTATGAGTCGTCTTAACAACCCCCCTAGGAAGTTGGTGAGGAGTATGCTGAAAAAATCAGTTCTTTGTTCGGTACTAGCAGCAATGGCAGCCTTTTCAGGGCTGAGCGCTGTTCAGGCTTATCCTGAGCGCCCTTCAGACTGGCGCTGTCAGTATGAAGCCTATTATTTCCCGGTTCGCGTAATTAGTATGTTGAGTTCGGTTCTCTGGGACGTTCCTACCGGTTCGTTCCAGGACGGAGTCAAAGGAGCTATCGGCGGTACCAAAATGGTTGCTCGTAACCTGGGCAATGAAGATGGTCCGTATGATCTCGTAGCTGGCGCTCTTACCGGCGGTCCTGTCGGACTCGTTGGTGGTTCCATCTATGGTGTTCTGCATGGCTTCGGCTACGGTGCATCGCATGGTTTCATGGGCTATGACAGCCCCCACAGCGGAAGCCACTGCGCTCTGTTCCAGGGCCGTCAGTACGTCGTTCCTTACGACGGCAACTACTAAGCCTGAGAGCTGGAAAGATATCGGGGTGTCGCGCAAGCGGCACCCTTTTCTTTTAGAGTAGTTCTCTCGGCTTGCCGATTCTTTCAGCCCTGAGCCCGCCTTTATCGGCTTTTCGATTTTTGAGCTCTTGTCTTTCGAGAAATGATTTCAGTTTGCGTTTGAGTCCGCTCTGTAATTCGGCTTTCTCGAATTCCATTCTGACTGAAAGTAGAGCGTATGCAAGTCGCTCATCATCAATGCGCTCTGGAAGCTGTGCCAGGAGCCAGTCGCTCATCAAATCTTCCAGCGGACCGGCACCGATAAATCCAAGATATTTTTCGTTGAAGTTTTTAGGCGGCTCTGAATAAATCAGGGCAAGACAGGCCGCCAGTTTCTCTTCTCTGATTGTCGAATCATGGAGAATTTCGTCTGCCCAGTAATCTGCATCAGAGGCGAAGCCGGAATAGAAATAGCGCTTATGAGCTGCTGCAAATTCGGCACTGTCGGCAAGTATGGACCAGAGAAATTCCGCCTGGGTAGAGGCGTCCCAGACAAGCTTCCCATCGATTTTTATAGAGAACTCGCCTTCACTGAATCTACTCAACTGGCTGCGAGTTTTTCCGCTCCAATCAACAAAAAAGAGATGTTTCTCGATAATGAGCTCTGCAGTGAGCTTATCGGCAAAACTGATCTCGGCAGATTCAGCAGTTCCAGGATGCATCCAGGAATAAAGATGAGGACCGGAGTGTTCTTCGCAACTGCAAGAAAGCAGCCCCCAGCGATGAGCCCAGCCAAAAGCCAGCCAGCCTTGCTTTTCCTTTCGACAAAGAACTGCAAGTTGGGGCGATTGGGAATGCATGCCCAGAACTACAACGGCCTGGCTGCCTTCATCATTTTGTCCGGACCAGATAGCGTAAGTGGGCGCTGTGCTTTTGTACTCGGCCGCCTGCCATTCTTCCATGACGAAGTAAGCTGCGGCATCTTCGGGCGAATCAAAGCCTTTAAAATCTGTGGTCATTGAGTTGCTCCAGGATAGAGCTTCATTCTATCCTCTCAAGTCAGCCAAGCCGAAAGCTGATTTCGCATTGATTTTACTGATATTGACAAGCTTTTTTCGGGCATTATCCAGCTACCCCCCAAAAGAGGTGTTACCCATGAACTTTCTGAAGGGAACAGCTTTTCTTGCTGTTCTTGTCTGGCTGGTTTGTTTTGGTGGCATCAAACAAAGCCTTGATTTTATGAACAAAGTTGCCCCGAGGAGCAGCACTGCGCCTGAAAAACGTTCGATTATTGCTCGCAATATGCGAGGTGCATTTGATCGACAGGAAAATATGGAGAACCTGGCCGGTCAATCATCAGGCGAATAATCAGAAAACACAATCTAAGATTTTGAAGGCTGCCGCGAAGCAATTTTGGCAGCAATTTTGCTGCTTACATTTGTCTGGATGCTCAACTCATGAGCATTGGAGGCTGGAGGTCCAATTCGAGAAACGCAAATTGCCGATGGTAATCCGAGTAAAATAGCAAGCCCAATAATTCTTTGTGCCTTATTGGGCTTATTACTGCGACCGGGATTATTCCCTGATGTCGCCTTTGGTCGTTTTCGCATATTGTTCAGACTCCGCCCCGGTGAGTTGACTAGTCGTAACTTAGTCAGCCTTCATACTCGGTCCAAGTGCTATTGATAACAATGGGCGAAACACGAATGAGATCGGAAGCTTACCGGCTTTTAATTAAGGTTGGTAAGGCTTGTCGAAACTGAAGCTCCACTTCAAATTCGAGGCATTTCCGGCTTTGTCTGAGACCTGCAGTTCGAGATTCACGGCATTCTCCTTGAAGGGGCTGCTCGGCTTATAAGTTAGGAATCCGCTATTAATAGTGGCGGCAGAACTGACGTCGACGCCATTTACTAAGAGCTTTATTCCCTGAGTATTCACACCCGAGCCTGCACCGTCACCGTAAGTGGCGATGATGCTGCTTAGTCGATCTGATACGACAGCGCCGTTCAAGGGCTGAGTTGAAGTCAGTACCGGCGGCAGTGCATCTAGAATCAGGGGGACGGAATAATCCATGCTCACTTCACTTGAGTTGCCTTTATTTAGCTTAACTGTCACTTTTGAAGCCGCGATATTGTCGCTGCGTCTTACTGTATAGCTTGTTTCGTAAACACCATCTCTGATTTCCGGCATCGGAACTTTGTCCAGAAGCCCTTCGATCGTCAAAGATGCTTTGCCTCTTGGTGTACCGATTGCAGTCACTGTAACCTGGTCGCCGCCTTTCAGTTGAGATGGAGCCTGAACC
>JAIEPM010000627.1 GCA_019748395.1 Candidatus Obscuribacterales bacterium
CGACATGTTGTCTCCAGGTCAAAAAGAGTGTAAAAAGTTCTTGTGTTTCCAGCATCTCCAATTTTTGCTTTGAGTAAGATGCGGCCTTTTTGCTTGCCTCTTGAAAGTTTCTGTTCAGAGCAAAGGCGACGGCAAATTGGCTGAGCAGAAATATCATGAGAAGGGCTGTAAAGGCTGTTTTGATGCTGTGTCGGCTCTTGACCTTTTTATTCGGCGAATTCGGCTTTTCAAAAACTTTACTTGCTTGAACTTTTGCTCCTAGCGGAATCTGGAAACTGAAGCAAGAGCCTTTTCCAATTTCGCTTTCGCATTTGATTGAACCGGAATGAGCTTCTATGATTTGTTTGCAGATAAGCAATCCCAGCCCGCTGCCTTTTGACTTTTGTTCTCCTGCCGACTCAAGCTGGCTGAAGCGTTTGAAAAGTTTGCTTTGTTCCTCCGGACTTATTCCAGCGCCATTGTCGATTATTTTGCAAGTGAAGTATTGCCCGTCGCTTTCACCGATCATTTTGATTTCTGATTCTTGCCTGGAGAATTTTACGGCGTTGGAAAGCAGATTGATCAGAACCCGACTGATCAGATGCTCGTCTACTTCGAGATCTTGATTCACTGTTTCTACACTTAGTCTGATTCTCTTCTTGTCCAGCAAGGCGGCAACTGCAGATTCGGAGAGCTGAAAGAGCTGCAGGCTATTGCTTTTATGGGGCTTGATTTCGATATTTTCGTAAGCGTTGAAACTGAGTCCATCAGTCATTGTTTCAAGTATTTGCAGCATGCCGTCGATGTTGCCTTTCAGCAACTTGAAACTATTTTTTCCTTTCTCATTTAAGGTGCTTGAATTGCTTAGTTGATTTAAGGTGCTCCTAGCGCCGCCGAGGGCAGCACTTTGCAGTTCTTTGAAAAGCTGAATATAACTCTTTCGGCCTCTTTCGTTTTCAGCAACGCGCAGGGACATTTCGTGAAAAGTTTCTTGCAGCCGACCTATTTCGGTACGCTTATTTTCCACTTGCGGTAAGACTTCGCCCCGTTTCAAGAAATCGCAGTTTTCAGCAAGTCTGCTTATCGGTTTTGAAATTCCCAGATCAAGTAGATATGCAAGCAAAATTGAAAGAAGTATATTCAGGCTGAGACCGGCAAGCAAGCCGCCGCTTAGGTCGACCTCGGCGCGATTCTTTTCTCCCTCCTTAATCACGTTGTTTATGACTGTTAATTGTTTTAACGAGCTTTCGTATAGCCTGAGCGTTTTATCCAGATAGTCGTTGTATACCTGACTGCGAGCTGCTTCGCTGTCGTAGTGTCTGAATATCTTGCTGCTGCTTTTAAGCC
Organism: Candidatus Obscuribacterales bacterium; assembly: GCA_019748395.1. Classification (GTDB taxonomy): domain Bacteria; phylum Cyanobacteriota; class Vampirovibrionia; order Obscuribacterales; family Obscuribacteraceae; genus JAIEPM01. The sequence goes on from JAIEPM010000627.1 coordinate 1,327, forward strand.
ATTCTCGGGCTGCCGAATCAAGAGCCTTAATCGGTGCCGGATCAAGACTGGCTTCCAGGCTCGATTTGACAAAGCTATCTAGTTGGGCGGCAACCTCCTGACTGCTTTTTCCATTTGCAATTATGCCTTGAATCGCTTCCGGGTCTCTTCGCCATTCATCGATGGTGCTTCGATGTTGCCTCATAGCGTAGGCGCTTTGAGATAACTGTCTGGAGGCTCGTAAAATTAAATACTCATGGGCTGCCGATTTTTCAGCCAGCTCGACTTGCTGCACGAGAAAACAAAGCAGAGCTGCTTCGACAAGGCTCAGAAGCAGAAAAGCAAGCGCCAGATAGCGAATCAAGGCTGACTTGAATAAGCCTGAGATATTAGCAGTCGCATTATTGCTTCTCATAATGCCGATCTTAACAAAACTGACGGACGCTGGAGGCTGCGAGCTCCAGGGAATTAAGCCTTCCAGGCTGCGGTCCCTGGACCTAAAAAAAAAAGAATACGATACCGCATAGTAGAAAATCCTGAAAAAACGAAGCGGAAAAGAGCTTGCGCTCAAATCCGCTTCGTTCCGTTTTTCAGCCGCTGATGCTAATCAGAGACCAAGGCTCGGTTGCCTTACTTGCATTCGGCAAGTTCGATGATCGCGCCGAGGACCATGCGCATCACGTTGAGCATGTAGGGGAAGTTCAGCTTGTCGATGCGGTCCTGCACCGTGTGGTAGTAAGGCGTGAAGCCTTCATCGGTGAACTCTTCCGAAACCAGCACCGCCTTGTAGCCGTGGTCGAGGAAGCCGGCATGGTCGCTGCGGTCGTGCACGGCGAAGTTGTGCGTGTCGAAGACGTTCAGCCCGAGGTTGTATCGAGCCGCCACCCGCGTCATCAGTTCGACGAGAGTGTGCGAACCGTTGCGGTCCTGATCGTCATGCACGTCTACACGGTTGCCCGGGCGGTTGCAGTAGCCGATCATGTCCATCTCGATCATGGCGATGACTTGCGTCTTTTCCGCCGCGACCTTGTCGGAGTAGGCGTAGCTGCCGTAGAGACCCTGCTCTTCGCCGGTGAAGTGGCAGAGACGCACCGTGCAACCGGGGCGCATCTTCTTCAGGGCTCGAGCCATCTCCATCAGCCCGGCCGTGCCGGAGCCGTCGTCATCCGCACCAGGAGCGCGGTTCTCGGTGGACCAGGGGTTGCCCGCAGTCGAGTCGAGGTGTGCGCCGACGATGAGCACCTTTTCCGGGTTGACCGTACCGCGGAACTCAACGATCAGGTTGAACATTTCCTTGCCGCGGCGCTTGTAGCTATGACGCTCGAACTTGCAGCCGAGAGCGCTGTAGAACTGTTCGAGGTAGCGCATCGCGATTTCCAGTCCGTTGTGGTAGCTGTTGCGGCTTGTGAGCTGCACAGACTGCCCGCCGAGCTGAAATGGCTGTTCGCCGGAGAGGTCGAGAATGGTTTTGCGCACGTCCGAGTCGGAGATGGCGGCCAGAATCTGGGCCACGGCCGGGTCGGGGGTGAGGTCGTTGGTGTCGATGCGCGGGCGCTTCTGGTCGCGAGTGCGATTCACTTCATCGCGGTCGAACTTGCAGCCGAATTTGCCGTGCGTGTGTGCCTTACCGGGATGGTAGGAGTCGAGAGGCGTCGAGTCGAAGTAACGACGGATCCAGACGACTGCGGCGGCGGCGATAGAAACAAGGGCGACGAGGCCCACGAAAGTGCCGATGTTCATGGCAATCTCCTTGGTTGTGTTCGGTCGAGCCGAACGGTTGAAATGAGAAAGCAACAGCAGCGCTAACCCCGGATAAAGGAGTTGACTGAGCGCTGCAAACTGTTACGTAGCCTGGGTTCTAAGAACTCAAGCATCCGACGAACTCATGTCTGAGCTGAAAGGAAGTCTGAAAACGGTGATTTGCGTTGACTTGAGCTTCTTTTGCCTTTCCTGAATTGAAAAATTGATTACATGAGTGCCCTCACCCTAGTGAGGGCTCAATCCCCGAGTCAAGGCGCAAGTGGGTGCAGGCGCTGGGAAGAACACCATGAACTCTGTGTTTTTTGCATTTCTCGGGGGAGATTATGGGGTAGCGCATAAAGGGCTAAAGGTATATATGCTGGAGGCTTTTATTTTTCCTCGACATTCGGACCGCGCAGCTAAGCCTCACGAGCTGCGCTACGTGTTACTGGTGCAGAGGATTTTTTGATAGTGATTTGGGCGCTGCTTATCCCTTTTTTTGCAGGCTCTTGTTGTCCTTGCTTAGCTGCGATAATTCTTTCGTGGAAAGGCTTTCGCTCGATTCAAACAGTCTCTAATCTGCTGCCAAGATGAGTCCTCGCGCAAGGTTGACGAGTGATTGCGCTTGCTTCTTGGCTCTTATAACTCGTTCAAAGTGTTCTACACGCTCCGGCTGATCGTGCCAAAATTGAGGTCTTTCAAGTTAAGCAGGCATTCGATGATTGAGGAAAGCAAAATAAAAGCAGCGGCTATGGCTTTGACCAGAGGTCAGCTGGTAGCCTTTCCGACCGAAACTGTTTACGGACTTGGTGCTGATGCTTCCAATCAGGAAGCTCTGGAGAAGCTTTTTAGAGCAAAGGGTCGCCCGACCCATCACCCTCTCATTGTTCATATAGGCAAAGAAGAGGAGCTTGATAAATGGTGCGCCGAAGTTCCAGATGCGGCGCGTTTGCTTGCTAAGCTTTTCTGGCCGGGCGCTCTGACCCTGGTTTTGAAAAAAGCAAAAAGCGTATCTCCGCTTTTGACAGGCGGTCAAGATACGATCGCGATTCGCATGCCCAGTCATCCGGTAGCTCTCAAGTTATTGCATGAATTCGGCTCCGGGGTTGCCGCTCCATCTGCCAACAAATTCGGCCGGCTCAGTCCGACGACTGCAGATGACGTAAAAGCCGAGTTTGGCGATGAGATTGAAATTGTACTTGACGGCGGTCAATGCGAAGTCGGCATTGAGTCCACGATTCTTGATTTGACGGTGGCTGAGCCTCGAATCTTGCGTCCGGGTATGATTCAGGCCGAAACTTTGTTTTTGGCGCTGGCTGAAATTGGTCTGTCCGGCAATAGGCCGCAAGCCGATAGCGAAGTTCCGCGTGTACCCGGTGCTCTGAAAAGTCATTATGCTCCAAAAACTCCGATGATGCTGGTTTCAAGCTCGGACTTAGATCAAGTTCTTGAAAATTTCGAAAGAGAAGGCAAAGATGCGGCAGTGCTTTCGTTTAAGGCTGCACCAATGTTTCATCGCAACTGGATTACAGTTTCGAAATTTGCGCCTCATTATGCACATATGCTCTACAAGCACCTCCACAAGCTGGATTCACTCGGTGCAGATCTGATTGTCGTGGAAGAACCACCGGCCGAGCCTGACTGGGAAGGCATTGCCGACCGGCTCAGTCGTGCGGCGTACCTTGATGCTGGAGAGGAGAAAATTGATGGCGCCTGATCCACTCGTGGCAGTAATCATGGGCAGCAAGTCGGACTGGGAAACCATGAAGCATGCTTCCGATACCCTCAAAGACTTTGAGATAGCTCACGAATGTAAGATAGTCTCGGCACATCGCACACCCGAGCTGATGAGACAGTTTGCCAGGGAAGCCGAAGCCCGAAATTTGAAAGTGCTGATTGCCGGTGCCGGAGGTGCTGCGCATCTTCCCGGTATGGTCTCCGCTCAGACTCTTCTGCCTGTTCTGGGGGTGCCGATTGAGAGTCATGCGCTGAAAGGCATGGATTCTTTGCTATCGATTGTTCAGATGCCGGCCGGTATTCCGACCGGAACTATGGCGATTGGACGGGCGGGCGCTATCAATGCGGCTTTGCTGGCTGTGGCGATTCTGGCAAACGAGAATCCTGATTTGCGTCGGCGCCTGAGGGAATTTCGCAAGAAACAAGAAGAGAAAGTACTTACGGAGACATTGCTTTGATGAAAACAATAGTTCCAGGTGAAACAATCGGTATCCTGGGTGGCGGTCAACTGGGCAGGATGATGGCTCTTGCTGCCCAGCAAATGGGATATCGTGTCATCGGATTTACTCCTGAAGAGGACTCGCCGATTTCACAGGTTTGTGCCAAAACAACCGTGGCTCCTTTCGAAGATCTTGACGCGATCAGGCTTTTCGCCCATGAAGCCAAAATCGTCACTGTTGAATTTGAAAATATTCCAGCCGAATCCTACCAAGAAGTTTCGCAAATTACCCGCATAGCACCGTCGGTACAGGCTCTTTATATTGCTCAAAATCGCCTGCGCGAGAAAACTTATCTGGTCGATCATGGTTTTCCAACCGTGCCCTTCTATCACGTGGACTCAGCTGAGGCGCTTGAAAAAGCTATTGAGCAAATCGGAGTTCCGGCTGTATTGAAAACATCAGGTTTCGGCTATGACGGCAAAGGTCAGCGTTTCGTCGACAGTGCCGAGCTGGCCAGAGAAGCTTATAAAAATTCTTTCCATGAAGTTGACTGCATCTATGAAAAATCAGTCAAATTCGAAAAAGAAATATCGGTCATCGCAGCCCGCGGTGCTTATGGCGAAATGAGAGCTTTTGGACCAATTGAAAACCAGCACAAAAATCATGTGCTTGACATTTCTTCGGTTCCGGCCCGGGTCAACTGGCGATTGGCAAGCGAAGCGATTGAAATGGCTTGCGCGATCGCTGACTCGCTGGATATCGTCGGCCTGGTTTGCGTTGAGTTTTTCATAGTTGACCATGATCGTCTTCTGATTAACGAAATCGCTCCACGCCCGCATAACTCCGGGCACTACACGATTGAAGCCTGCCCTACAAGCCAGTTCGAGCAACATATTCGAGCCATAACCGGCATGCCGCTTGGCAAGACCGAGCCTCATTCAGCAGCAGCAATGGCGAATCTGCTGGGCGAACTCTGGACGGGTGGTGTACCGGAATGGTCTTACACGCTTGAGGTTCCGGATTTGCACTTGCATCTTTACGGCAAGAAAGAAGCGCGTGCCGGTCGAAAAATGGGGCACTTGACTGCCTGCTCGCGCTGGACTGAGGAAGCGCAGGAGCTGGTCTTGAAAGCAAGAGATCGCTTGAGTGCCGCCAGAATTGGCTGATAATAAAAACGCGACTATTTCAGGGCGGGCACGGGTATAAAATCGTGCAAGAGGGCACTATGCTTAATAGAACTGTCCTTGGGGGGTAAGGCGGCAAAGACGTGGAAACTGCTTCCAACGAGCTCATAACTGAAGCCGAAAAAGAGCGGACGAGCAAAGCGCTGGACAAACTCTGCGC
>JAIEPM010000395.1 GCA_019748395.1 Candidatus Obscuribacterales bacterium
CGGCGTCGGTGTTGGAGTCGGAGTCGGCTCAGGAGTCGGAGTCGGAGTCGGAGTCGGAGTCGGTGTCGGTGTTGGATCCGGAGTCGGCGTCGGTGTTGGATCCGGTGTCGGAGTGGGTGTTGGATCCGGAGTTGGTGTCGGAGTGGGTGTTGGATCCGGAGTTGGTGTCGGCGTAGGTGTTGGAGTCGGATCCGGGACCTGGTTTGTGCTCAAGTTGGCAATCAATGTTTTCATCTGAGGAGTGTCTTGACCGTTAACCGGCTCTACTCCGAACATGTAACTTTGCCACCACGGGCCGGCTGACCAGTATGTGTATCCATCCCATTGTCCGGGATTTGCATGCATGTATTTCAACATGGCGTCAAGTGAGTCTTGAGCAGCAGCGCTTGCCGGGACGCCGATTTCACTAAGAAATGCTGTTCGGTTGTTGGCTTTGAGCCAGGAAGTAAAAGTGCTGAGAGTCGCAACCGCAGCGCTGGGACTCAGTACGTCAGTATGGCTTCCAGAGCCGTCATAGTCCAGATATTGGTGTACATCATATGAGAAGTTGTTTGCAGGGTCCGTGATTTTGATCATGACGCTGGCGTTGAGATCAACGAAGTTCACAGGGTGCATCCAATATGTAGATGGAACCAGGATTAACTGGCTTGCTCCGGTAGCTCGGATGGCGTTAATAGCCGCTTGTGACGACGCCAGCCATGTGCTTGCCGTCATGCTTCCGCCAACCGGTTCATTCATCAATCCGAAAATGATTTTTGAGTTGTTTTTGTATTTTGTTGCCATCTGCGTCCAGAAGTTCGCGAAAACATCGTTGGATACGCCGCCCGGAACGCCGACTGTGACGTTGCGGTAAGCGCCGTAGTTATGCAAATCGATTACTACTTTAAGACCTTTAGAGTTTGCGTAATTAATGACTGAATCAAGTCTTCCAAGATAAGTCGCATCAAAGGCGCCATTTTGCTGTGGTTGCATGCGCTCCCACATGATTGGAACACGAATTACTTTCATTCCTTTGGAAGAGAAATAATCGATTTCCGTGTTCGTTGGAAATATGTAGTCAACCATGAAAGTGCCGGGAACATTGCTTCCCCATTCGGCACCGGATATATTTACTCCTTCTAACTGCATCCCGCCATTAGCGGCATGAGCAATATTTGTAGTAAGCAGGGGCAAGACTAGCAGTGCTAAAGAGCACAGCAAGAGCTTAAGGCGAAACATAGTCGGCCTCCTTATTGACGGTAAGCAACTCCGCATTTTTTATTCAGAGTGCATACGTCTTTTTTCTGGTCGCGCAGAAATAGAACGCGACCAGAAAAAAAACGGCTGATGTAGTAACACTACAGATTCAAGCAGGCATCTTTCCAACAAGACGATTGGAAAGTTTTGAAACTATGTCAATTGCCGCAGTTGTAGAAACTGCTGCCGCCCCATGCGAAATGCAGCTCGGATATGCCTGCCAGTGTCGAGGGTTTGATACGGCTCACTAACTGGTCCAAGAATTCATTGGTCAGGATGGTCATGCTGCCGTTTTTGTTGAACGAATGGTCGAATTCGCTACCGCCGATTTCAAAATAGACTTCCACCGGTCGAGAAAACCCTTCGAGCGTGCCTGTTGATGGAATCGCTCTCAATGTACCTCCTCCGACCGGGTTGACGTTGCGTCTTTTTATGTCGAAGCAATAACTTCCTTTCGAACCGCCGATCGTGAGGGAGAGAACGGTCGGTCTCAAGGGGGCATGAGTTGTTTCTGCAAGCGGACCGCCTCTGATTTCTTTACTCAAAGCAGCTGGGTCGGTGAAGTTTGCGTACGCGAAAAAGCCTCTGCTGCCGTTGTTGAAAGCGTGATTGAGTCGGCTCCCTCCGATCGTGATGTTTATTTTGACTGGACTTAGTTTGAGCCCTTTTTGATCAAGAATTTTGTCGATTCTGTCTTTGATCGGACTGCTGCTTCCGCTATTGACTCGTATTTCTGCGTCTTTGAAAAAGCCTGCGGCGCTGCCATTCCAGATGCCATTGTATTGACCGGCTTTTTTCAATATTGAAACAGTTGTGCCGTTCATTCCAGGCGCAAGATTATAGGCGTTGATTGCAGCGGCCATTGTATTTGCCAATTCAATCAAAAGATCGTGCTTGATTGTCGGGCTGTTGAAAGATTTGATGAACTTGCCGCCACCCGCGCTGATCTCGATTTTTAGAGGAGTTCGCAGGAAAGTAGCATCTCTTGTTATTTGCTCGTCCGGGAGTTGCACGTTCAGCTTGTAGGAAGAGTCTTGTGAGGGATTATCCTCTGCTGCGGAACCGGGCAGATGAAGCTCACTTTGCTCAGGCTTCAGGTCGGCAGCTGAAGCCGCTAGTGCATGGGAAAGGCAGAGAAGCATTAACACTGATCTTGGCGTTTTATCGCGCATCTGAGCACCTCTCTAAATTTGCAACTAGTTTACACCGTGCTTCTTTATTCTGTTTCTTTTGCTGGGCTCAGCTTGACACTGTCGACAAGGGACCATGCTTGTGCTTTCTCAGAGGGAGTAGCGATGCGTTTACCGAAGTGGAAAATGATTGAATGAATTTCGCGCAAAATTCTCTGAATCAAAGTAATTCTCGAATAACGCGCATCAATTCATATTGATCGGGTATTTTGCTGTGTCCGCTCAGTGAGTATTCACAACTGCAATCAGTCGGAGATTCTTTAATGAGTTTCCAGCTAAAAATGCCGTTAGCCTTAGCGGATTCCATTGCCTGCTTTACTTGTAAAATATATGTTTTGGCATCAAGATTCGACGGTACTTCCATAACGGTAGTGACAGTGAGCATTTCGGCCGGTTTTTTCAAATCTGCGCCTTGAGGCAAATACTGCAAAACATATTCCTTGCCTGCATGTCTTTTATTTGCGAGCTTCCAGAGAGCCGGCAAGTTCAAGACGAGTGCTTCGTCTTGTGTTTCTTCCTCCGACTCTTGAGCTTTGTCTGCGGCCATTGCAGAATGGAAGCACGTACTCAGAAGCAAAGACATCAAAATTGAATTGAATCGCTGATTCATTATGCACCCGTAACCGCTTCTCAAATAATAGCAGTTGCCGTTTGCTTAAGCTGAAAAAACAAAGCCAAGAGCATCGCAAATGCCGCTTATGGCTTGTTCTATGTCCTCAGAGGAATGAGCTGCCGAAATGGCAGCCGCGTCCACGCTTGAGGGGGGCAAATAGATGCCTCGTTTGAGGAGCTCGTGATAAAAACGTGCAAAGCTATGGGCGTCTATGTCCAATGAATCGCGAAAATTGCGCACAGGATGCTTGCAGAAAATGATGCCGAACATCGACCCTACTCTTTGTAGCTGTACTGGTAGATTCTTTTTCTTGATTTCTTCTGCTAATCCGTCAAATAGCTGCTTGCCGCTGGCTTCCAGTTTCTCGTACATGGACGGATTCCGCAGCAGCTTTAGCGTGGCAATGCCACCAGCCATAGTGAGTGGGTTGCCGGAGAAAGTTCCGGCTTGATAAACTTTGCCGATTGGTTCCAGGGCTTGCATAATTTCCGCTCTGCCGCCGTAAGCACCAATAGCCATGCCGCCGCCAAGTGCCTTGCCCAGGCAGCTGAGATCAGGCTTTATGTCGTAGAGAGCCTGTGCTCCACCTCTGGCTACACGCAAGCCGGTGAGTACTTCGTCAAAAATAAGAAGCACATTCTCTTCTCGGCAAAGTTCCTCCACGGCTTTCAAATAGCCGGGGTCCGGTGGAATTACGCCCATAGAGCCTGCCACGGGCTCTATGAGAACTGCGGCGATTTTGCCTTTGTGCTTACGAAAACATTCTTTCATTCCGTCTTGATCGTTATAAGGCACAAGTACGGTATTTCCCTTCGAAATCTCAGGAATGCCCGCACTCGAGCAATGAGTCTGCGAAGCCAGCACACTGTCTGAGTGACCGTGATAACAGCCCTCAAACATAACAAGCATGTCTTTGCCGCTGTAGCCTCGCGCAAGACGAACTGCGCTCATCACAGCTTCCGTGCCGGAGTTGACGAAGCGCATCATCTCAAGCCCCGGCATTGCTTCTTGCAAATGTTTTGCCATTTCAAACTCGAATTGATGCGGTGAGCCGAATACAGGGCCGAGTTCCAGTGCTTGTTTGCATGCTTCTGTTATTTCAGGAACACAATGACCGAGAATCGCCGGACCCCAGGCTCCCAGAAAGTCTATGTATTTATTGCCGTCGAGATCAAATAAGTGTGCGCCTTGAGCTTTTGAAAAAAAGATTGTGTGGCCGCCGACTTCCTTGAAAGAGCGAAATGGGCTGTCGACTCCGCCTGGTATAAGCTTTTCTATTTCTGCAGCAAAAGCGGCAGATTTCTCTGCGTAAAAAGTCTTGAAGCTTGCCTGCGCCGGTGACATTAGTTTTCGCTGCTGCTTTCTTCTTGAGCTGTCGATTTCGCTTCTTCGGCGCTGCGCCGCCAGAACTGCCACCATCGTTTTTTCTTGTCGGTCTTAAATTCTCGGTCGGCGTCCTTATTGCTCGGGCTTGTGAAACTCAACTGAATCTTGCTTGTTTCATGGAAGCGCACCGTCGGATTTACGTGAACTACTTTACCTTCCGGTGAGCTGATTTCCAGATGATAGTCGCCGGGCATGAGATCGATATGGCGGGCATGAAAAACCGATTCATGCCCTTCTCTGGTGTAAACCTTTACTACTACGCCGGGAGTTTCCTTTGCTTCGACCAGCTCAATTGAACCTGTGTAAAAACTGGAAAGCCCGTAGGCGAACACCGAGCCCGCTACTCCGAGCAGACCGATTGAAGTTGAGATGACGCTCAGGAGACTTTGCGTTTTCTCAAGCTTGCCTTTTTGTGGAAGGCTGGGGCTTAAATTGCCTGCTGCGACGCTCTTCTGAGCGATTTCAGGCTCTTTTGTGGCTGTGTTTTTAGTCATGCCGCTATTTTACTTAGAGATGTCACGAGCGGGCTGATTCTGAAAGCAAATTAGTCCGCTTTGTAACCTAGATAAGTATTTCGGCGTCAATTTTGTATGCACCCCAGCGCAATCTTTGCACCGGTACGAGTACCTGATTTTGCGCTCCGCCCGAGCTTATGACCACAACTTCATCGCCCTTGGCCATTTTAATTATGTCTTTGCTCTGATTTGTGAGTTTTACGCGCACGCGATTTTGTGTGCCCAGCACCCGGACTAGCAGCTTGCGCAAATCATTCTTGGGGCTGTCCGGTCCGCTTGCGCTTATTTCCACGCTTACCAGGTCGAAATTGCCCGGGTTGCTGCGCAGTCCGGCGGTGCTTACGCAGAGCGTATGCTGTCCGGCCGGTATGTCTGCCGGTAAATGGGCCTTGAGTTGTACCGGGGACGATACCACGACATTTGCGTCGTAGGCACCGTCGACAATTACTCTGTTACGCTCGGCTATACCGTCGAAATTGTGCCCGGAAATTGTGAGGATGCCGTTGGCGGCGCAGACTGAAGAAACCGATTCCAGGTTCGGGATTTGCGGATTAGATGGTGTTGCCAGTGGTTGCAGTATTTCAATTGCGGCCGCCGCCTCTTCCGGGCGTCCTGTCAGGCTCAAGTGCATGCTGTAGCCAGGCGGCGCATCTTCCGGGACCTGATAAACTACTTTGCCGTTTTCTGCCGTGGAGAGCTGGGCACCGTTGAAGCTCAGTCCGACATATTGCTCGCCGACATTTTGCGGACCAATGACTGCTACGGTTAGATACTGGCCGGCTACTGCTCTTCCCGGATATAAGAGAGTGGAACCTGTGCTTGGTGCTCTTAAAGTACTGGGTGCCGTTGGGCTATCCCAGCTTGAGCGTGAGGAGCGTGCTGTTTCCGGGAAAGCGGCGGCTAAAGAGTTGCTTTTGCCTGCGCTGCTTGCTGTCTCAGGAGCAGGGACTGAAACAGGCTTGCTTTGAGTTTCAATCTGAGTTTGCGGCTTTTCGGCTGCTTTCAAGTTCTCTGAGTTCTGTGTTTTGCTCTGGCTGGGCGCCTCTGAGGCGGTTTTTTCTTCACCGGCTTTTAAATCAGAGGAGCCCTCAGATTTTTTTTCGCCGACATTGCCTCCTGCTTTTGCAAGCGCTGCATCTGCCTGCTTCGGTCCTGAACCGGTACTTGATGCTTTCGCCAGGGCTTCTGCTACTGTTTTTGCCAGAACTTCGGCTACTTGCTTTTGTTGCTCGGCAACTGCTTTTTGAATCTCGGCTTGCTTCTTCTTCTCTTCTTCGGCTTGCGCCAGCTTGTCTGCGTATTCTTTAAGAGCAATCAGATAGCTGCGTTTTCGTTCAGTTAAAGGCGTGTATAAATTGATTTCGCTTTTTAGATTTGTGGCTGCCGGCTCTTTGACTTTTCCGCTGGGACAATCGATTTTGAGCTCAGATACTTTTCCCAGCCAGAAGCTTACGTCCTGCTGGCTTTGAATGTCGAAGCCTTTGTCTACGGTTGAGCGAGCCGTGATAATCGCGATAAATTCGCCAAGGGGCTCGCTTTCACCTTCAAGCTTGCCCCCGTAATACCCGACCACTTCCACTGTCAGCAACCCGTCGACTTTTTTAGCCCAGAGAGCCGCCACCGAAGC
>JAIEPM010000257.1 GCA_019748395.1 Candidatus Obscuribacterales bacterium
AATCGACGTGAATATTTTCCGCATTCCAAAACGCACTTGCTCAGCTTCAAAATCAGAGACAGGCATAAAAGTCGCAGTTGCCGCAATGCTCTGCATACTGACGAACAATTCAGTTTTTGCAGAAGGCACAAGCGAGCAAAGCATTGCGCCCAAATCAAATAATGTCAAAGTCGGACTGGCTCTTGCAGGCGGAGGCGCCAGAGGCTGCGCTCATATCGGCGTGCTCAGGGTCTTGAAAGAAGAAGGGGTGCCCATAGATTGTATAAGCGGCACCAGCATTGGTGCCATTGTCGGCGGGCTCTACTCTTCCGGAACCAGCCTTGAGCAAATCGAAAAATATATGTGCTCAAAAGAACTGATGCGTGCTTACCAAACAGTGCCACTACCTGTAAGATTGGCTCTGGTTCCCATTTTCTTCGTGCCGCATCTTTTCGGCTGGCACCCCTATGATGGACTATACCGTGGTAACCGTTTTGCCAAATTTATTCGCAACTCGGCCGCCAGTGAAAACAAAAATATCGAATCCTTTAAGATCCCGTTTTCAGCAGTAGCGGCAAACTTGCTGGATGGTAAGGCATATCCTATTGATAAAGGCGACATCGGCAAAGCAGTTCAAGCCAGCTCCGCCATTCCTTTTCTCAGACGCCCCGTGGAAATCGGCGATAAGCTTTTTGTAGATGGCGGCATAGTTGAAAACTTACCAACAGATAAAGCCCGAGAACTGGGGGCGGAATTTGTAATAGCAGTGGACATTGACGACGATCTCAAGATTCACAGCAAAGAAGATTTCCGAAAAATAGGCAGTGTTGCCCGCCGCGCAGTGAATATGCAACTCAGTGCTCTTGATTCATTCCAGCGGCCCAAAGCAGATTTCGTAATTCATCCCGATGTTACCGGTATCGAACTATTGGATGGCAGTCCGAAAGATGCGCTGAAGGCGATCAAGGCAGGAGAAGATGCAGCACGTAAAGCCATGCCCGAACTGAAAAGAAAGCTTCAAGAACACTCGGTATCACTTGCAGGCAAAATCATCGAGAAACAAAACAAGGAAAGTGAGTAGGTACTAATGAGCGAAAGCGCGGAAAACGCAGCCGAATCGACACTCGAGAACAGCGATAAATTACAACTTGACTGGTACCGCAACGTTTATCAAGGAGACAACGTACCGCAATTTACATTGCGGGCCGTATTGATGGGCGGCATACTCGGCGCCCTTATGTCTGTTTCCAATCTTTATACAGCCATTAAAGTCGGCTGGCTTTTCGGCGTGGCTATTACAGCCTGCGTCCTTTCATTCACGATCTGGCGTTGCTTCCGTTTCGTCAACCCGAAACTCAGTCAGATGAGCATTCTCGAAAACAACTGCATGCAATCTACCGCCTCTTCCGCAGGCTATTCGACCGGTTCGACAATCGCCACCGCCTTCGGTGCATATCTCCTGATCACCGGTCATCAAATAGACTGGAAAATTACCGCCGTCTGGACTTTAATCACGGCGCTCTTAGGCGTGCTGCTTGCCGTGCCCATGAAAAAGCAGATGATTAACAAAGAGCGCCTGCCTTTCCCGAGCGGCATTGCTGCGGCAGAGACACTGAAAAGCCTTTACGGCGGCTCTAAAGAAGCAATTTACCAGGCTTATTCGCTGGTAGCGTCTATGGTGGCAGGTATAGCAACCGGCGTGGCCAGCAAGGGTGACTTCGCCTGGCAAAAAATCAGCGGATTCAAATTGCCGGAGCTCTGTGCATTCAATTGGACCTTGCAGGGCGTCAAACTTTATGAATTTCCAGGCTTCGGCTTTGAGCCGAGCCTTATGTTAATCAGCGCCGGCATGATTGTAGGTCTGAGAGTCTCACTTTCAATGCTTTTCAGTTCTTGCATCCTCTATTTCGTATTCGGCCCCTGGGTCATGAATAATCAGATAATTCCAAACCCGCACAAATTACTTTCCGGATGGGCACTCTGGACCGGAACCGCCATGATGGTCAGTTCCGGATTAACCTCATTTGCCCTGCAGTGGAAAACGATTGTTCGCGCCATGAGCAGCATCAAACGCAGCGGCGAAAACGACGAGATCATGGCTGAGGTGGATAAAGTCGAAGTGCCGACCCGCTGGTTTCTGATCGGCATCGTGCCGCTGGCAATAATTTTTGCGATCGTGATGTGGCTGGCTTTCAATGTCAACTTTTTCCTCGGCTTACTGGCTGTGGTCTTAAGCTTCTTCCTGGCTCTGGTTGCTTGCCGGGCAACGGGAGAAACAGACATTACTCCGATTGGAGCAATGGGCAAAATTTCACAGCTGACTTTTGCTGTGTTGAGCCCTCATAACATAACCTCTAACTTGATGGCAGCCAGCGTCACAGCCAACACCGCCAGTGCTTCGGCAGACCTCCTGACCGACCTGAAAAGCGGCTATTTGCTGGGGGCAAACGCCCGCAAGCAGTTTCTAGCGCAGCTTTGCGGAGTATTTTTCGGCACAATAGCCATTGTTCCGGCCTGGTATTTAATGATTCCGGATAAAGCCACTCTTGAAGCTTATAATCCGCCGTCCACCACAATCTACAAAGCCGTCGCCGAAGCGCTGTCCAACGGTATAAGCGCCCTGCCGGAATCGGCAAGAATGGGCATTTTAATTGGCGCAGTAATCGGGCTTATACTTTGCATAATCGAAACGCTTTATCCAAAATCAAGAAAGTTCCTGCCGTCATCCATGGGACTCGGGCTTGCCTGGATTATGCCTTTTCAAAACTGTCTCTCTTTTGCGATCGGGGCGCTGCTGGCTGCTGTCTGGAAAAAACTGCACAGCAAAAGCGCCGACGGCTATACAGTTCCGATTGCATCGGGCGCCATCGCCGGAGAATCGCTGGCCTGTGCCTTCATTGCCATAATTAATGCCTTGGTAGCGCTGCATGTCTTCAAGTAGAATACTTGCAGAGAGGCAAGTAGATGCTGCAGGCAGAGCAAAAGAAAAAAGTCACTAAGTCAATAGGCGACCTGGGTCGCAGGGTGACGGCTGCAGATGTTTCCACAAAAACGGGCTTGCCGGTGCTTCTTGTATCGCAAGCACTCAATCAGATAGCTTCGGAAGCAGGCGGGCACCTTGCAGTCAGCCAGAGCGGCAATATTGTTTATAGTTTCCCGCCCGGTTTTGCCAATACCTATCTGGCCCACGGCTTAAAACGCTTTCTGGAAAAAGCTTGCGAACAGCTTTCTAAAATCGGACTATTCCTTTTGAAAATATCCTTCGGGATCATGCTAATTCTCTCCTTCAGCATAATCGTAATCACGATTTTCATTCTTTTCTTTTCCCAGCGCGGCAAGAATTCAAAAAGCTCCTTTCCTCACGACAGCTGGGGATTCAGATTCAATCTTTTCGATTACATCGTCCTTAGAGACACGCTCAGTTATTTTGCTTTCTCGTCGCAGCCAGTCAAATACGACTACAATTTGCCCACGGTCCGGCGCCGAAACAGCAATAATTTTTTGCTCAATTGCTTTTCATTTCTATTCGGCGACGGCAATCCAAATGAGGGGCTCGAAGAAAAGCGCTGGCAGTTAATTGCCAAAGTAATTAAGGACCACAACAATGTGATTACGGCCGAGCAGCTAGCCCCATACACAGGAGCCGACCCGAAAAACGAAGATGCGGTCTTGCCGACACTCGTGCGTTTCAACGGCAAACCGGAAGTAACTGAAAGCGGAAACATCATTTATACATTTCCATCGCTTGTGAATACAGCAGGCAATGATCGAAAAGAGAAGGCAGTCCCTTTTCTCAGAGAGTTTCCCTTGAAATTCTCTGAGCTTGATCAGAAAGCACTGAAACCGGTCTATGTAATTGCGGCATTGAATTTTATCGGTTCATGGTTTCTCTGGTTTCTTTTGCATTCATCGAAAGCACCCACCATAACAAGTTTGTTCACGCTTCTAGTCACTTACGGAAGCCTTTTTTTGCTGGTGCCTTTGCTTCGCTCAAAAATAATCGACTGGCAAAATAAGAAGATCGAAAAACGCAATCAAAAGCGGGCGGCTGCAGCTGAAGCCCTTCTCAGTCCAAGCGAAGAGCTCAAAGCTAAAATCGCGGAATCGCGAGAATATCGCATACGAGACAATCTGATTGCTCAAAGCAGCATTATTTACACAACAGAATCTGCAAGTCTAGAACAAGAAGATGAACTCAGCAAAAACTTTAGAGCTGACGGCAGTTTCGACGCAGCCCCTGAAAAAACCTTTGATGCAAATCCCTAAATCATGGAACCCGCAAGATTGAGTGGCTGAACTCAGGAAAGAAAGGCACTGAGGCGCTCAAAAGCCTCATCGAATTTTTCAGGCGGCAAGCTAAAACAAATTCTTGCCCAATCACCACTTCGAGACCAATCTCCGGTGTTCAAAAGAATCTGCTTTTCGCGCGCAAGTTTTTCCGTCTGCGCTGCCATTCTGGCCAAAACGAAAAGTCCGCCGCGGCGCGCATAACGCAATCCATCCGCCAGGGAATGCTTATTCAAAAGTTTAAGTAACTTTTCCCTTTGCTGAGTCAACTGCGCTCTGGCGTCTCTAAGATAAGACCCCATTTCATCAAATTCAGAGCGAGTATCGATGAGTTGATGCGGCGACTCTTCCATAAATACTGAATAGAGCCGGTCCCATGAACGCAGAATAGCTTGCGGCACCGGGGCGCAGAACTCCCGCAGACTTTGCGCCCAGTCGCGATCCGGGCATACTATGAAACCGGCTCGCAAGCCGCCTGCTGCAAAAGATTTGGCCAGCCCATCTGCAAAGAATAGTCTCCCCTTTTCGTTAGAGCGACTGGGATAAGCAAAACTCAGCTCCGCAGGAGTCCAGCTGCCCAAATTAGAATCGCTCAGCAAAAAGAAAATTTCGTCTGCAAATATGTAGATGCCCCGCTCTGCACAGATTTTGCTGATGCGACGGATCATTTCAGATTCAATGAAGATCCCGGAAGGATTGCCGGGCTGGCAGATGTAGAGCAGATCCGGAGTTTCCTTAAGCGCACTTATATCTTGGTCAGTAGGCAAAAAAGCCTTTGCAGGGCTTGTTTCAAGCAAAATCGTCTGCGCACCATAGTAACTGAGCAGCGGAAAGATCGGTCCATAAGAGCCGCTGGCTACGGCAACCAGTGGAGCACGACCGAGCCGCTCTTTCAGACTCTGGACAAGAGCTGCAAAAAGCGGAAATACCCCCTGCCCTAAAACTACGTTTGCCGGGTCTATATTTGCATGCCTTGTTTTTGAAACATAGGCAGCAACGCGTTCTTGCAAGGTAAACACGAGCGAATCGGAAGGACTTTCCAGAAAGCCCTTCAGCAATCCCTTCACAAGTAAATTCGGAACCGGATGTTCAAACTCACCGTAATCGAGGCGTATGAGCTCATTATTCGAAAGCGAAATCGGCTTAGCAGCAAAAACCGGGTCCTCGGCTATTTGCATAAATTTTGGGGATAAACGGATTCTTGAGGCAGATTGCTTTGGACTGAAACCAGTGCCGTCTTCAACAAAGGGAAAAGAAAGCAGTTCGTCAAAAAGCCATTCGTAATACAACTGAATTATGTATGAGATTCTTGAATAACTGAGTTCCGCACAAATTTCCATGGGCGAAATCCACTCAGCCGGTGCATTTATAAGGAAGCTCAACTCAAAATCAGGACAAACCGTATTTTTGATCAAGCCATAAATAAAAATCAAATTGTCGGGCAGATCCTTTTGTCCTAATAAGCGAAGCATCATATTAGACTGAAGCTCCGACCCTATCTCAAAATCCTCTGAATCATCAACAAGGTAACAGCGGTCCGGATTTTGTCGGGCTTGATCAATGAGAGACTCAAGAATTAAAGGCGAAGGGTCTCTTAATTGATAAGGTGAAATGACTGAAATTCGCGGTGAAAAAACTTCATCGAGTTGCAATAACTCACTCAAGTCATTATTGCCAAGTATGACCTTGAGCCCCTGCTGGCGACAAACAGAAGCGTAGAGCGCTTCAAGTGAGGAAGAAAGCAAAACAGAGCCACCTTCAGCTGCCACCATTTTTAGTATCATCGCCAGAAGCCGCGGGCGCTCAGGTCCGACAAAAAGATTCTCCGGGCAGGCATTGTAATAACAGTAGAAAGAGAGGAATTTAGCCAGTTTTTCCCGCAGGCTGCGATCGCCCTTTTCGTGAGGGTAGGGAATACGCTTGTTCTTGAGCAGTTCGTCGCTCAGTCTGGCCAGAAAACTCATTTGCTCTTCTGAAACGCGCGAGAGATCCATTTCCCGGCGCAAAGGATAAAGACCTAAAGCATGCAAGTTTCGAAGAAACTCAAGACTTGCTTTCTCAAACTGCGTATCGGCATGATATACAAGCAAATCATGATAGATTTTGCCGCCGCGCTCTTTCAGTCCAACAGCAGTTGACGCCGGGACTGATTCTTTTGAATTAGCAGAAAGAAAAAAATGAAACTTGATTCCGTAAGTTTCTTCAAGCTTGACCAATTGCCCGAGGTCTGTGTCGTCGGCCTGCTGAATTCGTCGAACCCAGGCAAGTTTCGGATTGTAAGCTCGGCGGCGAAACATCTCTTCAATTGCATCACGCCCGGGC
>JAIEPM010000455.1 GCA_019748395.1 Candidatus Obscuribacterales bacterium
TTCTCGTTCTTCCTGGGACAAGACTTCAAGGTTGACTGATTCGGCATTCTCAATTGACGGCAGGATCTTTTCAAAAATGTCGTATTCAAGGGCGGCTCTTTTGTCGCCTTGCTTTTTCTGCTTTTGCAAGCGGTCCATTCTTTTGCTAATAGAGGCAAAATCCGCCATGCAAAGTTCAATGTGAATAGTTTCTAGGTCACGAACCGGGTCTATGAGTCCATCAACATGGGTGATGTTTTCGTCGTCAAAGCAGCGAACTACATGAACTATTGCATCTACTTCCCGGATATGTGCGAGAAATTGATTACCAAGTCCTTCGCCTTTACTTGCCCCTCTTACAAGACCCGCTATATCCACAAATTCGAAAGCTGCAGGGATTACCTGCTGCGGCTTAGCCAGCTTCTCAAGCATGTTTAAGCGAATATCCGGTACTTTTACGATGCCTACGTTAGGTTCAATAGTACAAAATGGGTAGTTTGCACTTTCTGCCTGATACGAGGCAGTAAGAGCATTAAAAAGTGTGGATTTGCCGACGTTCGGCAATCCGACTATACCTGCCTTCAGCACTTAAATATTCCTCTTCTACGCAAGTACCCTGCTTGACTATGAATTGATTTACAAGCCAAAGTGCATATTATAAAACGGTATGAGTTCCGGACTCATGCTTCGTAACTTAGCTATTGCTGCCAATGGCTGCAATTCAAGCGCTAGCCTGTAATTCTGTGTAAAGGCTGCTTAAACATGCTAAGAGTCCGTCGAGGGTCGCTTAACTAGCGGTCCACTCCTTCGAAAATTATTACATTGCGGGCAGAGTCAATGGTGTATTTGTACTTCCCATAGAAGCTCATTCCTAATAGCGAGTCGCGACTGCCTTCGGCTACGCTTATTGGAGCACTCGTTTGTTCGATTTTTCCAAGCTTCAAAGATTCTATGTTGAAATAATGGGTAGTTGTTTCACCAAGAACGCCTCTAGATTTACCTTGCTGAGCATCTGCAGGGATCTGAAATCCGAGCCTCTGCCAATCGGCTGAGGAGAATGAAGTGCGCTCGCAGCCCGTATCGAATAACATTTTGAAAGGTTTTCCGTTGACTCGCACATCAACTTGCATGTGCCCACTGGACTGTCTTATAAACGGAATTTCGATTCCTGTATAAGACTTGTGTGCGATGTCTCGAGCTGCATTACCACTTTTTTTAGCCAGCAGTACTGTTCTAGTGTTATCGTCGATGTTGACGGTGAATGAACTCAGGAAAGTCTGACCCAGCAGTGGTTCTGTCGGCATATTGTCCAGAACTGTGACAGAGAAGTTGCGACGATAAATTGGTCCCAATTTGATGTCAAGCTTTTGCTCCCAGGCTTTAGCTTTGCCGTCTCCGACACCACCGACGTCAAATTGGTCTTTGCTGGGTGCAGGTGTTATTCCCCAATCTCTGAGGTGATTTTGTCCTACTGCAACACCGTAGGCTCCTGTGTCGAGAATGAAGGGGACCGAATGCCCATTTACCTGGACTGTCACCGTAACATCATTACCGCGTTTTTCAAAAGGAATCTTGACCAGATCGGGGACGCTGGCAAGGTCGCTGTCTAAGGTCTGACGCGCCGAGCCGGGCATGCTTCTTGAGAATGTTTGCTGGCTGCTAGGCACGGACGAGCCTGAGCCATTGCCGTTCACTGCGGCTATCTGTGAAAGCGCTGTCTGCGCGTTGCCTGCTACTCTGGATTGTGGAAACGCCTGAACTATGTATTCAAAGAGCTGCTTTGCTCTTGCCCAGTTATTGCTCTGCTGGTGGCTCAGTGCACAGTAATAGATTGCGTCGGCATTTTGGGGGCTTTGCTTTAAGGATTCTTCAAACTTTTGAGCTGCAGCGCGGTAGTTTTTCTGAGAATAGAAGCTTACTCCAGCGGTGAAGGCTGAGTTCACTTCTTTTGCCGCTTCTTTCGCCAGGCACAGGTAGTTAGAAGCTAATACTAGGCAGCCGCTCAGCAAAAGCTTTACTGGGACCTTGTACATGTTTTTCCCCCATCTGATATCTATGATTAAATACCCGCCTGCTGAGCGCTCTTAACTCTCTTGTCTAGTTCATATTGGATGACTTGAGAGCCTAAGGCGAAACTTGAAAGAGAGTCCGCTTCTTACTACCTGACCATGAGCAACGCATTAAATGCCTGTCTCTCTGATTCTTGATGAGGCTCGCAGACTTCATCTTCCGGTTTCGCCACCAAATCTGACTGCGGCAAAAAAAGTTCAACCGATATCGCTTGAACTTTTTGTGGGGAAGCAACGTCTTTCTTTTGGGAGGGCTTTGTATATGGGTGAGAATGATGGAGACAAAAATCGTAGCAAAGAGATCGACTCTCTTTGGGTTACATTCAGTCAGGAATATCCAGGCGAGCTTGAATGTCTGGAGGCTATCGTAAGGGTGATTTTGGAGCGGTCCGTGATCAAATGCGCCTTTTGTTCCTCGTCCCAGCTAAAGCGCGACGGGACCAGAACTGTAAGCTGTGAAAATTGCGCTGGGCGGAGTTATTTCTTTTCGTCCACAATTTTTCGTGGAACCAGAAAATTTAGACCATGGTTGGCTGCAATCTGGTTTCTTGAACGAGGACTTGTCTTGAGTTCTAGTAAGATGAGCCAATTGCTTGAAATTTCGCAGTCGACAGCTTGGGTCATTTTGAGAAAACTTGCTTCGCTTAAGGACTTATTTCCGGGATGGGATCTCTTGCTTTGCCGGGGTATCGAATTGAGTTCTGCTGTTTGCAAAAGAAGTCGGGAAACCCCAGCTCGTCGAGATCCGCGCTTTGAACTTCAAGACTCTTCTGAAATAGAACCCCTAGCAATTTCCAATATTACAGTTATTGAGCCCGAGTGTAGTGATTTGCGGTTTGAGAATTCAAATTTTTCCGACGATTCAGACGAGTGGCTTGTGAAAGTGGCTCTGTCAAACGAACCGCGCAGTTTTGACAGTCTTTGTGCTCAAACAAATCTGCCTGTTTCTCGCCTGAATGCGGCATTGACATTCTTGGAACTTGACGGAACTGCCACTCGTTGCCCTGGCGACAAGTATGTGTTGAATACTGAAAGCAAGCTGGGGAGGTCTTTGCCTCAAGAGAATCTGTATCTAAGAAGCCGTAGTGATTCAGTTTTGATCTCAGACTTTGTTTCATGGATTAGAAAAACATTTCATGGAGTCTCGTTTAAATATCTCCAGACTTATATGGCGGCATATGCTTTCAAGGATTTGCAGAGTCTGAATAGTCATGCGAGTTTTCTTGAGACATGTTTGAAAGCTCCTCCTCTAAGCTATAGTCAGCTGATAGAATACGTCTCTGATCTGGTTCTTGCTTTGCCCTATCTCAGGAAAGTGGAATGAAGAAAATTGAGACTGCCGACTCATAAGTTTGTGAATTCAGTGGAAAAAATAGTTCTGAGGTTTCCAGTGAGATCGGCTTTGGCTGTGTTAATCGGCAGTCTCTTTGTCTATCCTGTTTTTGCAGTTGATAAATCCGATGACATTGATACTAACCGACCGAGCTTTTGTCAGTCGGCATTTGTTGTGCCGATGGGCAGTATTCAACTGGAAAATGGCGCTCTCTATCAACATTTTCAGCACGGACTGACTTATTTTGATCTTCCTGAGAATCAGCTTCGAATTGGTCTTCTAGAGAAAACGGAATTGCAGGTTTTTAATCCGGAAATGGTCTTGTATAACCAGTCTGCCTCCACTTTTGCCGGGGCTTCTGGTTTAGGTGAGCTGGGTTTGAAGCATCAATTTGGACCGTTCAAGCGACTTACTGCATCCCTGGTCTCTGCGCTAAATGTTCCTCTTGGAGCCAAGTTCGTTTCTGGAACTACAGTGCAACCGGTTTTTAGAGTTCCATTCTGCTTGTCATTGAACAAGAATTGGTCGCTTTGCGGAATGCAGTCAATAATTTTGTCCAACAGTCGCGGAGATATTCAGTGGCAGCCTTTCTTTATGCTTTCTCGTTCACTTGGCAAGAAAGCTGCGGCTTTCGCCGAGTACGCTGCCTTCTTTCAACAAAATTCGCACGGTCCCGCGCAGTCAATTTCGCACTTTGGCGCTATCTATAAGCTGAATAGGCAGCATCAACTTGATCTTCATTTTGGATTCGGGCTGAGCTCTTCGGCGCCGTCTGCCTTCGTTGGCTTCGGCTACTCTTACCGCTTCGACCGCTTACCCTGGGGGAAATGAAAATCGCGAACTAAAGCTGTTCGTTTTTCTTGCTTAGTGTTTGTTCTGCAATTGCAGTGCTTTTTCTTCTTAGGCTGATTTTGTTTCTTGTTTTCCTGTCGACGTTCAGAGCTACAAACGCTTGCTCGCTTTCGCGCTTATATTCCGGTCGAGATTTGCTGAACATTGTATTTACGGCTGCTGCAGTTTTGATTATTTCTTTGAGTAATTCTTTATCTGCAGGTCTTGGAGATTCAGTCAGCTGCTTGAAGATTAAGCAATGGCGCATGGCGTCACTCAGTGAGAACTCAAACAGGACAGCCTTGTATTTAGGAGAAACGCCAATAGTTTGTGCGTTTCTATATCTGATTACATATTCATTTGCTGCTTTGTCGGCATTGGAAGCTGTGGAGCTAACGACAGCCAGTTCTTCACCCGGATTTAGCGATATATGATTTTTTTCGAAAACGACACGCAAGCTGTCATGTTTTCGGTCACTCAAATTCAGGACTCTGGTGACATCGGTTTTGGCTCCGATAACTATGCTTGCTCCTTTACGGGCGTAGATTTTGGCTCGGCAAGTTTCGATAAATACATCTTCTTCCGTGTGAATTAGCGCACAGCCACAGCTGAGTTTATAGTGCCCTTTTTTGAGTTCTTGAAGCTCTGTTTGACCCGAAAGGCTAATGCCGCGCTCCGGCGAAGACTCCTTGAGAATGAGCGGCGTGAATTCAGCATTTGCATCTACAGCTGCCGGGATAATTTCTTTGTTTTTTGCAGCCATTGCAAATTGAGCTTGTATAAGCAGGCAAGCGACGGCTGTTGAAAGGAGATAAGCTTTCAAGATTTGGCGCTCCGAAGCATGGACATTGATTAGCTATTGCCCAGATCTCATTTTGAGGATTTATCTCATTTATCCTAATTAGACGTCTTTAAGGACTTCTTGAAAAGTCTTGAAGCTCTTCCTAAATGTCAGTTTTGACGAAATGAACGAGCCGAATAGATTATCTCAACAATTCTTTCTGCAAAAACACTTGCCCGTGCGTAGAAAACCAGTTGTTGCATATAGTAATTGCCGGTTTCCTTGTAGTTTTCGTTTATCGCACTGTATCTCATCAACAAGTGGTATGCACGCAAGGCTTCTGCTGCAGTACCCTGCGGCTTGATCAACTCCGTTACTTCCAGTGCTTTCTGCCTGTCTTCAAGCTCTATGGAAAATGCGGTAACTGCTCTGCCCATGATAGGAAAACAGCTCATTATGATTTCATGTGATTCCGAAGCGTCTATTGCGCCCGGAATTCTTGTTGCACGCTGAAATCGTTCTATAGTTTCCCTTGCAACAGGGGTACTCGAGCGCATCCAGGTCAGGCTCAGGGCAGGATCATTTGGGTCTGCGAAAACTTCTATTTCATCAAGCCCCGGCAAAAGCTCAGTCTTCGATTTTGGCAGCGCTCGCCACATTTTAGGCAGCGTTATTTGAAAACCCTGAACTGACGAAAAGCCGATACCGGGACTGAAACTAAGCATTAATAACCCCGTACTCTTCGCGAGCCTTTCTGCTCCGAAAATCTAAGCTCTATAGCCGGCATTTTTCTCTGTAACGATGGTAAAAAGGAAACGACCGATGGGCATCTTCACAAGAATACTAAGACAGTGCTTTTAGCAAACGATATGATGAACTTGAACAGAAGCCCGAGTCGCTATCTGCTGCTTTAACCAATATCCTCCACTTGGGCGTTTGCGCCAATGCAAATCTCTGCTATGTTTACAAGCTGCAATATTAAGACTCGCTTTGTATTTGTCGGCTGTACTTTTGGAAGCTCAAGTTCAGCAGTTGCTGAGAACTTGAAGCCTGCTCAGGGCGTTTGAATGAGCCCCGGCTGTGGAACAAGGCAAGCGTGTCAGATATTCGGTCTGAAGAGCGGAGCGTGCAAGCAAAATGCCGGATTTTGATGAAGATTCTTTCGAGGACGGAGAAACAGGCGTTGCGACTGAGAGCCGAAGAAAAGTTGAAAAACCGCCGCTTTACAAAGTTCTCTTGCACAATGATGACTACACGAGCATGGATTTTGTGGTGTTCATATTGATGAGTGTCTTTTATAAAGACGAAACAGATGCACGAAGAATTATGCTAGAAGTACATAATAGAGGGGTCGGCGTGGCCGGCGTTTTTACTTATGAAGTTGCCGAGTCTAAAATCAACAAGGTCACAGCGCTGGCTCGAGCAAATGAATTCCCATTACTTTGCAGCATGGAAAAAGACTGAGATCCCGCCTAGATGAGTTAATGACGATGTTGAGCGCCGAATTGCAAAAGACTCTTGAATCAGCTTATCGCGAAGCGCAAAAGCGAAGGCATGAATATCTGACTCTGGAACATCTTTTATTTGCTTTATTGGACGAAAAAACTGCCGGTACAGTTATTAAGAACT
>JAIEPM010000441.1 GCA_019748395.1 Candidatus Obscuribacterales bacterium
GACCAGCGCTGCTGCACGGTCGCGCTCAGCCGGATTATTCAACATGGAAAGAAGTCTTCTGCCGTCAGCTTGCGCAGCCGGGTCTGAACTGCCAAGCAGTTCATTGATATTGCGGGCTGCCTGCTGTCTTGAATTATCCGAAGAAAAAGCAAAGTTGTGCAGCGTATCCAGCAGTCTTCTTTGTTCGGGGTTTTGGGTCATCTCCACTAAATGCCTAAAATCTTCAGGTCTGTTGGCCGATTCGAGTATTTGTCGGGCGCGCTCAGGATTGCTGCGCATTAAATCCAGAACTTGATTTGCTGACGGAGCTGTTGCCGGATTAGACAGAGCAGAAAGCAAATTAGTCACGCCCGGTGCAGTATCGGAGCTTCTCAGTTGACGCATTAATGCGTCAAGACCGGCGCCTTGCCTTTCGGGATTCTGCATTATTTGCAGCATTTGATGCAGATGCTCGGGATTATTCAATTGCGATAGCAGCGTACTTGCATTTTCTCGTTGTGAGGAATTAGCAAGCATATTCAAAAGAGTATTTGCATCGGCAGGATACCGGCTTTGAAGCTCAAGAGCGTTATGTATCTGATCCGGATCAGATAAACCTCTGAGTAACCGATTAGCTAATTCACGCTGCTGCGGATTGTTCAACATTGCAACAAGACGATTTGCATCCTCACCACTCATTGATTCAGTATTAGCTGCATCAAGGATCTGGCGTGCATTCCTGAGGCGATTGTTATTCAATCCATCCAATAATCTTTGAGCGCCGGCTCGACCTTCGGCATTGCCGAGCATACTTAAAATCTCTCTACCGGCAGCCGCAGTTGCGGGATTATGAATATGTTCAAGAAGCGCCTGGATTTGCTCAGGGCGTTCTCTCAAGGCATGCAAAATCGTCTGTGCGTCGGCTTGCTGTGCCGGATTGTTCAACATAGCGTTAATGCGCTCATATCCCTGGCGTTCCTGGGCCGACGCACCACTGGCAGTGCCCCAGGTCCGCATATGCAGATATGTTTGTGCGGCCGAAACGTCTTGCGCATTTCCGGAAAGCATTCTCATTATCTGGTCTGAGGCCGCTCTCTGGTTGGGATTCTGGAGCATATCGAGGGCGGCAGGCATATAGTCGGTCTGCCCAAGTGTTTGCAAAAGCGTCTCAGCTTGCTGCCGTCTTTGAGGGTCCGCAAGCATTGCAGCCAGAGTCCTGCCTGCCTGTCTGTCTGCCTGATCAGTACTTTCATAATAATCTAAGAGGGCTTGAGCATTTCGTCTTGTGCGAGGGTTTCCGGATTCAAGCATGTCCATAACTCGGGCAGCAGAAGCTTCAGTCTGGCTGTTATTAGCCATTTCCAATAAGTGATGACGGCGCTCGGGATCGTGGTAATCCATTATTCTGCGCGCCAGGGCTTGCTGCTCAGGATTATTCAGCATATTCAAAGTCAGCTCTGCATCGGTATTATCACGAGCATGCGGGCTTGCCAGATTCTGAAGAAGATCTCTTGCAGCTTGAGCCTGCTCCGGATTGTTCAGCATTTGCAATAACTGCTTTGCCGCCTCTCTGTTGGACAGCGAATCCATCAACTCAAGCATTTGATGTCTTTGCTCAGGACTCTCCACGTTATTTAAAATCGTCAGAGCCTGTTCTCTCTGGGTTGCTTGATTCGGGTTGCGGAGCATTCTCTCAAAACGAGCAGCATCATCGCGCTCGGAGGCAACACTGCTATTGAATCCTTGCAAAAGAGCACGTCCGGCAGCTGAATTATTGTCGGAAGAAAGCAACGAACCGATTAATCGAGCCCGTTCTTGCTCTGCCGGATTGTTGCTGTTTTGCAAATTCAAGA
The DNA here is from genome assembly GCA_019748395.1 of Candidatus Obscuribacterales bacterium. Lineage (GTDB taxonomy): Bacteria > Cyanobacteriota > Vampirovibrionia > Obscuribacterales > Obscuribacteraceae > JAIEPM01. The sequence goes on from JAIEPM010000441.1 coordinate 1,833, forward strand.
ATTGCTGCATTTGCTGATAATCAAGCGACCAGTTTCCAAGCAAATTTTCGGCCAGAACTCTTTGTTCGGCATTGCCGTTAAGCATTGTTTGTAAATTTCGTCCCAATCCCCGCAGTGACGCCTCCTCACTTGAAAGTAAATCGTTCAAAGCCTCTGTGACCGGATTGCTTGCAGCCGCGCCCGGGTTGCCGTCAGCTAAAGGAGTGCTCAGGTCCAAGCCCTGTTCCATAAACGCAGCCGGGGCAGCGGGTTCTTCTGAAGAATTTTCAAATCCGAAACTCAGCTCCGGCAAATAGAGATCTGCGTTCGAAGTCTCCATCTGCATTTGGGATTGAGTCAGCGTCCTGTTGCTATTCTCGTCCCACAATGTTGCCGTATTCAAAGAACTTGAATCGGTCAAGAACTCGGAGTTATTTTCGTCTCCCTCATCTTCTTCCCAGGGATTGCGTCTTCCGTCAGACATGCCGTAGCCCTCCAGCAGTTTCTGAACCCTTTTCCTTCCGGAAGCTTAATTTTTATTTCTAACCAGGACCTGACCAGCTTAAAAATTCGAGATTGCCTGCTATGCCGGAAAAAGCAGAAGCTGCTAGACTTGAAGAGACCGAAATAAGGAGCGAATTCGCCTTTTTATGCAGTGTCCAGGGTGCGGTCTTTACCATCCAGCCCGTTACGACCAGTGTGTTTCTTGCGGGCGCAAATTAAACGAGTCGGCAGCCCCTCAGGACGAGGAGCCCGCCGTATCAAATTATCAAGATGAAGCGGAGCCGGAGCAAGAAGATGATGACGAGCCCCGGGCGCGGCGGCGAAAGACCCAGAGTTCTCAAAAAGGATTGTCTAAGGGTCTTGGCCTGACGATTGCGGCTGGTATTTTGCTGGCGTCGGCCGGCGGCACTTATTTCTTTTTGTCTCGACCGCCGGAAAGCGATAGGTTACTTTCAGAGGGTCAAAAGCAACTGGCAAACGGTCAATTTGCCTTTGCTCAAAAAACGCTCGAGCAGGCTATGGCAATTAAGCCAAGCGACCCTAAAATCCTGCTCAGCCTGGCACGCGCCTACGTCGGAACAGACCAGGTGGAAAAAGCCTGGACTTGCATATCACAAGCGCAGCAGTCCGGAAGCGGCGTAATGAGCGACCCGCAACTGAGTTCGGACCTGGCAAAATATTATGTGCAGCGCAATCAATACGCACGCGCAGCTGAGTTGCTTAGGCCGCTTGCCCAGCAAAATGTACCCCACAAAAAAACCGAGCTTTCCGATCTTGATGCGCTCTGGGGAGACGATTGTTTTAACAAGGGCGATACAACTCAAGCACTCAAGTGTTGGGAAGAAATTAAAAACCTGGCAGAGGGCTCACGCTTCAACGAAGCTGATACCAGGCTGGCTACCATATATCAAAAGATGTCCAACGAGTTGCTCGCCAAAGACGACGTTGATGGTGCATTGAATTGCCTGAACAATTTGAACACAATTGCACCGAGTCCTCAAACTTTTGAAAAAGTTGCAGATCTCTATGCCAAGCAAGCTAAGCTCGACCTGGCAATCGACCAGCTGCGTCGGGCGATCAAACTGGGCAACGGCTCAAAAGAATTAAATCGTAAACTTGCAGGCTTACTTTCCAGACGCGGCAAAGAATTGCTGGACAGTGGCGACACAGAAACCGGTTATGCTTATTTGCAGCAAGCCCAGGGATTCGACAACGGCATGAAATTGCCTTCAGTTGCTCTTCGCTCGATAAACGTTGCTGTCGATTCTTTGAGCGGACAGCTCCGTGCAAGCGGCGAAGCCTGGAATCCCGGTCCCAATCAAGTTTCAGGACTGACAGTTCGAGCCGAACTTTTCGATACTCAAAGCTCTCAGGCAATCTGGAGCAAAGAGCAGAAGCTGGTGGACGAATTTGTGCCGCCCTTACAAGCCAAAGAAAGCAAAGCTTTCGACCTTTCCGGTCCCATGCCGAACCAGGAAGGGCTGGAAATGCGCATTTATCTGGACGGCTCACTTTACAAATCCTATCCCTTAAAATCACAAAGCCCTGCCAACAGTGCACCACACCTGGCGCCGCCGATTAATAGAGGTCCCGAACCGTCACCACAGCCGGTACCACCGATTCAAGCCACGCCGAATCCTACGCCCGGAGCGCCGACACAGCCGGGACTAACACCTGAAGAGAGAACTCTTAGAGATCTCGAATAAGCAGCTGAGACCCGGAATTCGGCGGATATATTTTGCTTTTTTCTAGCGAAGCGGCTTGGATGAGACCAACTTCCACAATATTACATAAAGCGATTCAAGCTCGGATTCACTCAAGACATCCACAAAGCGACGCAGTTCGGCATCGGCGATTCGACGGGCACGGCTCAAAGTTTTCCGCCCTTTTGGAGTAAGGCTGAGTCTATAGCTTCGCCGATCAAATTCATTTCTTTCCCGCAGAAGAAGCTGCCGCTCTGCCAGTCGATCTACAAGCTCCACCATTGAGCTGGGGTCTAAGCCGTATCGGCGAGCGACGTCTTGCTGAGTCTCAGCTTTGCCGTTTTCAATTATTCGCATCACTGCGTACTCATGAACAGTGAGACGCAGGGGCTTTAGAGCCAGATCAACATCGTCGCGCAAAAGGCGCCAGCCCCTATTCAATAGAAAACCAAGATTTCGACTTAAATCAACCGAATTGTCAGAATCTGTCGGAGCCATCTTTTTGGAACCACAATCATAGGATTTCCTACGATTAAACACTACAAGCTAGTAATATTGAGCCGTTTTCCACTTTTCTTAGAAATCTCTTATCTTTCTCCTTGAACTTTTTAGGTCGAGCTTCCGTCATTTAGAGAGTAACGATTCGAAATTAGTAACTTCGTTAGCGAATTCTTGGAGGACAAAAAAATGAAACTTATACGCCAGCTAGTAATTGCCAGTGCGTTGTTGAGCGCATTACCTGCATATGCACAATCAACAACTATTACGGCTGAGCTGCCCAAAGATGGCGCAAAAGCAAGCTGCGCAGGCAAAGGATGCTTCGACAGCAAGCTGAAACCCACCGATGAGCAACGTCAGAAACTGGGAGATTTGAGAAATCAATTTACACTGAGCACCGCATCAAAAAAAGCCGAACTGGAAGTTGCTCAACGCCAACTGCGAGATCTTCTCGGCAAAGCGACTATAGACAAACAAGCAGCACTTGATCTTCAAGGCAAAATAAACGGTCTAAGAGCCGATCTTTCAAACGCTCGATTGAGCATGATGCTCTCAGCTTCTGATGTTTTCACTCCGGAACAAAGGGCTGAATTCAGCAAAATGCATCACATGGGCGGCTTCAGACATGGCGGAGCACATGGTGGCTTTCATGGTGAAGGACAACGCAAAGCTCCCAAGGTCAGCTAATCCAAGTAAAAAATCAAATAAGAGAATTCAATAAAGGGAGGGGCGGCCCCCTCCCGGGAGGTCGAAAATCATGAATATAAAATCCCTCACAACGGCAGGCCTGGCGATAATGCTGCTTGCATTCGCCGGTGCGGCTCCCAGTCAAGCAAGAGATAACAATAACAACAAGGCTCTGAATCAGCTTGCTATGCAATACTATTTGCAGCAACAACAGGCTCAAGCAAACGGAACTGCCGGCATTTATAATCCGCTTCTTTCGAATGCGCCGATTTTAAGTGGCGCGGCCTACTCAAACGGCGGCTCATGCGGATTTCACAACAATGCATCCTACAACGGCTATAATCATTTGCAACAAGAAATCGCCAACATAAATGCTCGTCTTTCAACGGCTAACTTGCCGCCATGGGAGCTTTCAAGGTTAAACAACAAGCTGGCAAAGCTTCAAGCACGACAAGCAGCCTACGCAAATGTCGGCTATAACGCTTACGGAAATGGTTACGGCAACGTCTATGGAAATGGTTACGGCAACGTCTATGGAAATAATTACGGCAATCCCTACAGCTACCAGAATCCATACAACTACAACGGCTCCGGATTGCTCAACAATGTTAGAAGCTACTTTGGCTTTTAGACAACAGCTCCCTGTTCCTTTCGCAGAAGATTAAAAGGAAGAAGAGCGACTGATTCAGTCGCTCCTTTTCCTTTGTCGTGTTAGTTGGGGCTGGAGAAAAACGCGATATCTTTAACGTTCTGCCAGCGTCCTTCCAAATAAATTTGACGTTTATTGTTGGACGTTGCAGTTGTACTTAAATTACTTCCTTTCAAAATCTCGTTGCTTTGAGCAATTGCTGCCACTAGTGATTTCAATAACTCCTCAAGTAAATTTGACTTGAACTCAACACCGGCAAAATCACTACGCAATTTCTTGATTTCAGCCACGTTTTTCATCAAAACCACCCCGGTTGAACTAATCAAACCCTTGAAGAACCTTGGAATACAGAGAGTCTAGGTCGAATTTATAAACAAAGTGTTACAGCTTTATACCGTACGAAAAATCAACTAGCGCTGGAAAAGAAAGCGATGTCCTGTACGTTCTGCCAGCGTCCTTCCAGATAAACCTGTCTCTTGTCCCTGGAAACAGCACCCTGGCTTAGACTAGTTCCTCTCAAAAATTCATTGCTCTGAGCAATTGCAGCTACAAGCGCTTTCAGTATCTCTTCAAGCAGACTGGACTTGATCTCAACACCGGCAAAGTCACTGCGCAATTTCTTGATTTCAGCTGCGTTTGTCATTCAAATCACCCCTGTTAAGAGAAGGAAAAGCTTCAAGAACCTTCGAATAAAAGGAGTCTATGTGGGATTTATAAACAAAGTGTTACAGCTGTCAGTCAGTGGCGGATAGCTCTAAATAAAACGAAAATGACCGAT
>JAIEPM010000129.1 GCA_019748395.1 Candidatus Obscuribacterales bacterium
AATCTGGAATTCAATAAATAAATGGCTAAAACGAAATCTCTGCACTCGCTTCAATTTATTCTTGCTGCGTCATTGACTTTAACGAGCGGCATAAATCTGGGCTCTGCTCTCTTTCTCCTGCCGCAAGCGGCAGAAGCTTCATCTAAGAAAGGCAGTAAAGCAAGTGACAATGACGGTATTGATAAAGATGCGCGTCCATATATAAACAAAGGACAGTGGTCAGAAGCCATACAGAAGCTCGAACAATTAACGGCTGCCGATTCGCTTGCGGGGCGCAACGAAGGATGGCTGGCCTTTGCTTATTTATTTACCGGCAAGCAGGAGCAAATTAAAGAGCTTGATAAAAAGGTTCAGGCAATGCCTGCTAATGATAAAGATCCAAATATCAAGCCGATCGTAAATGCTTTCGCCCTGACCGTGCAGGGTAAGTTCGATGATGCTGAAAAATTGCTGAACGGGCTCAAAGAAGATGAAAAAGGCGATGCACTTCTTACTTTTGCAAAAGCTTGTGTAGCTCTAAAGAAAGGCAATAAAGGGCAAGCTGCCGAATATTGCGAAAAAGTCGTTGCTATTTGTCCTGATTTTGCCTGGGGGTACAGAACTCTGGGGTTCATTCAAGACAAGTCTTTGCATAACGTTCAACTGGCAGAACGAGCATATGAGAAAGCCTTGCTTTCCGAGCCGGGCTTTAAAGAAGTGCGCAGCTTGCTGATTGACTTGAAGTTGAGCAAAAATGATTTCGATGGAGCAATTGCAAGCTCGAAAGAGGCTATCAAACTTTTTCCAAAAGATGCAGGCAATTACTACCGTCTGGCACAAATTTATCAACAGCAGTGGCGGCTGAACGAAGCGCTTGAGCAACTAAAAAAGGCCGTATCGCTTCAAAAAGATGATCCTCGATTTTTTCGGGCCATGGCCAGCATTTACAGGTTCCAGGAAAAACTTCAAGATGCCGTGGCTGAGCAGGAAAAAGCGGTTCAGCTCAGCAAAGATAAGGCCTTCGAGCTTATTGAGCTGTCCGCACTGCAAGATTTGAATCAAAATCCTGCAGGCGCAATTGCGAGCCTGAATGCAGCAATTAAAGAATCGCCCACAAATCAAATCGTTCATCAAAAGCTTGTTCAGTTATTGAAGAAGAACGGCAAGCAGGACGAGTTGATTGCCGAGTACAAAAGAGAACTAGAGCTGCAACCCAAGCTGGCCGGTTTGCGCTTGAGTTTAGCTGAGGCTTTGAAGCAAGCCGGAAAAAGCGATGAAGCTGTAGAAGCTTTAAAAGAAGCCGCAAACCTCGATCAGAAAGATCCACGAGCTCATCGCGAGATAGCTAAAATTGAGCTTGAGAAGAAGAACTATTCTGCGGCGGCCAAATCTTACATTCGGGCTTTGAATATCAACCCGGGTTCTGTTGAAGATCTGGTGGCGCTGGGTTTTTGCTATGCCAGCAATAATGATTACATGCAAGCAGAAACTGCCTTTGTAACCGGGCTTGCATTGCAGCAGCTAGGGCAGAGTACCGGCGTTCAAAGCACGGTCAATCCCTTCGATATAATGCGCTCGCTTTCTTCCGTACTTTTGACGGAAGGGCGCTATCGAGAGGCTGTCGTCAATCTTGAATCTGTCGTGCTTGCCGATAAAGATGCTGAGCAAAAAGCTCTCGATCAGTATTCTTGTTCTCAAGGAAAGGCTCTTCGGGACCGCAACGGCGATTCATTGAAAGAATTGGAAACAAGCTATTCGGCATTGAGCCATGCGCAGCAATTGAGCAACTTAAGCTCTTATCTTGACACTTTGAACGCGCTATCAAAACGGGAGCTCGCACTCGAAATTCTTAAGAAGTTTCCGGAAAGCGAACTAAAAGAAAAAAATCCGCTGCTTCTAGCTCAGGCTTATCTTGCTCAAGAGCGCAGCAAAGAGGCGCGAGAAATTCTGAATAATGTTATAGCCGACAGTAAAAACGACAGCGAAACGCTGAGTGACGCCTATGTGGAAATCTCTCACGTTTCACTGAAAGAAGGCGATCGTAAAGCAGCTATGGATGCCTTAGTAAAAGCTTGCGAACTAAATAGCAAAGACTTTAATGCTGCAGTCGAGCTCGGTCGTTTGTATGTTGCGGACAAGAAAATTCCTGAAGCTCAGCAGTTCGCCCAGAAAGCTCTGGAAGTAAACCCTTATTGCGTGCCGGCTTTGCTTTTACTTGCAGAGACTTATATGGCCGGCGATAAATTTAAAGATGCTGAAGGCAACTATCAAAAAGCTGCGGATCTTTATCCTACATCCGTTGATGCTCATAAGGGCTTGTACAATGTTTTTCAAAAGCAGGGCAAAAACGCCGAAGCTCAGCGCGAGCAAGAAATCATCAACAATCTTTCCAAAAATTGAGCGCTTATTTTAGAGTTCTCAAAAACTCGGCCACGCCATTGCTATAAAGCTGGAAATCTTGATCTTTCCAGTTATGTGTTGAATTTGGCAGCGTCAGCAAAGTCTTATCGTCAGTTGCTGCGGCAAAATTTGCCTCCGCCTCGGAATAGGGGATGGCTTCATCTTTTTGACCATGAATAATTAGAAGCTTTAAGTGCTTGCCTTGAAGGTATTCCTTGTTGTTATAAGAGGGAATTGCTTGGAAAAAATCCGGGTAGATATGCATGAGCGGGATTTTTTTCTTTGCTAAATTGAGCATGGACGTAAAGCTTGAGTCTATGATTAAACCCTTGAGTTCAGGATGCTTAGCTGCAACAGCGCAGGCCGCCCCGCCACCAATTGATTCACCGTATAAAACAATATTTGAAGGCGCTATTTTCAGATCATTCTGCAAGCAGGAAAGAGCGGCTTCAGTGTCTTCGGCCAGTCCGGCCAGATCTTTTTTGCCCTCGCTTCTGCCATAGTTTCGATAATCGAAAATAAATACGGATGCGCCTGCATCCATCAGGTATTTAACCAGCATCAAACGGTGCCCGATGTTACCTGCATTTCCGTGGGCAAACAGAATTACCGGTGCGCTTTTGTTCGCCGCTTGAAAGTACCAGCCTTCCAGATTGTTCATTTCTTTGTTTTTGAAATGGATTTCTTGCCTCTTTATTTGATTTACCGAAAGGCAGCTGTACTCGCCGCCCGGAGGCATGGGGAAAAGGATTGCCGAGCCGAAGTTCCGGCTGAGTATGGGTGGGCAAAAGAATATGTAGCTGCCGATTGCCACAAGCGCAAGCGCGATCAGCGCTGCTTTCAAAAGCATGAATAGCAATTTTTTCCATTTTTCGATTGAATTCATCATTGCCATATCATAACCTTTTGATTTTTGCCCTGTAAATTGAGTCGGAACAGTTCCTTAACTGTTCGCGAGCTTTATTGCCGGACGAATTCTGCCTTAATATCGAAAAACTGATAAAGCGATGAAGTCCCGGACTTCGTTGCACTTACTATTTTCCACTGACTTGCAGGAAGAAGGAGCTTGTATGACGCTATTCTTTTTTCTTTTGCGCAGCTTTTTGATTGCTCTATTAATTGTAGCCAGCGCCTGCTATGTGTTTTTCTGCCCGCCCGTTCTGACTACGATTATTCCCGGATTGATTCTGCTGCCTCGGGCACCGGGAGTGGAATATCAGTTTACTAAGCTGGACGGTATTGAACGGGAGGAAGTCCGATTCAAGACATCTTCCGGTGAAATGCTCAATGGCTGGTACTTTCGCTCGAAAGACCCCTCTGCAAAAGTGCTCTTATTCAATCATGGCAGCGGAGGTAATATTGGAGAATGCTTGCTTAGTGTAAAAAGGTTTCTAGATCATGGCTTATCGGTTTTTGTTTATGACTACAGAGCCTTCGGCAAAAGCCAGGGGCAGAAAAGTGTTGCCGGTACGCTGGACGATTCGGAAGCCGCATATAACTATCTTGTTGAAGAGCTAAAAGTCGACCCGAATAAACTTATCATTTACGGTATGTCCTATGGTGGTGCGACAGCCTGTCATCTGGCTGAGAAGAAAGCTGCATCGGCACTTATCCTGGAATCAAGTTTTGCGTCATTGCTCAGTGCCGCCAGAAAGCGCATGCCTTATTTTCAGGCCTATCCGGAATTTCTGGCTGCCAACCCGCCGCTGGATAACAGTTTGGCGCTGAAGCATAAGACTATGCCTCTTCTTATAATTCATGGCGCTAATGATCCTGTTATTCCGGTTTCCGAGGCGGAAGAAAATTTCAAAGCTGCCTCAAATCCCAAGCGCATTCTGGTTTTGAAGCATTCAGGACATTTTGTATCAGATCTCGATATGACGAGCTATCAGAGTGAGCTTGCTTCTTTCTTTCGCCGGCTTTAGTCAAATTCGCCGACGGCTCAGAGCCAGTCTGCCTGCCTAGGATTAGTTCCCCCGGGGTACATTGGATGCAGCGGCGAGGGAGAGATGAATTGGCTGGCGATGGAGTCAATCTTTGGCTACAAAAGCAACTGAAGCCTCTGGCTAAGAATCTGGATAAGGTTCCGCCTGAAATATTCAGTTGGGGCTCGCTATTTTTATCAGGCGCTGTCGGCGGGCTTCTATACTTTGCACAAGCTCAATACTGGCCTGCCTTCGCCCTGCCCGCCCTGATCTTGCTGATTTTTCGTTTGCTTTGTGATTCTCTGGAAGACGCTTCAGCAGAGGCTCAGTCAGCCGAGAGCTCGGGGCGGAATCGACTTTTAATCGGCTTGTTGAGTCGGCTTTCCGACCTCTCGATGCTTCTGGGCTTTGCCTTCTGGGATTCTTTGCGAATTCATCTGGTTTTACTGGCTATAGTTTCGATGCTCCTGGTAAGTTATGTCGGTGAGCTGGCAAAGGCTCAGGGGGCGAGTGATTGCAAGTCCGGACTGCTCTGCCGCTCAAACCGAGTTATTCTGCTGATTTTCTTTTGTCTGGTCTATTTATTGAAGCCGAATTCACGCATTGCCGACTATTCTGTATTTGAAGTGATGTTTGCGCTTTTCATTCCGATGGCTTCGATAACTCTTTTGCAAAGAATGGATTCTGCAATTCGAGTGAAAAAGGACTGACTCATTTTTTTTGCGCTGCCGGGCTTATGTCTTTTAAGCAATTCAAAAGTTCAGGAAGCACTCCTCTGTTTCTCAATTCTGCAAAGGTGATGTAGTCCGCCATCTTAAATTTCGCGCCTTTGGCCACGAGATTACGGTCTAAATCTTCGAACAATTCCTCTCCTGATATAGACTGCCCCACCTGCATGAAAGTTACAAGAAGCTCACCCTGTCGTGTCAGCTTTTTGGAGGCTTCGATCAATACATCTTGTAAGGGTGGACCGATGTTTTCGATGCCGTCCGTAATCACAAGCACTATGCAGGGCTTGCTTTTCAAATTTCGTCGTGAAAGGTAGTCGCTGAGCACTGCATTTAGTGGCGTAGCTATGTTTTTGTGCTCTCCCTGCGGTTTGATGCTGTCGAATACCTGCCTCAGGTCAAATAGCGTTACTGCCTGTCTGCCTTCAGTCCGGTCGTTGAAGAGCACGATGTCGAAACCCTCGTCTAGAACTCGATCCGTAGCCAGATAAAGATTGTCGATTTGTTCTTTGCACCAGGTCCATTTGCTCAGGTCTCCCGGTACTCCGGCGTGTGTCTCTGCCATAGATAATGAACGATCGAGCATGATTACAACTTTGACATCGCGCAGTTTCTTCAGTTCTTTATCAAAAGCTGAATCGCCGAATGAAAATTTGATTTTTCTGGTCTCAAACTCGTCTTTCAATCCTTTGACATTAGTGGCAATGCGAGTTTCGTAAATTCTGCCTTTGCGCTCGATTCTCATCGATACGGCGTTCTCGTCATAGTTTGTTGCCAGAATTTTGTCGCCTGTTCTTAAGCCTGAATAAGCAGCGGCGCTTCCCAGGCTGATCTTCTCAACAATGCTGCCGTTTTTGGACTGCGACAGTTTTAATCCGGTGGAAGAGCAGATATAAGAGAGCTCGTCTATATGCCCGTAGAGCGTGATTGGCTTGTTTTTCTGTCCTTCGGCCTCAAGACTTGAAGAACCGCTTGCAAGAACCAAAAATGCAGGCAAAAGAACTTTCAAAAAATGAGCCTTCATTTCATTTAGCTCCGGATTTTGCTTCTGCTTTGGGCAGCAGGGGCAGCTTTTTTGCTTCGGCTTTCAAGGCCTGCTGTGTCGGCAATGCTAACTTTCGAGATGCGCCGAGTTCCGGTCGGTCGCCGAAGTTTACATAGTTGCGTGTATACATGTCTGTGCCTTGCGGGATCAACTGTATGTTGCCGCTGGCCCGTTGCATTTGACGATTCATCTGTCCTGTTTGGGCAACCATGCCGCCTAGTTTCTCTTTCGCTCCGGCAAGCAGGCTGTCCACATCTCTGTAGTATGAGTCCTCAAGTTCTTTTATGCGCTTTTTTGAGCGTTCCACGGCTTGATGAACTTCGATTTCCATCGGTGTTAATTGGTTTTGATCGCTGCGCGGCAGCTTTGCTCCGGAAATGAAGCTGGCCGCTGTAACTTGATTGAGCTTCTGGCTCTGAGTATTGCCGTAGTTGATTTTTATATTGACCACGTCATGAATCAAATTTGCTTTTAATTGATAGAGCTGTTGGTCAAGCATGTCTTGCTTAACTTCGATGCTGTTTTTCAAGCCTGCAAACACCTGTTTGGCCAGTCGGCGGGCTGAGGGTTGGTAGCTTTCC
>JAIEPM010000347.1 GCA_019748395.1 Candidatus Obscuribacterales bacterium
AAAAAGTGCTTGGCCTTTCAAATCCAGAAACTGTTTAGGCCGTCCCTTATTTTCACTTCCGGCAAAACGACTACCATAAACGCCGGCGGCAATTATTACGGCGATATCAGTTCCTGCCGTTCGTGTCATCCGCTAAAATTTTCGCCGCTATTTACTTCTGCCTGCTGATTGGCGATTGCCAGTGTCTCATCTTCCGAGTGCTGACTGTTTGTAGATGCCGGGCTTGGAGTCTGAATCAGTTCTTCTGATTGCAGACCTATTGCCTGCGGCTCCGCACTCATAATCAGATTGCTGTCAGGTTCAAATGAAAGTGCTTCATCGATTTCGGCAAGAGCAGCAAACGACTCGTCGGCAACCGGCTCGCCGGGCGGTGCCGGCACTTCATCGAGCTTGTCGCGCTTCTTCATTTCTTTCTTAAGATATTGCCGCAGCGACTTACCGTCTTTAGTTAGTCTGAAATATTCCTGAAATTGTTTGGTCGTAGTCAGCTGCGGCGAGCGCGATTTTTCATCTTCTTTTTTAAGAACAAGACCGCGCATAACCAGTTCCTTAATATGCTCATAGGCACTGGCGCCTCTAATTCTGATGATTTCGGACTGGGCAATAGGTTGCTTGATTGCGATAGCAGAAAGCGTGCGCAGCAAAGCCGCAGTCATTTCAATCGGCAAAAACTGATCCATGAGATTGGCATACTGATCTTTTACTTGAAAACTGTATCCGTCCTCATCTGCTATTTCCAGACCACCCTGCCTTTCCTCATACTCATGGATCAAATCCAGAAGGGTTTGTCTGACAAGCTGCAAGTCTTCACCGACAATACCGGCGATAGCTTGAGCTCTTAATGGCTTATCCGTCAAATAAAGAACGGCTTCAATCTTTGCTTTCAACGACATCAGCTTAAGACTCCTCGGTATTCAAAAGACTGCCATGCTCGAGTACTGTAGCGGGCGATTCGGAACTTGATTCAAAAGAACTATCTACATGGGGAGAAAAATCCATTTCAATAGACTCAAGGCGCTCAGGCTGCTCGGCACTCAAGTCTGTCCGCAGTGCAGCCGCGGTCTGAGGCTGCGAGCTTTTGCTTTTTCGGCTTTTCTTCTTGACCGGAACTCTCTTTTTATCAGATTCCGATAAGCTATCTTTCGAATCAGGGCTAGGCAAGAGCTCCAATGTCGCAGAGGCAGCACTTTGCGTCTCTACAGCGACGGCATCAGTTCCGGTGGCGGCAAGAGTTTCGGCAAGACCCGTATTTTTTACCAGATAAAGAGGACCATAAAATATCTCTTGTTCAAGATTGAGCTTTCCGGAGTTAGAAAGAAAGAGTACGGCAAGAAATGCGTCAACCCAGTCACCACGCCCATCCAGCATTCCGATTAATTCACGAAGTGATAGACGCAGCATCTCCTCCATCTTTTTAACCAGAAGCTGTTCAATGCGTTCAATGACGGTTTCGATGTCTTCGTCATGAGCAAGATCGAGAATATCATCCATGTCGTCCATGTCATGATATCCATCCATCTCGATGACGGCTTTCGGCTCACGATCACGCTCGCGACGCTCGTTTCGTTTTTTCTCCAGTCGTTCAGCTTCTCGCAAGGATTCAATAAGTTGCTCCAGTGTGACCCGGCGCTGACGCGATTGTCTTTGCTTGGAACGACGAACCAGAGCCCTTTGCAAATCGGCCAGTGTAATCTGCCGGCCGACTTCCTCATCGTTGGAATCGTAAATAAGGGGACTGCCTTCAACATCAAAGTCCAGATAGTCATCCGTAACCGCGTCAAAATCTTCAATTTTAGTGATAAGCAAAGCCTCGGCTTTGAGGCGCAATAAAACGGAAGCATGAAAAATAATCTTGCCGCTGCGTCTTAAATTCTCGCGCGGGGCAGCGGCAATTGCTTTCAAAAAGCGGTCCGTTGCGTCAATAATGTCTATGTTTTTTGGATCAAGTTCACCTTTGTGAGCCATTTGCACAAGAATTTCGATGCCGCCGGAGTCCTTTTCCTTTAACAAGGAAGAGTAATCAAGCAACTCTTCTGCAGAGCCCGGACTGTCTAAGGGCGCTTCGGGAAGCGGCTCGGCACGCGGAGGCAGCGGCGTTCCCAGCACTGTTTCCAGGGGAATCGGCACCTGCTCTGCAAATGCGAATTCGTTTTCACTATCAGGCATTTACAGCTTGCTCCTCGTGTTCGGGAATCTTAATTTCCGCGATACCCACGACTTTAGAGAAACCATCCGCCCTCAAGGAAACACCGATTGCATGATCTGCATTTTCAATCATGGGACGGCGCAAACTGACAGCCACAAACTGAGCCTGCTCCGACTGACGCTTGACCATACGAGCTAGACGCTCGGCATTAGCACCATCAAGCATCATGTCTACTTCGTCAAAAGCATAGAAGGGAGCCGGAGCAAAACGCTGAAAGGCAAAAACAAATGAAAGCGCCGTCAGCGACTTCTCACCGCCCGAAAGAGCTTCGATGCGAGCCATCTTTTTGCCGCGCGGCTGAGCTCTGATTACCAGACCACCTGCAAATGGGTCCTCCGGATTTTCAAGTTCAAGCTTACCGTGACCACTGGATAGCTCGGCAAAAATCTCCTGAAAGTTATGGTCGATAGCGACAAAGGCTTCCATGAAAGTGTTTTTCTTGAGCTCGCCGTAACCGCCGATACGTTGATTTATTTCGTCGCGCTCGGTACTTAGAGTTTCCAGATATTCAGTGAGCTCATCCTGCCGTTCGCGAGTCTGATTATATTCTTCAAGAGCTTTCATATTTACAGGCTCAAGAGCTCGCATACGACGATCAAGTCTTTCAATTTGCCCCTTGAGCTGCTCGATAGTCGAAGCAGAAGGCGGCTTGAATTCGGGATTCTCGCTCAGAATATGTTCTAGTTCGGCGCGTGCAGCCGCCAGCTGAATCTTGAGTTCATGCATGGCCAGCTTGTGCTTATTGCGCTCTTCTTCAAGGAACTTGAGCTGTTCGGAAATTCTGGTTTTCTTGATTTCAACCTTTGTGATTTCCTTTTGCAGATTGTCTTTGCTTGCCTGCAGCTCGAGCAATTCTTTTGAGATTTCGGCACTCTTGCGCTCCAATTCCTGAATTGTCTGAGCCAGAGCCTGAATATTGGACTCGTGAACCGGTTTGCTTTCGTTTAGTTGCTGCAATTCGAGTTGCAACTGACTTTCTTGAAGATTCAAAGCTTGTTTGTTATTCTGCTCGACCCGCTCTTCTGTTTCAATGCGGTCGATCAAACGCTCCGTATCTTTAGCGCCTTTTTCAATAGATTCGATTTCGGACTTCAGTTCTTCACCTTCGCCAAGCAGGCGATCCAGCTCGCTGCGTGTGCCGCCGGCCGTGAGATCGGCCAGTTCATCTTGCAGCTTGTTGATCTGACGGGTCAGTTCGTCGGCCTTGCCGTCAATGCCTGAATATTCACTGTCCACCGCTTCAATTTCATCACCCATGCTGCGCAAGCGCGGCTTCAAAGAATCAATCAACTCTTCGCAGCTTGACAGTTCGGCTTTGCGATTGTCGAATTCTGCCTGCTTCTGGCTCTGGGTGGCAGTAGCCTGGTTGAATTTATTGCGGTCTTGATTCAAAGTCGCATTCAGCTCTTTCAAAGAATCAGAAAGCCAGCGCATATCATCTGCAATTTGCTTAGCTTTGGCTTTTAGAGAACCGAGGTCGTTTGAGTCTTTCTGGTTGAAACGCAAGCGATTGCGATTGCTGGTGCCGCCGGTCATGGTGCCGTGCTTTTCCAGAATTTCGCCTTCCAGAGTTACCATCCGAGCAGTATTGATCATTTTGCGGGCATTATCGATATTGTCGATAATCACTGTTTGACCGCAAGCATACTGGAAAGCCCGAGTGTAGGACGGATTGAAGTCTACAAGATTGAAAGCAAAATCAATAACACCGGGCTTGTTGGGCAACAAACCGGGCGGCTGCGACATGATCTTGTTCAGGGGAACAAATGTCGCACGACCGGCTTTATTTTCTTTGAGTACCCGAATACAGCGCTCGGCAACAGCGTCATCTTCGACGACAATGTCGGCAAGACGGCCGCCGATAGCCACTTCCAGAGCCAGTTCATAACGCTCATCCACCCGCCCGAGCTGGCCGATGGTGCCCAGAACGCCTGGAATATTTGCATTTAATACGGCTTCAACTGCCCGTCCATAGCCGCTTTCGCCTACAACGTCTCTTGTGGTTTCGAGTTCGATCAAGCGACGATTGAGCTGCTCAAGTTCTTTTCGCTTCTGTTCAATTTCTTCTTGAGTAGACTCGACTTCGCTTTCCATCTGACGTATGCCGCGGCCAAGACCGAAAACCATGGCTTGCTCGTCTTGCAGCTTACGTTCAAGACCGGCAATCAAATTTTTCAGTGCAGCAGACTTTCCTATCGATTCAGTCGCGGCATTGCGAGCGGCTTCCAGCTCTTTCTCGAGCTGCTCTTTTCTTGTTTTCAATTCAGCCTTGCGTACATCGAGCTTATGGCGATCATCGCGCAAACGCTGCAAATCTTCATGCAAAGACATGCCTTTACTCGAACTGTGGTCGCGCTCCTTGCGCAGAACCTCAATTTCAGCCTGTATGGCACTCAAAGATCCCTGTTTTTCCATGAGTACCAATTGCACGGCTTTTAAGTCGGCATCATGCTGCTTCTTGTCTCGAGAAAGCTCATTAAGACGCTTTTCAATGGCTTTAACCTGGCCCAAAAGACTCTTTTGAAGTTTCGACTTTTCACCGATAACGCCATTCAGATTGGAAAGCTTGCTTTCTTCTCGCAAGAAATCCCCTCGTTTATTCTCGAGTTCTTGACGCAGCAGCAATTGCTCATTGCCGCCCTTGTCTTTGATTTCTTCCTCGAGGCGACCGATTTCAGCCCGGTGAGCAAGCAAAGTCAGCTCGGCTTCTTCTTGATCGATGCCCAGCTGTTCTTCTTTAGCATCCAGCTCTGAAATGGCACTTTGTTCGGCATCAGCCTTTGTTTCGAGATCTTTCACACGTACATATATAAGATCGCGTTCAAGCTTGTCTTTTTGAGACTTCAAATCCAGGTATTTGAGAGCCTGATCGCGATCTGCCTGCAAAGCCACCAGCCTGACCGCGATTTCAGCCAATACAATTTTCTGGTGTTCAATCTTCTCCGCTACAGCCAGCAATTCTTTTTCTGCCTGTTCAATGCGGCGGTCAAACTCTGCGACCCCGGCCAATTCATCGATAATTTTGCGACGTTCGGTGGCACTCATCGTCACAATGCCGGTAACGTCGCCCTGCATGATCACGTTAAAGCCGGTCGGGCTGACATTGTATTTCCCGAGCTCGTCATGAACATCGCTCAGCGTCGAGATTTTGCCGTTCAGAATATAGGAACTCGTATAGCCGCTGTCCTTGACGCGAAGACGGCGGCAAACCTCAATCTCATCACCCATATCGTTGGTGAAACGCACGGTTACTCGGGCTTCATTTTTGCCGCTCAAGTTATTGAGCAGGTCAGGCAAACGCTCAGCCCTCATAGTACGTGTCGAAGAAAGACCGAGAGCGAAAAGTAAACTATCGATGATGTTGGACTTGCCGGAGCCATTAGGACCGGATATGGTTGTAAATCCGTTAAGCAGCGGCACGGTGGTCAGCTTGCCAAAAGACTTGAAATTGTCAAGCTCGATTTCTCTGATCCGCATCAGGACTCCCGATCGCTACCCCGTCTCTTGCCAGCAGGCATAATCATCATGTCTCCAAATACGGTATTACTGAATATAGCTTTGCTTCAGATTACCGACATGCTGATCTACAGCCGAATTAGACTACAGAATCGTAGTTGGTGTCAAGGATTGAGCTTGCTTAAAGCTCTACCGAAAGCGCCATTATACAAGGAAATCCAGCAATTCGAAGCTATATTGGCGGCATAGCCTGCGCCTCCACAGGCGCCACCACTATAGCGATCAGATCCGGATCGGATATATTTATAAGTATTGTTCAGGAGTATAAGAGATGAGGCTTGCATACAGCAAAGCTAAAGCAGCAAAATTTCCTCGATCGGTGATCATTTTAATCCTCTTAGCAGCCCTGACGGCTTTATGCAGCAATGCTTTCAGCATATCCCAGACCATAAAAACGGATATACCGGCTAGAACGGTCGGCTCCCGGCCGGAGACTGAAGTTTCAAAAGCAAGCTTGAATCAAGCTTCAAGCCAATTTCAATATCCGCGAAGCAGCCGGAAAATGCAAAGCTATTTCTGGGACAAATACCTGCTGGTTTTCCTGGCGCCGCTCTACAGTTCAGCAATCATCCTGTTTTTGCTTCAGAGCAATTCAGCAAAATTACTATTAGCGCAATTTCAGTTCCGCCCTGGCTATTTTCAGCTCTGCCTCTATACAACATGCTTTTACTACGTCAGCTACTGTCTTTTTAGACTACCAATTAATTTTTACTCTTCTTACTTTCTCGAGCAAAAATATGGCTTGAGCCATGAAACCTTGATTGCATGGGGGGCTCGCTGGCTCACGAGCTTCGCTCTGGAAGCGTTTTGCATTCCACTGATCGCGATTTGTTTCTGGCTTGTCCGCAGATATCACCGTCACTGGTGGCTTGCTGTTTTTGCTTTATTAGCGGCGATAACTCTTTCAATTGCATATATAGAGCCAATCGCTATCGATCCGCTATACAATAAGTTTAAGCCTCTGCCCGAAAGCAGCCT
>JAIEPM010000418.1 GCA_019748395.1 Candidatus Obscuribacterales bacterium
AGCCGCCCGATTGAAGTCATCGCGGTAAACTCGGTTTACGAAAAGCAGGTTAACCAGGGAGAAGCTGAAAAAATTGCGGAGATACTTCGTAAGCTCTGGTCCGTTCCAGCCAAGGATCGCCCCACCATCGGCGTCGTATCTTTCAACTTGAAGCAAGCAGAGCTCATAGAAGAAGTTTTAGAGGACCTGGCGCTCAAAGATGCAAGCTTTAAGGAAGCTTTTGAAGATGAAGCTAAGCGAAGAGAGGATGGTGAAGACGTAGGCTTCTTTGTGAAAAATCTCGAGAATGTTCAAGGCGACGAGCGCGATATCATTATATTCTCGACGACTTTCGGCAAGGATTCAGCCGGTGTTTTCAGACGCAATTTCGGCAAGCTCGGTCAACAGGGTGGTGAGCGACGGCTTAACGTCGCCATAACTCGTGCCAAGACTAAAGTGATTCTGGTAACTTCTTTGCCTACGGAAAAAATATCGGACTTCTTAAGTCACAATGCAAGCCCGACCATTCCAAGAGATTACCTGCAAGCCTACATGGATTATGCCGTCAAAGTAAGCAGCGGATCGCTGGATGCCGCGGAAAAATGTCTGAGACGACTTTCCGCCAGTGACGATCTTCGCTTGCTGGACGATGCGGAGCTCAGCGATCCCTTTATTTGCGATGTAGCTGATTACGTTAAGAGTCTTGGCTACGAAGCAGTGACCCGACAGAGAGATCACGGCGATGCTTTCAATATCGACATTGCAATTGAGAATCCGAAAACCGGGCTTTTCGCAATCGGCATTGAATGTGATGCACCATGCAATCATCTGCTCAGCACCGCTAAGCATCGTGAAATCTGGAGACGCTCGGTTCTCAGCAAGTCTATTGCTCGAATTCACAGAATTACTTCGCGCGAATGGTATCAAAAGAAAGACCGTGAAAAAGAACTTTTGCGCGAAGCAATCATTGAGGCATTTAGTGAAGGGCAGAGTTTTAACTACCCGCAGGATTTTGCTCCGGATGATCTGTAGTAAGCAGGCTGATTACAAATGCTAGACGAAAAGAGAAAAGAACAGCTTATTCAAATCTTGCAAGCGCAGGAGCAGACTTCATCAGGTTTGCGAGCGGCTGATCTGAATCGTTCTAGATTAGTGCCGTTTATTCGAAAGCTCGAAGCTTCAATCAATCGCAGTGAATCCAATCTGGCCAATCAATCACTAATCGTCTACTGGTCGTCTACTGATGCGAAGTGGATTCAGCCCAATCGCGCTTCGCTGCTTGAACTTTCTCAAAGCGCTGCTCTCTGCTCGATATTGTCCGAGCATCGCCAATCAGCGCAAGAAGAATTTTGCTTTTTGCTGATAAGGCCGGAGCTTTCTATAGCTATTTACGGCTACTGTCTCGATTCTGCGGCTGCCAACCCAACTTACCGTTGCCTGGGCTCTTTCGATGCGCGCAGTATCAAGCGCTTCTGCGGAAGTCTTTTGCCGTATTGGGAGTTTATAGATCCACTTGAGTCCGACAAGATAGATGTAGCTTTAAATCGCGTCGGAGCTCCGCAAAGCGCGCCGCATTTCATTAATTCAATAGCTATTCAATGGTCCGAACTAGATGCCGCGGAAACTCAGTCAAAGGGACGCCTTGAAGAGCCCGTCGCCTTGCCGCTCGCAGAAAGAACCCTTGTGCACAGCAGTGCAGTCGGTGCGCCCGCTGCGATCCAATCGCCGCCTGCTAAAGCTGAATCTTTGCCGAAAAACCAGCCCCCCGCAGTCGGTAGCGATGAGTTCGCAATGCGCATTGCAAGCTATTATCCTTTCCCGATCGCAAGCCCTTATAGAACGCTTGAAAGCATCACAAATGCTTCGGAAAAATACAAAGAACAACTGAAGTTAATCGAGAATTTGCTGGCACTTCTTGCAGGCATTTCTCTTGCGATTTCAACTCAGAACAATTCCGAGATACTTGCAGATCTCAGAGAATGTATTGCCGCCGGAGTTTCTATGGGGCACTGGCGAGTCTTAATTCGCAAATGCAGCTTCGCCTGGAAGGGCACTTCAACAGGTGATATACCGCTGGCCAAGGCAATCAGCAACTTGCGTATTGAACTGAGTGAGAGAGGTTTTGGCAAAGCCGTAGAACAACTAATTCGAACCCGTAATGATTTCGCTCATCATCGAGGACCAACAGCCGAGTCACAAATCGAAAAAGAAACGATTCGCCTTGCTGAGCTCTTGAACGAATGCATTAGCTACACAGACTTCCTCTGTGAGCACCCGATTAAAATTGTCAGGGCTATTGATGTATTGCCCTCCGGGATGATCAAAATGATTTGCTTGAAAGCAATTGGCGATCACCCGGCATTGCGGCAGGAAGAACTCTGCTTAAGCCGGGGTTTTCCAAAAGGACATCTAATACTTAATGCGGGCGATTCAAATTGGCTGTCTCTTTATCCGTTCCTGTCTCAAGACATTTGCCCGACCTGCGGCAGCATGGAAATATACCATTTGGATAAATGGAGATACGAGAAGAATCGAATTCAAGTTCGAAGTTTTGATCGCGGACACGCACTTGAATCTTCCGAAATTTCGAACTGGCTTAAGCAGCGCGAGAAGAGCGGCAACTAGGCTCTTTTGCGCGAAACTTCAGGCGCCTCACATTTTCCCCACTCCCTGGGGGTAGTATTAGGTCATGAAATACATTGACTTACTAGTTTGCATAAGCATTTTTGCATTTGGTCAGGCGGCTCTTGGCGCTGATGGATTGAACTGCTCGGCAAGCGATCTTTATAAGCTTGCACAAGCGGGCCCCTTGCCCGGAACTGAGTTCAACTTAGCTGAAACCATCAATGAGCACAGTCAAAATGAGGTACTGCCTGAGGCTAAGTATCTTGGATACCAGGCCAGCGCCACAAAAATAGGGGAAGATTCGAAAACCCTTTCTGTGGGGGGAGGCCCTGAGCTGAAAACGCATCGCCGGCGAGACCTTGATCGTTCAGGTTTGCACTGTTTCGACACAGTGGCTGCAGACGGCACTTGTGGTCGGGTCTGGATAGATTTGAAATCTCAGCGGAAGGTCAGTTTCCCTAAATGCTATATGTATAAAACATGGGCGATCCTGGCGATTGCAGCTGAGAAATAATCGGCTTTTCAATAATTTGCTTTTCAACGCTTCGATACTTCTGAAGAAGATGACCTCTTGCGTCCGCTCATGACATAATTGTGCTGGCTGGAAACGACGAGCACAGAGGTCAAGTTGGGCAAGGATCTAAATCAAAGCAACGACGGCAATACTGATGATCAGTCTTTGCCGACTTCCAGGGAAGTCGAGCTAAGCTCAATTCTCAAAGACGAAGCGATTTCTGAGTTCACAGGATCACTTGACGAAGCAAGAGAAGTTTCGGCAGAAATTCAGGAAGCGCAAATTATAGAGCAGGAAAGTTCCTCAATCAAAAGCTATGAGGAGCGAGAACTTCACTGGTACAAAAACGTATACCAGGGTGACAACGTACCGCAGTTGACAGTCAGAGCACTGGTCATGGGCGGAGTTCTCGGTATGCTCATGTCTATTTCAAATCTTTATACCCATATAAAACTCGGCTGGGGTTTTGGCGTTGCCATCACCGCTTGCGTACTTTCATTTGTGATCTGGCGGACATTCATGATCTTGATTCCGCGTTTAAGCAAGATGAGTATTCTCGAAAGCAATTGCATGCAATCCACAGCCTCTGCGGCCGGCTATTCGACCGGCTCTACAGTGGGCATGGCTTTTGGAGCCTATCTATTGATTGAGGGTCATCATCTGCCCTGGCATCTTTGTGCAATCTGGACTTTTGCTACGGCGATGCTTGGCGTCATGCTTGCCGTTCCGATGAAACGGCAAATGATCAACAAAGAACAGTTGCCTTTTCCAAGTGGTATAGCTGCGGCTGAAACACTAAAGAGTCTTTATGGCGGTTCAAAAGAGGCTGTTTATCAGGCTTACTCTCTGGTCGTCTCTCTTGTACTGGGAGCTTTAACAGGCATTGCGAGTAAGGGTGAATGGGCCTGGCAAAAAACAGTCGGATTTAAGCTGCCCGAGCTTGTGCCGTTCAACCTCACCTTTCAAGGCTTCAAGATGGAAAGTCTTCGCGGCTTCGGTTTTGAGCCCAGCCTGCTCCTACTGGCTGCAGGCATGATCGTTGGTATGAGAGTTTCGCTTTCTATGTTCATCAGCGCTGTGATTCTCTACTTCGCTTTTGGACCATGGCTGGTGACAAATCACATCATTGAAAGCGGCGGCAAAATAGTTTCTGCCTGGGCACTCTGGGCAGGCACGGCAATTATGGTATCCTCCGGACTTACAGCTTTTGCTTTGCAGTGGAAAACCATAGTTAGAACCTTCGCCAACGTCAACACCGGCAATGATACAAGTGAGCATGCCTCTGAGCTTGCTGCCATGAATAATTTGGAGGTGCCGCTAAAATGGTGCGTACTTGGTGCGATTCCTTTTGCGATTCTGCTTGCAGTTGTAATGTTCCTGTCTTTTAAGATTTCTCTTCCGCTGGGCTTGTTCGCTGTTCTATTGAGTTTTCTGCTTGCTCTTGTAGCCTGCCGAGCCACAGGTGAAACCGATATCACGCCTACCGGGGCCATGGGAAAAGTATCCCAGCTGACTTATGCGGTTCTTTGTCCCGGCAATATTACTGCCAACTTGATGACGGCAAGTGTTACCGCAAATACTGCAATTGCTTCTGCAGATTTACTCACCGATCTAAAGAGCGGCTATATTTTGGGCGCAAATCCGAGAAAGCAATTTTTTGCACAACTCACCGGGGTGTTTTTCGGTGTGCTCGCCGTCGTGCCGGCCTGGTATTTGATGATTCCCACAAAAGAAGTTCTTGAATCTTACAACCCGCCTGCTACCACAATTTGGAAAGCAGTTGCCGAGGCTCTTTCTCGCGGAATTGACTCCGTGCCGCAGTCTGCCCAGATTGGAATCATGATTGGACTTGCTCTTGGCTTTCTGCTCACTTTAATAGATCACTTCTTTCCAAAGTTGAAAAAATTCACGCCGTCCGCCATGGGCTTGGGGCTGGCCTGGGTCATGCCTTTTCAAAATGCGCTTGCCTTTTTGCTGGGTGCTTCAGCCGCGCTAATCTGGAAAAAGGTCCATGAAAAGTCAGCTGAGATATACACGATACCGGTAGCTTCAGGTGCCATCGCCGGTGAATCATTGGCGTCCGCATTTATCGCTATTTTGAGCGCTCTGGCCGCCCTTGGCTTACTGAAATGAATGTTTCAGGCATGCTTACTTAGGCGGCTCCGGATATTCACGCTGCAACTTTGCCAGTGATGCTTCTAAAGATTTCAATTGAGTTTGAGCTTCGAGATCCGTTGGATACGCAAGCTGTTCAACCATTGTTTTGATTGTACTTAACTTTGCTCTGACTGCAAGTTCGTTCTTTTCTTTTACGGCTTCCAGAGCTTCGTCTACTAAAGTTCGGTAATCGTAGTTGAAACCGGCCGTATTTCCAAGATAGGTTTTGCGTGCCTGAATTATAGCCTCGAGTCTTTTGGCTTCTTCGATTTTGCCGAGCTTTCGATAGCATTCGGCAAGTTCCTCTGGTGTATTTTCAGGGTAGCCGACTATGCTGCTTCCAAGATTAAAGACCTTTTTCAGTCGTTCTTCTAGAAACGGCAGCACTGCCGAGTTTCGATTCTCGGCCATGAGCTGCATTACGCAAGTGTTTTTCGTTTTCATATCATCGATGTAGTCATTTGCGTCTAGACTCATGCAGGTTAAACAAAAGTCCGTATATAACTGAGGATTCTTTTGATTCTCCGATTCTTTTTTGAACCACTTGCGAATAGTTTCCAGGCTATAGTCGTCCCCGCTAACTGCTATTTTTGGAACGAAGGAATATTCTTCTCTGTTTATCCGATCTGAATAGTTCTTCGACCAGAAAGCTAGTGCCGATTGCCACTTCTTTTGGCTTGCATAAAGATCGAATAACTCGTTCATCAGCGGCTCGCGATAACTGTAGTGTTGTTTCCTCAGAAATTTTAACGCCTGCTCACAGGTCGCTTCTGCTGCCTCCGGTCTTTGGGTCTGCCGTTGACACTTAGCCAGATTCAAGTAACTCTCGCTTAACGATTCATAGACCGCTTCATCCGGTGGGTCTATTTTGCGTGCAGCAGAGATCGCCCCCAAATATTTGTCTTCTGCAACTGAATATTTCTTAGATGTGAATTCCAGATCAGCTTGTTTTCGGAGTTCGGTGAAAGCTTCCAGAAACGAGCTTGCCATCACCGCAGTCGCAGCTGAAAATAAAGTGATCAAAACTGCAGTGAGTTTTTTTTGTGACACAAATGACCTCACTTTTCGCTTTCCCTGCGTGCGATTCTTTGAAGGTAGTCTGAGGCATAAGCACTATATGGCTGTGCCAAGCCTTGAACAGTCGGCGCGTCTGCGAATTTCTTCTCCAATGCAAAAAGTGTTTTAGCCTTCTCTGTTTGTCCTGAGTAGAAATATCTCTCTGCCTGGAATTCCAGGGGATCGAAGAATCTGTCAACCCATTCGCTGTTTGTGTACGCGTTGCATAAGTTCGCTGCTCTCTCAAGGAGAACGCTGCCGCTGCTGCTGTCTTTGTCGAAGCAGTGGAGGCAAGATTGCATCAAGTGATAAATGATGGGCGCTCCAATCGGCCCGCCGGGCTTCTCAAGTTGATTGATTTCGTATTCAGGATTAGACTTGATCAAATCAAGGTAGCCGTTTGCAGCTTTTTC
>JAIEPM010000417.1 GCA_019748395.1 Candidatus Obscuribacterales bacterium
TGAGAAATCTGCGCAATCAAACGACTCATCTCGGTCCTGCCGGTGAGAGACGAAAGAATATCACCCATGCGCAGGAAAGTGATGCCCTCGTACGCCCCATCGTTGCCGCCGAAGTCGAGATGCGAGCGCACCCGATCCCAGCAAGCTTTTTCATTCAGGTGGTAAGCCAGAGCATTTTCGCCTTTCAGCACAATGCCCTGTCGACGCGCCTCGCGACCCACCCAGCGAACCAGCGAGTAAGCAAGCGAATTCACCCCCGGCGCTCCATCGGCATCTGCCATTTCCAGGCAGGTGAAATGCAGCACCAGACGGTTATTTTTCGTCGCTTTGCCCATCTGATTGAAAAGCGTAAGCAGTGGTCGATAGCCCCAACCGTCGGCTTCCCGCCAGTCGTTGAGACTGCTTCGAATCAGGCCGGCAGCCAGTTCCGCCAGACGATCGCTGAGTTCGATCTCAGTGCCGCGCCAGTAGCCCATGCGCCAGTGGACTCCAGGCACTTTCGCGGCAATGTCGACACCTTTGAAGGCGGAGTCATCGGCAGCGAAAACATCAAGAGCAGCTTTCAGCACAAGGCGACCGTGCTCAATAAGCGAATCGGCGTACCAGTCGAAGAAGTCTCGACCGTACTGGCTGTGCAGATGACCCTTGTTGCTGAAGAAATGCTCGACGTTGCGCGGCGGCTCGATCACATGACCAGCAGGATCAAGGGGCGGTCCCCAAGCTTTGTTCAGCCCGGCGATGTCCTTGTACTTGCGCATGATGTAAGCCTGGAAAGAAGCCCGAGCCTTCTTCGAATAGGCTTGCAGCGCGCCGCGGGTAGGGTAGTCCGTGCCCTTGTCGTGCGAGTTGTATGAAGGATAACGCAGCTCACCGGCAGGACCGAGGCTGATATTCAGCTCGGCAATCTGCGCGGCCTTGTCGGCAAAATGAGCCTGGAACGCCTTCATCAACGCGACATAGCTGGGCAGAATCTGTTCAGTTGCCCAAACAGATACGTATTCCTTGCTGGCGTTTCCCTGCTCGGAGACAAAGCGAGCTGCATCGATGTCCCCGTTGTTGAGCGCGGCAAGCTTCTTCCAGACCCAGGCAGGCAGCAGCACCGTGCAGTTATCGCCGATATTGCCGCCGCATTGATGGAATGAAAGGATCGGCACCCACTTCAGACCGGCAGCCAGAATGCAAGCTGCAAGCTTGTCGTAGTAGGTCCAGTTGTAAGACCCTTCCTGCGCTTCAACAAGCCCCCACCAGACATCGGTGGAGACTGCCTGCGCGCCGTATTTCTTGATCTCTTGAAGCTGCTGTGCGAAAGCGGCCCAGACCGTGCTTGACTCAGTTGCGTCGACGTTGTTGGGATTGCCGACGACAAGAGGAGCCATCACGTTGACCGTGATTTGCTGTTTTTGCATATGCATGAATAGTCACTCCTATAAGAGCATCTGCCTTGTCGCGACACGCGCGGCAGGCGGTTTTTCGGCATTGCTGCCGCAGTTGCTTGTGAAACTTCGTCTGCCGTCGCTCGATAGCCGACCGCAGGAATACCGTTCAATTCGCCTGAGCAAGCTCAGAAAATCAAACGGACGTGAATGTTCTTGGTAATGAGCGCTGGGCTCTGTGTATGCCTGGAATTTAGATCTGAAAAAGGACGAATGATTCTTAACAGTATTAACTGAAGCAAGCAATCAGCAGTCGTGAAACCTCTTGAATACCGCTTCCTGCTTATTATTAAGCCCAGCAAGGTGAAAGCGAAAATCAGCAAACAATTCACTAAGCTGAGTGACCTTGTTCGCGATTTTTTCACCGTTTACATAGTTAGCAGAAGCAGCTTCAAACCGCAGCACTAAGTAAGCGGCAGTCCGGCCCGACTGATACTTGCGTGATATATTGCTGTGCTGAAATGGTTCTTATTTGCGGGAGTTGCCCATGAAATTTCCAAGATGCAGCGGCGTCCTTTTGCATCCGACATCATTACCCGGTCCTTACGGTATCGGTGACCTCGGTGCCGAGGCATATCAATTTGTAGATTTCCTGGCTGATTCCGGGCAACATCTCTGGCAACTTTTGCCGCTAACACCAACAGGATTTGGTGACTCGCCTTATCAATGCTTCTCGGCTTTTGCAGGCAATCCATTACTAATCAGCCCGGAAAAACTGGTAGAGCAGGGACTTCTCAATGAAAAGGACCTGCAACCGTTGCCGCGTTTCAGCGTTGAGAAGGTCAACTTCGGCAAAGTCATTGAATATAAGAAGAAGCTCTTGCTGCAAGCATTTGAAAATTTCAAATCCACAACAGAAACAGCTCTGAGAGCAGATTTCCTCGCCTTCTGTCATCGCATGGCCGGCTGGCTGGAAGACTATGCACTTTTTCGTGTTCTAAAAGAAGAACATGGCGGTGAACCATGGAACAGATGGGAGAAAGCACTATCACATCGCGACAAAAACACGCTCACAGAAGCAAAAGATCGATTGAGTGACCAGCTGGAAGCAGAAAAGTTTTTTCAGTATCTATTTTTCAAGCAATGGTATGCACTGCGTGAATACTGCCACTCCAAAAAAGTAAGCATCATCGGCGACACGCCAATCTTTGTAGCATACGACTCGGCAGATGTCTGGGAGCACCCGGAACTCTTCAAACTAAACCAAGACGGCGAGCCGACTGTAATCGCAGGCGTCCCACCCGACTACTTCAGCGCCACAGGCCAGCTCTGGGGCAATCCGCTCTATGACTGGGAAGAAATGAGCAAAGATGGTTATAAGTGGTGGATCGACCGCTTTAAGGCCATGCTCGATGTTGTGGACATTGTGCGTATCGACCACTTCCGAGGTTTTGCCGCCTGCTGGGAAATTCCATTCGGTGACAAAACCGCCCAGCGTGGACGCTGGGTTGAAGTACCGGGGCGCGAGTTTTTCACAGCTCTAAAAAAAGAACTGGGCGAAGTTCCTATTATTGTTGAAGACCTCGGCGTAATAACTCCGGATGTGGAAGCTCTCAGAGACGACTTCGGCTTTCCCGGCATGCGCGTTTTACAAATGGGCTTCGGCACGGACAGCTGCAATATAGACCTGCCTCACAACCACGTGCGTAACGCCGTGGTCTACACAGGTACACACGACAACGACACGGCAGTAGGCTGGTTCAACAGCAAAGCCGGAGCAGGCTCGACTCGCGACGCATCTCAAATTACTGTTGAAAGAGAGCGCTGCATGCGTTATTTCAAAAGCAACGGCAAAGAAATACACTGGGATTTTATAGAAGCTGCATACTCATCTGTTTGCGATCTGGCGATTATTCCTTTGCAGGATATTCTCGGACTTGGCTCACGCAGTCGAATGAATTTGCCTGCCAGCACCGAAGGCAACTGGTGCTGGCGCTTCAAAAGCGATAATTTGAGCCCCGAGCTTTCCGGCCGACTGAAAAACCTGATTGAGTTTTATGGTCGAGACAATGCCTATCAGCCTTCAGCAAGCTCCGTTTCGCAAAGGACTCTGGTCTAGGATTCCAGACTTGATTGCATAACGCTTCGCAGATATGCTCGTGCTTCCAGACAGGTACAATTAGCTTGACGAACAGATCACAGGCTCAAGATAACAAGATTCAGCGGCGCCTTGAATCAGGGGTACAAGCTCTAATAGCAGCCGGACAGGATTTTCACAGACGTGGCTGGTCGCTGGCGACAAGCAGTAATTACAGCATTTTACTTGCATCCGACCCTCTTCAAATCCTGATGACTGCAAGCGGCAAAGCGAAGGAGAATTTGAGCTGGCAGGATTTTGTTGTAGTGAACGAAAGCAGCCAAATAGAACGTGCGGCATCTCCCAGTATCGACAAATCAAGCCTCAGACCATCGGCCGAAACAGCCTTGCATTTGCTGCTCATAAAAAAGTGGCAAGCCGAAGCAGTTCTGCATACTCATTCTATTTTTGCAACTATGTTATCTCAAAAGCACGCAGCCGAGGGCCAAATTACTATTCAGGGCTTTGAGATCTTGAAAGCGCTCAATGGCTGCCATACGCACGAATGCTCGATTACAATTCCAATTTTCGAAAACAATCAGAACATGGCCGAACTAGCAATCGAAATCGAAGAGAAGCGAGCTCAAATCAGCCACGCCTTCCTTCTGAAAGGACATGGTTTGTACACCTGGGGACAAAGTTTCGAAGAAGCGAAAAAACACCTGGAAGCCCTAGAGTTCCTATTTGAGCTTATTTACAGACTGGAGTAATAGTTATGGCGATACTTTCAATTCCAGTAACGGGCGAATCGTTTTCAGACGCAGAAAAAATCAGAGATTTTTTGCGCCCTTTTGGAATCTGGTACGAAAACTGGCCGACAGCGGGAAAAGGTCTGAAACAAGCAAGC
Organism: Candidatus Obscuribacterales bacterium; assembly: GCA_019748395.1. Taxonomy (GTDB): domain Bacteria; phylum Cyanobacteriota; class Vampirovibrionia; order Obscuribacterales; family Obscuribacteraceae; genus JAIEPM01. The sequence goes on from JAIEPM010000417.1 coordinate 4,358, forward strand.
AGCGACAACGAAATTCTGTCTGCTTATTCAGAGGAAATTGAAACACTTAAATTGAGAGCTTCTTTTGTCACTGCTGACGTTATCAATGTCAATCCAGATACAGAAGGGCTTGAAGCCATGCTTGCCAAATTTTCGAAAGAACACACTCATAGCGAAGATGAACTTCGCTTCTGCATAGAAGGAAGAGGAATCTTCCACATCAACCCGCAAAGCTCAGCTGTTTTTTCGATTGAAATGGAAGCTGGAGACCTCATTAATGTGCCGGCCGGCACAAGACACTGGTTCAATTTGTGCGCCGAGAAAAGCATTCGGGTTATCCGTCTTTTTGAAGACAGCACGGGCTGGACGCCGCATTACCTGGAGAACGGCGTAGACAGTCAGTATGAAACACTCTGTTTTTCGGAGTTAAAGATCAAAAGCGACGATGTCAGAACCTCAGTGGTGAAGCCATGATCAAAGTCAACGCTGCAGCTCTGCTGCTCGACATTGAAGGAACGATTTCGCCGGTCACTTATGTAGTGGACGTTCTCTTTCCCTTTGCGCGCAGCCGCTTCCCAGATTTTCTAAAAGACAACTGGGAAAAAACTTCTGTGCTTACTGCATGCGATCTAATGGCCAGAGACGCAGGACAAGACAACGCCGAACAATGGCTGAAGGATCTGGATAGTCTCGAAGAAAAAATAGGTTTCATTGTTGATGATCTCAACAAGCTTATGGACCTCGATATTAAAGCTACCGGCTTAAAAGAACTACAGGGACTGATTTGGAAAGAAGCTTTTGAAAAAGGAGAGCTGGAGTCTGTTGTTTTTCCCGATCTTCCCGGAGCACTTGAAAGATGGAAAGCAGACGGATTGCAGACCGCCATATACTCATCGGGTAGCGCCACCGCTCAAAGAACTTTCTTAGAGCACACTGAATTCGGAAATTTGGCAGATTATTTCTCAGGCTTTTTTGATACCACGGTCGGAGCAAAGAAGCGACCCGAAAGCTATAAACTGATAGCAAGCATAATCAAAATGCCTGAAGCAGAAATTGTTTTCATGAGCGATCTGGTAGCCGAACTGGATGCCGCACGTGATTCAGGCATGCAAACAGTACTTTTATTGCGCCCCGGCAATATCAAACAAGAAAACAATTCTCACGCAGCAATTTCAAATTTCAACGAAATAGAAATCAAAGCATCTAAATAGATCCAATTCTGTCGAAGAAGATAATGAAGATGCCGAACAGCCCATTTTCGGGCTACCGAAAAATTTCCCTCTGTCAGAAATTCCGCTGAGAATCTGACAAATCAAAAAGTAAGCCTGCCGGCCAGAAAACATGAACAGTCCGCCCTCATTGTCAAGAGATCTGCCTGTTTTCGGCTTGCTTTCGCAGCAGCGACTGCCCCCGAATCGTTACGGCTCTTAACTGTCGAAAAGCCCTGCTATCAATGCATTTGCCTAAGATGTAAGGATGCAAAGGTTTCCTCAAAAGCATCGTGCTATCATCGGGCACCCTGATCAAGGAAGTAGTCGATGCTTTTTAACAGCTTCACCTACCTCATTTTCCTGCCCTTAGTGGTCGCCCTTTATTGGCTTTTGCCGCCAATTGCCAGACGAGTGCTTTTGCTCGTATGCAGCTATGTGTTTTACATGCACTGGATGCCGACCTACGGCTTGTTGATTCTGGGGCTGACCCTGGCGAATTTCTATTTCGGCATCGCCATAGACCGTCACAAAAGCAAAGCAAAGCCAATTTTGACGGCTGCGCTGATTTTCAACCTTGCCGGACTGTGCTTTTTCAAGTACGCAGATTTCTTGCTCAAATCAGCCTGGACTGCGCTGCATTTTAGCGGAACTTTGATTGGAATACAGTCTCTGGGCGGTGATTCAAGCCCGGTTTTGAACATTCTTCTGCCGCTGGGCATCTCATTTTTCACTTTCGAGTTCATTCACTATCTTGTTGATATTTATCGCGGCGCAAAGCCAATGACCAACTTCTGGTGGTTTGCTCTTTTTGCGGCATTCTTCCCTTCTCAAATTGCCGGTCCGATCAAACGCTTTCAAGACTTTGAAGAGCAGTTGTTTGCAAACCGCAAGTTCGACCCAGATATGTTTCGAGAAGGACTTGGGCTCATCTTCATCGGTTTATTCAAGAAGATGGTACTGGGCGACAATCTCGGTCATGTAGTCGCAGTCGGCTTTAATGCACCGGCACAAATGGGCACGCTCGATGCCTGGATGGCAGCAGTTGGTTTCACGATTCAAATCTATGTCGATTTCTCAGGCTATACCGACATCGGACGCGGCTCGGCACAGCTTCTGGGGTACAGGCTGCCTGCCAACTTCAACTGGCCTTTCCTGGCAGCAAATTTGACTGAGTTCTGGAGACGCTGGCACATATCGCTATC
>JAIEPM010000283.1 GCA_019748395.1 Candidatus Obscuribacterales bacterium
AACTCAAGCTCAAATTTTTGAGGTCTGCCTGATGATGTAAAATTTGCACAGTGGTTCGCAAAAGCTCTTCAAGCTCAAAAGCTCTCGAATTTAATTCAAATCTGCCTGCTTCAATTTTGGACAGATCAAGCACATCATTGATAATCGCAAGCAGCGAGCTGCCTGAATCTTTAATCAATGTCAAATACTTCCTTTGCTCAGGAGTCAAAGAACTGCGCTCAAGCATGCTGGCCAGTCCAATAATGGCATTCATCGGAGTTCTGATTTCATGGCTTACATTTGCCAGAAACTGTGTTTTCAAACTGTCCATCCGCCCCAGTTCGGCCCCGCTTGACTTAAGCTCATCAAGAACCTGTGCCAGCAATGAATTTTGCGCTTTCAGTTCATCCATTGCCGGCACCGGCGAATCATCCTTTAATTCTTTCTGCCAGTTTTCAAATCTCGATTTCTCAAATTCAAATTTCTCAGGCAAAAGGAAGCGCATGCATACCCGGCTGCCCTCAGCATGACTTTCCAATTCAAACTCATCTACTAAATGCTGCGCACATTTAATTCCGTGCCCGTGGACTGAATCCGGGCTAAAATTCCTGGATAGAAGCTCGTCTAGGTCTCTAATTCCAGGACCAAGATCATTGACTGTAAGCCGCAAAAAATTTGCCTTATCTCCCTTTTCAAACTCGATCAAAACACGCGCGTTTCTAGCAAATTCAAGGGCATTTTTTGCAATTTCAAATACAGCGGCCAGGAGCCGCGCTTGAGCCTGTCGCTCAAATGCACAAAGATTGCCGATATGCCGACATCGCTGCTGCAGGAGAAGCAAATCGTCGTCATTTTCCAGAGGGCTTTCAATCAGGCTGAAAATCTGGCTCATCTTGTTTACTCAAAAAACCTATTTCGAAGCGCTCTGAGCTTGTAGAAGGTAAAATACAATATCTTATGGAAGCATCTGACAACATTACAATATTACTCGCCGAGGATCATGTAGTGACCCGACTTGGTCTGCGCATGTTCCTGGAAAGTTCGAAAAATATCAAAGTTGTAGGTGAAGCAGGCGATGGACTTGAAACACTGCGCCTGGTGGAAGAACTAAAACCGGATGTGGTTTTGATGGATGTGGCTATGCCGGAAATGGACGGCATAGAGGCTGCCAGACAGCTGCGCGAGAAATTTCCAGAGCTGCGCATAGTTATGATGACTTCAAGCAAAGATGAAGATGATATTTTCGCAGCACTCTCGGCCGGAGTTAACGGCTATTGCACCAAGGAAGTATCAGACGACCGACTGCTCACAGCCATTGCCACAGTGGTTAGAGGTGATTTATGGCTGGATGCAAGTGTGGCAGCCAAAGTAATGCAGATCATTCCCAATCCAAGCAGTGCTGCCGATACAGGACATCAAGAGCTCTCTGAGCGCGAACTGGAAGTATTGAAGCTTATAGTCGAGGGTGTGGCAAATTCCGAGATAGCCAAGCGTTTGTACATTTCGCCCAACACTGTCAAGAGCCATATCAAGCATGTTCTGGACAAACTCTCAGTGAGCGATCGTACACAAGCGGCAGTAAAAGCAATTAGAGAAGGTCTGGTTTAGAAATTCATTCAGCCGATAAGCGACAGACAGACGATCACCCGGGGTGATCGCCTGGATCATGCTGGGGGAGACTACGCTGATTTTGCCCTGAGGCGGACAATGTTAGTGCAGGGTAACGAAGGAGTATCAGCTAATGAGAATCCTGAACAAGAGCTTTCAAGCTTTCCTGATTTCAATGGCAATGATCTATATGTCAGTGTTCACCTTGACGGCACTGTCGCACGCCATGCAAATAAGTGCGACAGCAGCCGGACTTCAGTAAGTCCGAAATTTTCAAGATATCGATCACCCTGGGTGATTGCTGAATAGATCCCAAAAGTCAGTCTAAACCACTCTGCAGGAGACTGTTGCGAAACTAAGCAGCAGAGCAGAATGAGAGCAGAAAAGAAATGAAACCCGAAGTGGAGACCAAAACAATGCTCAATATGAATGAATGCACGTCAGGCTTAGAAAGGAACTTTCACTTAACTGAAAGCGCAACTGATCTCGAGCTGATTGAAGCCTGTCAGGGCGGAGACAAGCGTGCTTTCGATACCTTGTTCAAGCGCTATGAAAATTACATTCATGCTCATTTGAACAAGCTAGCTCCCGACATGCGCATGATGCATGATGATTGGTACCAGGAAGCATGTTTGCGAGTATTCAGATCCATCGGCGGTCTGCATAATCCCCGCGCTTTCAAGAAGTATTTGAATCAAATCATCAACAATCTATTCTGGGATGAACTCCGCAAAACACGCGGTATGAGTTTCATCTCTCTAGATGAGGTCGATGAAGAATCCGGCAGAGCCTGCGAAATTCCCGATTACAGCCGTATGCCCGAAGATAAAGTCGAACGGCAAGAAATGGAAAGTCTGGTAGCCGATGTTGTTGAAAGTTTACCGACCCAATTTCGAAATGTATTCAAGCTGAGAGAAATAAGCGGACTTCCCTATCTGGAAATAGCAGCCATCACTAAAACCGGTGTCGGCACGGTAAAGTCCAGAATAGCCAGAGCACGTGCCAGAATCCAGGACAGACTTGAAGAAATGGAAGTCGCCTGAGCCTGCTCTTTTAAAAAAGCAGGAGGCATTATCGGAGGAGTTAATCATGCAACATGCAGTAAACGCCATTTTATCGGGTCAGGAGCAGTCAATTAGATGTGCCGATGCCCTTAAAAAAGCCGGATTCACAAGAGACGAGATTTCAGTACTTCTGCCGGATGACTTCGGTGCGCAGGAGTTGGGATTCGAGCGCCGCAGCAAAGCCACTCTTGGATTCACGATTGGAGCCATTTTTGGTCTAATTCTCGGTCTTGAATTTGGATATTTTGCTTTCATGTGGCATGGCTCGATTCCGGTCCTGCCCGCGCTTTCCCAGGCAAACGTATGTTCAGCGTTAGCTATGGCTGCAATCGTAGGATTTCCGGCGGCTCTTCTCGGCTCTCTCATCGGCATGATGATACCTGAGTATGTCGTTTGTAAGTACGATCGCAAAACCCGCCTGGGCAGCTCGCTTATCTCAGTTCATGTCGACAACGCAAAGGAAATGAGACTGGCTGAAAAAATCCTTCGATACGAAGGGGCGCAAGAGATCAGCTTTGCCGACGAAGGCAAAGATCGCAGAAAACCTGCACAATTGGCAGTTCAGTAACTGAGAGCCCGCCCGGTGAGCTCCTCGACAAAATCGGGGGGCTCGCCGGTTTCCTTTCGATCACCCGGGGTGATCGAAAGGATCATCCCGGGTGATCTGCTAAAACGCTCTCTGGGAGACTGTTTTATTCGACAAAGACAAAGCAAAATAAAACTATAGAAAGGCACTCTAGAAACGGAGGAACGGGTCCATGATTTCCAAATGTAGTAAAGCATTCTGTCTTACAACTCTGCTGAGCATACTTAATACGGCTCTACCGTGTTTAGCACAGAGTACAGTGCTTACAGGACGTGTGGAGCATGCAGGAGCCGTAGTACAAACTCGACCCGCAGCCGTTCCCGTTTACAGTGGACGAGCAGTCGCCGCGCCACCGACAGTCATATATGAACGCCCGGTATATAGAACAGTTTATGTCAGAGACAACCGTAGTTTCTGGCAAAGACATCCTAAAGTCAAAGCCGCGACAATCGGTGCCGGAGTAGGCGCCGGGGCCGGTGCACTCACAGGACTGATTGCTCATCGCAGCATCGTTCGCGGCGCCGCTATTGGTGCCGGTGCCGGTGCCGGGGTCGGACTGGTACGCTCCAGCTCTACACTTAAACGCCATCCGATCGTTAGAGATGTGGGAACAGGCACGCTGGTTGGTCTGGGCATCGGCGCAGCCGCCGGTCGCCATGGCGGAACACTCAAAGGCGCAGGCATCGGCGCGGCTGTCGGTCTTGGTGTCGGTTTGTTGAAACACGGTCTTAACTAAAATTCCTGCTAATGAGGAGGGAAAAACATATGGACATGGAGAAGAGAATAAAAGAACTCACGGATAAAGCGAGCAAACTGGACCGCAAGCAGCTACTGACAGTAGCTCTGGTTGCAGGTGCTTTCACCGTTTCCATTCTATGTGTGACGATTAGCGGTCCCAAAGCCGAGCACGGCGCTAGCCTGCAACTAAGCACTAATTCGGCCGATACGGAACTGCAGTTGAAAAAGGAGCTGGACAAAGCTGAGCGCAAGTTTGGTCCAGACAGTGCTGAAACGGCAGGACCGCTAATTTCCCTCGGTGATTACTATCGCGCCAGAGGACAGATTTCAGAAGCAGAACTTTCATTTAAGAGAGCTACCAGAGTGCAGCAAGATGCGATGCGCCCCCAACTACTCTCTCTAAGCAAAGGACTCTTGGGGCTAGGAGCTACTTATACGCAAGAGGCCCGGCTTAACGAAGCAGAGCAGATATTGCAGCAAGCCCTGGCAATTAGAGAGGACAATTTGCCTGCAGCCAGCAACGAGATCGGCGAAGCCGAAAATGCTCTGGCTCGCGTCTATTTCGATGCCGGGCGCCTGGCAGAAGCTGAAGCTCTTTTTAAAGAAGCATTGACAATTTACGAAAAGGGACCGGGAATGGAAAGTACCGAGGCGGCCAACGTGAGAAACAATCTGGCCAGCGTATATTTCGCTCAGCGAAAATTCGATAGAGCAGAACCTCTCATGCAATGGTCCGTCTCGGTGCTCAGCCGCAATGCAGCTAACAGCAATATGCTTGCCAGCGCATTGAATAATCTGGGAGAACTTTACAGAGCCGAATCAAAATACAGCCTTGCAGAAAGTCAATTCAGACAAGCCATAGCCATTTATGAGAAAACCTCAGAGGATGGCAGCGGACTTGCATCCGCTTGCAACAACCTGGCCCTTGTATATCACTCGCAAAAACGTTTTGCCGACGCCGAACCTTTTTACAAGAAAGCCATAAATGCATATGCAAATGCCAGACAAAGACCAGGTCTTGAGTTGAAACTTGTAAAAGACAACTACGCAGAAATGCTGCGCGCTTCCGGCAGAATCGCCGAGGCGAATCAAATGCAAAGCAGTGCCAATCAAATTGCTGCTAAATAAGCTTAGATTTTGACTCGATCCGCGATCGAGCTTCCCTGCCCCGGATTGCTTCAGTTGAATCTCCCGACTCAGCAAAGAGCAATCCGGGGTTATTCCCCTGAAATATTGACGTCAATTTCTAAACAGAATAAGCCTCAGAGGGTGACGCATGGCGTCCCCCCAACAATGTAGAATGGAAGACTAAAGTTTCAAGCGGCAGGGAAAAGATGGCCAACTCAAAGAAAAGACTTGCAACTAATGTCGCCGGTGCGTTTTTTGTGGATTCTACATGTATAGACTGCGATACATGCAGACAGTTAGCACCGGAAACATTTAAAGAACTGGGAGATTATTCATCCGTCTTCTGCCAGCCTGGCACAGAAGCACAGGAGCAGGCGGCGCTGAGAGCATTAGTTGCCTGCCCGACCGGATCGATAGGATGCGAAAAAGCTTTTGATGCCAAAGCCGCACTTGCACAATTTCCCATGTTAATTGAAGGCGAGGTTTATTATTGCGGCTTCAATTCAGAAAAGTCTTACGGCGCAAACAGCTATTTTGTGAAGCATGCTGACGGAAACTGGCTCATAGACTCGCCCCGTTCTACTGCGCATTTGCTCAAAGCTTTTGAGTTAATGGGCGGCATCAAGTATATATTCCTGACACATAGAGATGATGTTGCCGACGCAAATGAATTTGCAGAGCATTTCAAAGCCGAAAGAATCATCCATCGCGATGAACTGAGCGCCTTACCGGAAGCAGAAATTGTTATCGAAACGAATGAGCACGAAGACTTTAGTGCCGATTTCAGAATTATCTGTGTACCCGGGCACACAAAAGGACATTGTTTGCTCTTATACAAAAACAAATATCTGTTTAGCGGAGATCATCTTCATTTTGACAGAGATTCCAGGCATTTAGCGGCATTCCCCGATCATTGCTGGTATTCATGGCAAGAACAAAGTGCTTCTATGAGTAGGCTTGCCGTGCATTCATTTGAATGGGTCCTTTCCGGACACGGACAGAGTGTTTGCCAGAGCCGCGATCAGAATCGGGTGCAGCTTTTAGAGCTGGCTGAAACTATGAAATCCATAAAGCGTTAGAGCTTCAGTCCCGAGATTGTCAATAGAGAACAATTCAATTCCGACAGTCCGCAAACTGTTTGGATGGCTTTGCCTGAGCTTTGAGGCTCGCTATCATACAGACATAGTTCTATATTGTCACAGCTTTAACACAAGAGCAGGAGTTCTGATGCATTTTAGAAAGTTACTCAGTACCTCATTAACAATTACGTTAATTGCAGGAAGCGGGCTTGCACCGATAAGCTCTGCAAGTACTTTGCCGAACTCCGCAATGAAAAGCAGCGCAAATCACAACAACAACAACAACAACTCAAACAGCAATTCAAGCGAGAGTAAAGTCATGACAAGAAGCATGAATAACACCGCAGCAGTCCCTTTAGTTGAGCAATATTTGCAAGATGGCCGGCTGGCTGAAGGCGAACGCGCCGTAAAGTCGAAATTGAAGGAAGATCCGAAAAATGACAATGAGCGTTTCGGACTTGGAGTCCTTCAGTTTCTCAGTGCAGTAGAAAGACTTTCTCAAGATTTTCATCATTACGGATTGAGGGATCAGTCATCGAGAGGCATTAGCCTGCCCATTTTGAGACTGCCG
>JAIEPM010000180.1 GCA_019748395.1 Candidatus Obscuribacterales bacterium
AACAGCGCTTGCAAAAAGTTCTTCACCATGTGAAAACGGAACTACTGAATCTTTATGACCGTGCACGATGAGTAATGGCGGATGGCCTTTGCGAAGCACGGCTACGCTGTCTAGAAGGGGCTGCGGGAATAAAACGGCCGGATATAAATGCATCAGAGGTATATGATGCTTGCTGATTTTTGTAATCGAAGCAAATCCTGATTGCAGAATCATGCCTCGGGAGCGCCGCTTCAAGGTAAGCTGACAGGTAACTGCAGCCCCTAATGATTCGCCGTACACCACAATATTTTCGGGACTGCATCCCCGTTTTTCCACAAGAAAATCGAAGGCAGCGCAGGCATCATCTATAACTCCTTCAACTGAAGGCGCACCCTGACTGCGACCGAATCCGCGGTAATCATAAGCAAACATGGATACACCTGCTTTCAGGATAGATTCAAGCAATCGCGGTCTGCCTGCAATGTTGCCTGTGTTTCCGTGACTCATCAAAACCGTGTATTTGGAGCCTGACTGATGGAAATACCAACCATGCAAAAGAGTGCCGTCCGAAGCCTTGAAATAAACATCCTCAAATTCAAGCCCGGCAATTTCCTTTATGTTGTAGTCTCCTTCAGGGAACTGATAAGGATGGAAAAGCATGCTCGTGTAGAGTCCCTTGGCGACGCGCGGAGCGAAGCCAATATAGACCGCTGCCAGTAAAGAAGCAGATCCTAGAGCCATTGCCGGAATACCTTTTAGTGGGTTGAGATTCATAAAACCTTCTGCAATAAAGTCACATCCAGCCAGCGATCAAACTTTCGTCCAACCTCTTTCAGTTGCCCCACTTGCTCAAATCCGAAGCTTTTTGCCAGACCGATGCTGCTGTGGTTCTCACTGCATACTAGAGCAACAATAGCATGATACCCCTTCTCTTGAGCAGCTGTCATGAGACGCTTCATCAACTGTTTGCCGACGCCGCTTCCGCAAGCACTTTGATCTATATAGATGCATGGCTCGACAGTCTGCCTGTAGCCGCAACGGCTGTGATAGAAGGAAAGACCGGCAAATCCCAGTATCTGTCCGGCTTTTTCTGCAACATAAACAGGCAAATCGTTTTCGATATGCTGCTTATACCAGCTATTTCGCTCGGCTTCTGTTTGCGGTGAAAGGTCGAAAGTGGCGCTGGAGGCGGCTACGTAATAATTGTAAATCGCAAGCACTGCCTGCATGTCGCTTTCCTTGGCGTCCCTGATCACTAGACTTTCCATCGGCAATGCGCCCCTCCGCACGTCTTTAAGGGATTATATGCACTTGACAGATTCTGATACACTAGGGCGGTCGGCAAGGTGGAACACGAATGCAATTTGCAGCACAAATCTCATTACTAATATATGGAACCCTGGTTTCAATCGGCGGCATTATGGGCTTTCTCAAAGCGAAGAGCAAAGCTTCCTTGATTGCCGGGGTTGTCAGCGGAGCTTTGCTCGTGACTGCCTATTCGGTAAGTTGTAGAAATCCGCAAAACGGTTTTCTCTTTGGACTTGTAATCACAACGATTTTGACTTCGGTTTTCGCAAAAAGACTGGTTAAAACCAGAAGCTTCATGCCTTCCGGTTTGCTCCTGATTCTGACCGGAATTGAAGAAATACTGCTTGTAATCGCTCTTCTGGCCAAATAAAAGAAAGCAATTCTACTCGGCTTTTAACTTATAGCCCATGCCGTGAACGGTTTCGATTGGATCAACTTGGATCGCCTCCTGTATGGCCTGGCGCAAACGCTTGATTGTAACGCGGACTGCCAGTTCCGAAGGATTCTCATCAGAGGGCCAGACTGCATTGAGCAAGGATTCCGCCGAAAAAACGAAGTCCGGATGTCTCATTAAGTGCTCTAAAAGAGCGAATTCTTTCGGTCTCAGGGGTAGTTCGTTATTGTCGGCATAGGCTTTGCGCTTGGCCGGGTCGATTTTCAAGTGCCCTACCACTATTTGATTGCCGGTCATTGCCGGAGCACGACGCAGTAAAGCTTCTACTCTTAAAATAAGCTCTTTGCCGAGAAAAGGCTTTTGCAGATAATCGTCAGCGCCTGATTCAAAGCCGGTTTCTTTGTCATCAATTGAACCGCGGCTGGTCATCATCAGCACCGGGGCCTTGCCGCCCTTCTGGCGATAATTGGTCAGAACTTCAATGCCGGTGCCTGTTTGCAGGTGCCAATCCAGAAGAATGACGTTATAAAAATAAGTATCAAGAAAAGCAATTGCGTCTTTAGCATTTGTGGCATGGTCTATCGAATGACCTTTTTGTTCAAGAAACTCCTTCACCACAAAGGCTGTGGCGGGATCATCTTCAACTACCAGTACTTTTGCCAAGCCTCTGCCCCGCTTTATTCGCCATCTTCTATTTTCGCATGGTCGAGTTTTTCAACTTGCTTGCAACCGCTGGCTCTGACTCTGGCATTTGCCAGGGCTGTAAGCTTCTGGCAATCTTTGGCTACTGCTCTGGAACTGTCGTTAACAACGACCTGCTTGCAATTGTTGACCATACCCTGAGCATGCCCAACCAGAGTAACTTCATCACAATCTCTGGCTTCGATTTTAGAGTCATCTTGAGCATAAACCGAGATGCAGTTCTCGGCAACGAGGTCTACCTGGGCTGAGCTTCGGCTGGCTGTTACCGCGGACCAGTTGCTGACCAGAAATTCACCTGCAAAGCATGAAAGTTCGCCGGTTTCGGCGTTGACAGAAAATATACACTCATCGCTTTTGGCAATTAGTTTTGATTTGCCGAGCTCGAGTTCACCTTTGCCGCTCAGGTCTACGGTTACATCGCCATTCAGTTCGACCTTCTGTCCTTGACTCAGATCCAATTGAGCAATATTGTCGGCCGAATCGCTCTTGTCTCCTACCTGAACCATGCCGTTGCCGGCAAAAAAGGCATCGCTAAAGCCGCTGGTTTTCAGCTCAAGAAAAAGTGGCTGTGCCTTTTCGAGCCATTTTTTGTCGCTGTCGTCCATCGGTTTGACTGCGATTTCTTTTTTGGGCTTGGCTGCGGGCGTGCTTGTGTTTTTAACTTCTTCCGCCGGCGGCTCTTCGATTGCCAGCTTCTTGAGTGAATCCGGAACGTCTTTCCAGCTTACCGGGCTGCCATAGTCAAACTCTTTGGAGTCAGCCATTCTGGACTCGGCTTTGGCCTGAAGTTCTTTGATTTTGACGTTGCGCGGTTGCAGCGCCAGCGATTTGGCAAAAGCCTCTTTGGCTTGCCTGAATGCATCCAGCGAGATCAAAGTAACACCGAGGTTATTGAGGGCTCCGGGGTATTGATGGTCGATATCAGTTGCTTGTTTTAGAAAACGAGCACCCAGAGACTGAAAACCGTTAATTGAAAGGTTGACACCGACGTCGTTCAAAACACTCGGGTTGGCCGGTTTGATTTTGAGACTGAGTTTGTATTGCTGCAATGCCTCTTCGTAGCGAGTTTGCAAAGCGAGCATGCGACCATACATATGATGAGCCATGGCATTCTGAGGCTGAGCCAGAAGAAAGCGCTGATAAAGTTTTTCCGCTTCAACATAAGAGTAGCGTGCTGCAAGCCGGTTTGCTTCCGCAAGCATGGCCGCGTCCTCGTTTTGCCCTGCTGCGCTTGAAGCAGGCAAGCAAATATTGAGCGCGGCAAGAAAAGCCAGGCTCCCGCCGCTGACTTTGCTCAAAAATTTTCTCTTCACCCTGGTTTTCAAGCGCGATCTGCCTTCTGCTCCCGCCAAATTTATACCCGTTTGCCATTAAAGCATTTTGGATTTTGTAAGATCGTGGAACACAAATTCAGTGAGCTAGAGGCAAAAATGTGACTGTAACTGCCAAACATTGCCCCCGTTGCAACAAATTTTATCCGCCGGATAGCAAATTGCCCAACTGCCCGGCTGACGGTAGTCAGCTGGAAGAACTCGGAGCCCTTCTCAATACAACTGTAGCCGGAAAATATGTATTGCAGCAAGAAATCGGCGAAGGCGGCTGGGGGACTGTTTATTTGGCACAGCATGTTGAGCTTGGCAGTCGTTTTGCCGTCAAAGTCTTATCGCTGGACCTTTGCCAGGACCGGAAGCACATTGACCGCTTCCGGCAGGAGTCGCACACCCTGGCCAAACTTGAGCACCCGGGAGTAGTCCGCGTTATAGACTGCGGCTTGAGCCCGAGACCATTCATCGTGATGGAATATGCTCAGGGTCAAATTCTTTCTGATTTGCTTGCTCAAAAAGGAAGACTTTCCGATAAGGCTGTTTATGCCGTTGCCAGAAGGCTTGCAGAAACACTGGCCTATGCGCATGCTCTCGGGGTGGTTCATCAGGATATTAAACCTGGAAATATCATGGTGCGGGATCTGGACCTTGATACTCCCGATCTCAAATTGCTTGATTTTGGTGTGGCAAGACTAATCGACAGCGACGCGATCGCCGAGCAAAGCGGAGAGTCATTTGGTTCGCCCGAATATATGAGTCCTGAGCAGTTTCTGCAAGATCAAAGTCTTGGTCCTAAGACCGATATTTATTCGCTTGGCTGTGTTCTTTTCGAGTGTATGTTTGGACGGCGTCCGTTTAAAGCAACAAGCTACATCGAATGGAGCTCGGTGCACCGTCATGTGCGTCCAAGTTACAGGCAGGATGATTTATCGAAACTGGGCAAAGAGCTGGCCAGGCTTTCAACCATCTGCATGGCCAAAAATCCGGAAGAGCGTCCGAGTGCAGCCGAACTGGTGCAGCAGTTAAAACAAGCAATGGCAAGCACTCAGTCCCGCACCGTGCCCATTCCGGCGCCCAGCAAAATGACTTTGCCTCCATTTTTGAAAGGCAAAGAAAAACTTCTGGCAGGAATTGGCGGAGTATTTTTGCTCGGAATTTTGACTGCACTTTGCATTCCGCTATTTACTCCAAAGCCAGCTCCTGTGAAAAATCTGCAGGAAATATCCGATTCCAGCAAGCAAGATTTGATCACTACGCTTTCGGCTGCACCGCAAATGCAGAAAGTTTCAACTGAAACTATTTTTCTTGATGCGGCAGCCAATATGGATGAAACCAGCTTAAAAGTTTATCGGCCCAAAACTGCAAGAGCCATGATTCTTGTGCTGGCTTCTCAGAAGAAGGAACTGGAAGAACTTTTGGATTTCTGGGCAGAACACGGTTTTCTAGTGGCAGTTGCGCAAGTGAGCCCGAAGTCTGAAGAAAAGGAGCTTTCGGCTTTAATGAACGCTTCATTGAAAGCTTTAAGTCAAAAGAGCGACTTCTCGGATTTTGCATTTGTCGGATTAGGTTTAGATTTCGACCAGAGCTTGAGTGTCGCCCGAGCTTATGCGGCCGACAGTTCAAAAGCCAGTTCTCTTTCTGCATTTATCAGCATCGATCCTCGAGTTGGTGAGGATGCCGCAGCAAGCGCCAAGGAATATCATGAAGGGGAGTTTCCTGTGTTTACTGTGCTCGATGCCTCAATGAATGAAAAGAGAAGAGCGGCTACCGCCAGACGTGCAAAAACTGCTTTCACATTTGGTGCAGGCCGTCAGGTTTACTATGACTCAAATCGAGTCTCGCTCTTTGCTGTGCCTGCCTATCGCGATCAGCAAGTTCTGATGGCGCTTCTAACCGGTTTCCTCGACAGCAGTTTAACCAGCAACCGGGCTAAAGAAAGTTATTTGTACAGTCAAAAAGCAATTATGGCGGTCGGCTCGGCTGCCGAACTCAGATTTAGATAAAAGCAAAAAGAAACGGAGTATTTTATGGGAAGCCCCATTGAAATCAACGATACACTGCAACTCACAATCGAACAGGGTTTCCCCGAGTCTATTCTGAATCTTGAAAAACATCGCCGCAACCCAATCAAAAGTGAAGATCTGAAAGGGATGGAATTCTCATTCCACAAGAAATGGGATGCCAGAATATTTCACCTTGATCCGGTGCGTGTATATCTGGTGCAAAACATAGATAACAAGTGGCTGTTCTGGGGACACGCACTGATTCAACGGCAGGAAATTCGCAAAAAAGATCCCGGAGCAAACTGGAAACCCGGTGATTGGGAAACCAACGGCAGCTTCATCATCACCAAAATATACGATCCGTCATATCAAGAACTTGTAACTAAAAGCGAGTCGCCATCAGGCAGAAGCTATTTCTAGCTTCTGCCTTGTGATGATGAGCGTTTGATTGTTTACTCTTTGAGAACTTATTACTTGGAGCGCAGAAGCGGGAAATTTGCCACCAGGGCTGCTCGTCTTTCAAATTGTTGAAGATCAAAGCGCGTTGTATCGCGATCGATCTCAAAATAACGACAAACGACTGCAATCAGCTCCTCTTCAAGGCTTGCCAGCCTGTCCGGCGGCAACTCGAGGCGATCATGGATAAGCATGAGCCGCATGCGGTCTTTCGCTTTAGTCCGCGCGTCATCCGTATTTCTGCGGAAAAACCAATTTAAAACTTGCACGATTAATTCCTCCGCCGATTAGACTCGGACTGCTGCTGGATTAAAGAATTTGACCACTTTCGAGAACCAGCTTGGGTTCAGCGAGTCCAAATCAAGGAAAGGCACTTCTTCGCCTTGCAAACGCTTGGCGATATTTCTGTAGGCTTGACCTGCTTTTTGATTGTCCGATGTGCCCGACAAAGGCTCACCTTTGTTGGTTGAAACAATAACTTCATCGTCTTCCGGCACAACTCCCAGAAGCTTGACTGAAAGAATTTCAAGTACGTCCTGTACGCTCATCATATCGTTGCTCTTGACCATTTGCGGGCGAATGCGGTTGATA
>JAIEPM010000533.1 GCA_019748395.1 Candidatus Obscuribacterales bacterium
CCTGGGGGAGGTTTTGATCAACAATATCAAACGGTTATCTCCTATCCAAAAGTGAGTGTTGGAACTCAGCTTCATTGCGCTGATTTTGTCTCTTTTCCATATGATTAATAGCTCTTCTTTCTTGCTTTTGCCCTCGCTTGATTCGCTGGAGGGCGTGTCTAGAAAGGCTTTAATCAGCGGCGAAAAATGATACTTATTCAGGTCCAGCTCGAGAAAATCGGCCAGTGAATTCGGATCTTTGCTCATTTTTCTTTTGCCGCCGACACTCTGCAGAAGCGTCAGAGAGCTAAGGGCTGTGCCGATGCCGCCTGTGACCGTCAGCACCTCGCTGGCGGCGGTTGGGTAGTCTTTTAGAAAGAGCACTTTTGCAATGGCGACCAGCGTTCCGGTTTGCATGAAGTTAGCTTCGTAAGTCCTTTGTTTAGACCTCCCGCGAGATCTGAGCAGCGCCGCCAGCGCGATGTCGTAACTGTAGTTTAGTTCCTGGTCTATTTTGTCTGTTGCAATTCGTACTTCCAGCAAGCCAGATAGAACGGATTCAAGTACAGTGGCTTCCAGCTGCAATTTTTGCACGCTGTGAACTCCCTGGCGATTTAATTCTAAGAGTTCTGCAACTTGATTGTGAATCTTTAATAGATTGGCTGCTTCTGCTGCTTGTACGCTCAATCCCGTATTCCGTGTCTCTGTGTTTGCGGCTTGTCTGGATGGACTGCGGCAGGCGTCGCTCAGGGCTTTAAGCTCTCGGTCAAATAATTGGATCTGATTTCGCAGCGACCAAAGCAATATGATGCGTCTGTTGAGCCAGTCCAGTGTCCTGTGCTTGTTGTCGTTGATACCGCCTAATGTCTCTTTGTCGGCCGGGTCGACATTGTAGTTTCTTTTCCAGAATGCAAACATTTCCTCCTTGCGCGATGCTGAATCTCCGATTTCAGGATAGTTGAGGAATGCATTGACATAAGTCGGCAAGTTTTCTGCATCAACTGCCGCTCCATCCAAACTGTTCTTGAGGAATTTGGGCGGTTCGATATCGCTTATCTTGTGATATTTACTGTAGAGCAAAGATGTTATCGGCAACGATATGCCGAGCCCGGCTCCGACCAGTCCCAATATGGATGATTGCTTAAACTGCTTGTTTATTCTTGAGTATGGACCAATTGTGCCGAGGACTGCTAACTGTCCGAAATTGATCAGGTTCAAGCCTTCTAATACCGATTTTTCTTTTCTTTGCTCGCGGTAAAAAATATCGTAAGCATAAGAAAGCTCCACCTCTGTTCTATTGCTGGCCTGCCGCACTTGAATAAAGCCAAGCAGAATTTTTCGAAGTAGTTGTGCTCTTATTGATAGCAGCTCGTTTTCAAATGCCTCGGGCGCGCCATCGTTTTGCAGGCTTCTGAGCCTCTCAAAATCTTTTTTTACTCCGAGTATTTCTGCCGCCTGAAAGGCTTCAAGGTCCGAGTATTTTAACGGTGATGAGTTCGCGCAAAATGCAGCCGGTGAACAAAGCGAAGTGCAGACAATTAAAGCCATGAGCTTCTTGAAGCTCATGAGCACCGTCGTTCTGAGACTACTCAGTGTTAGCACTTGGTTCTTTGTTTGAGTAAGCGGTGTTGAGCTGACCGAGCCATTATCGCATAAAGAGCGCTGCGGACTATTGAATCTTCTTGACTGCCTCTTTCGTTATAAGGGATTATCTTTCAAGAAACCCTTTTCTGAGGAGGAGTTATCTGCTTGCGTGGATTGAGAAAATTCTGACGATTTTGCTGCACTTTGTTTTGAGTTTCAAGATATCTGTTTGTCGTCCGTTGTGATACCGAATCCGGTTTCGACTCGGATCCTTTTCGTGACATGGTGGCATCGTTCTTGCTTGAACGCTCCGTTCGAAAATCTAGCTCCGGGAGCGGCTGTATGTCGGATAACTATGTGACTGATATTGGTCCGGATATCATTTTGTTCGTAGCAAGATTAGATTTGACTGAGTGCTGCTTCTGGTGGCAATTGAACTAATCGGATGGCGAAAATGCGGGTTAATATGTAAGTCCGAGTGCTGTGAATTGTCAAGCTGCGCTGGCGAATCTGTTTTATTTGGAGACTTGTTCTGAATGGATGAAATCACTGGCTCCACCGTTAGTGCAAATAACAAGCAAGCTAGTTTGAACGGCAATCAATCCGAAAAACTCGGCAATGAGTCCGCTGCTGCGGCAGAACAAGCGATTGTTCCAGGAAAGGAAGCTGCTGCAAAAAGCAAAGCTCCGATCAGGGCTATGAGAAGCACGGCCAAAACGGGCAAAAAGATAATAAGTTCTGGAAGTCGTCCTGCTGATCTCAGCAAGCAAGCGATTTCCAGCGAATCGCTTGCAAAAACGATCGATGCCGGTTCAGAGCAGGCATCTGCTGAGAAGGATAATCAATCCGCGCAAACTGTCCGCTCGACGAGGCAAGTCGGCAGCAAAAAGAGTGCTCCGACTGTTAAGGCGAATAATCCGCTGGAAAATTTCGCTTCATCCGATCCGCCCTTCATTCCAAAAGAGAATCTTGCTTCTAACAACGCGGCTGGCATTGCTGAGGAGAATAGCTCTGCTAACAGTCCGGCTGGCAATCCGAGAGAAAATCTTGCTTCCGGTGATTCTGCGGTCGTTCCGCGGAAAAAAACACGGACAAAGTCTCGGGTTCCAAAAGACGGCTTTGATTTACTTCTGGAAGAGGCAAAGGCGGCTCTTGAACAAAATGGAGATGCCGAAAGCCAGTCGGCGCTTTCTGATGAGCAAACTGATTTTGAGGACCTGAGCCCGGAAAACGAAGATGATCTTTTTGAACCTGAAACGCAGTGTCAAAATGGGCACAGTCTGAGGTCCGGTGAATTATTTTGCCTGATTTGCGGATTGAGCGAACGCACCGAAAATGTTCAGAAGAAAGTCAGGGAAGCTAATATCTCGATTGACGAGAGCATATTGCTGAAAGTCCTTGTTTTGACTTCTCGAGAGCATCTGGAATCTGAGTGGGAGCGCAGAAGAAAACTGCTTCCGGATTCCGAGCATGAATATCTTGCGTCGTTGCTTGAACGCAAGCACTTAAGCGAAGAAGAATTGATCATCTTGCTATGCGCCAGTCCTGACCATTTTATTACTGCGGATCAATTGCTTGAGAATGCCGCTGCGTTGTCCTTGAAAGTTTTGCCGAGACGTCCGAAGGGCAACCCTCAGAATGCTCCGGCTCAGTTTGACAAGGAAGCGGCTGCCGAATACCTGTCTTTATCCAAGTCGCAGATCTACGCATCTATTGATGCGAGGCTCGGTGATTTTGCTCGATGCGGAATCGAAGCAATTGACAATTGGGCGGATACATACCGCCTTGAAAGAGCTTTGTCGCTTGATAAATGTCTGGTATTGCTGGCAGTGCCGGAAGCCTCATGGCTAAAGCTTCCTAAGCATCAATACATTAATGAGATTCTAAAATTCGGCGAGCGCCGAATTATGGCGACGATTAACCAGGGACCGCTTGTTCTCTTGCGAGTAACCCGCAATTCGAGCACTCTCGACATTCGTGAGTTGGGTGCAAGTCAAGAAAGTGCGGAAAGAATTCTTGAGCACCTGCTTTCGCGAACTACTTCAGCAATTGATATTGAAGCGGAAGCTTTTGAAGCTACTCCATCGCTTGAGCGTCGAATTCGTGGTCTCGTTCAGAAAACGACAATCTTCCGCAGAGACACGGGAAAGCACAGCCTATTCCTTGGCTTTCCTTTTGTTGTTTTGAAAACTCGCTCTGCCGATGAAAATAAAACCAAATTGCGTGTCGCCCCGGTTTTCTTGTTTCCTGTTCGGATTGATGCCCAGATCGGCAGTCGCGGAAAAGTGTCGATAAGCAGCAGTCAGGATCGCGATGAAGTGCGGCTTAATCCTGCTCTTGCCGGAATACTCGAGCTTGGTCCAAAAGACGAGGAAAAGTGGAAGCTGGCACTTGATGAAATCATGAATCAGTCAGGCGGCAGCTCTCAGTTTATAGTTGATCTGCTTAGTCGCTTTCTTGAGTCGGCTGATCAGTCGCTGGTGAACATTCCCGGCAAGGAAACCGTGGCTGAGTTAGGAAATGCTTTCCTGTCGTATTCGGGGGCCTTGTTTCATTGTGATTTCACAGGTAAAGCTGTGGCCGATGATCTCCGCAACATCTGCGATCAGCCAATTGCCGGAACGGCTCTGGAGCTGGCTTTGCGCGTAGCTCCGGCTGGCGAGCCCCAGAGCTCTGAGCTGGAGGAAGCTCCGGCAGCCGCTTTTGACCTGGCAGACCACGGAGTTATTGCGGCAGATCCCAGCCAGGAAATAGCGGTGCAGCAATCACGCAACAGCAGGGGGCTGCATATTGAAGGACCGCCCGGCACGGGCAAGAGCCAGACAATCGTCAATATAATTGCAGACTGCGTTGCAAGAAACGAAACGGCTCTAGTAGTATGCCAGAAGCAAGCGGCATTGACCGTAGTTGAAAAAAGGTTGAAAGCCGAAGGTTTGGGCCGTCGTCTCTTTTATATCACCGACATTTCACGAGATCGGCAATCGGTAATCAGAGCTTTGCGCGAGCAGCTTGATGAGCGAGCTGCTGGAATCGGCGCCCCTGTGGCTCAACTGCGGAAGGATAGGGCGAGCTTGATGAGTCGGCTGCAAAGTCTGGATGCCGACATTAACAAGCACCATTCGGCTTTGCATGATATCGATTCGCGAGTTGGATTGAGCTATAGAAACATTCTGGCAGAGCTCATTCGGATTGATGCAGTGTCTCCTTCTCTGGTGAAGATTCCTCGATTGCGAGCGATTCTAAAAGACTATGACAATGCCGGCGTTTCCGCACTAATTGAAGAATGTGTTTCGATTGCAAATCTCTGGCTTGAATCGAAATTTGAAATTTCGCCCTTGCAGGACTTGAAAGTATTTTCGCCGGATGAAGCAGATGCTCAATTGATACGGTCCGAGTTCACTCGTTTTGCTCGCTCTGAAGAACATCGATTCTCGACGCTGGCGCAGTATCCAAAATCAGCTGATGTCGATGATATTTCGGTTTACGTAAACTGGCTGAAAGAAAACGAAGAGTATATTCGCGGAATTCAAAAAGACGTAAGGCTCAATCTTTCTAAGTGGGTCAGCAACTTCTTTGAAGATGGAGTATCAAGAACTTCGGTTGGAAACGAGGCTATTAATGCTCTCATGCAGGTTTCCGATGCGCTGAGCAAGCTGAACAGAGATGATCACTCACCTCAACTTTTTGCAGCACTAGCTAAGTTGCCGACTCCTACTCTGAGGAGAAAAATCGCAATGGCTAAGTCGGCTATAAAAGCCGGAGGCGCTCTCGATCAAATAAATCCGATTCGTGCTTTCAACAGATATGCTTTGAAGAATTACCTGAAGGCTCTCGGCCATCCGGCTAACGACACTTCGATGCTTGAGTTTCTGAGAACCGCCAAACTTGAGCTTGAGCTGCGCACACACCGGGAAGTCTATGAGCGGGTCAGCCGCACACTTCGATTAGATCCTGTTGATACGGTGCTTGATTTGCAAAGATTGCAGCACGCTGTTTCCATCCTATTGTCTCAGCTTGCCCCCGTGGCCGAGCTCGCCTCCAAGTTGCGCTCCTGTCCATTGCCGGACGAAGCCAGGGAATTTGCAAGAAGGGCTGAATCCACTGCTTTCGACGAGTTCAATTACGTCTTAAAAGGCGTGATTAAACGCCATGCCGCTAAAACCGAGAGTCTCAATAGCTTAAGTCGGCTGTCCGAGTATTTCGACGATGAGTGGCTGCAGGCGCAAAAGCGGGTTATTTCCGCCGGACGTGGAAACATTGAAGCGGTTCGCTATATGCAGCGTTTCTTGCTGACGATTGTTCCATACCAAGAATTCCGGCTGAGAGCAAAATCGCTCAGCCCGCAGGCGCTTGAAACTTTTGCTTTGTTGAGGGAACACGAGGCTGAGTTATTGGCATCGTCTGATTTCAATCCGCGTTCTCCTCAGTTTGATTTGCTCGGCAGAATTCGAAATGTAATCAGACGGGAAGCCTGTCTTGCCTGGAAGAGTCAGCTTGAAACCGAAGAGCCTGCCAGAACGATTGCTAAGGAAGAGATCACTTATAAGGTTACAAGCCTTGCCGAATCGGACGAGGTTTTGCGCAAGCTAAATAAGAAAATTCTTGCTGAACCCAGCCCTGATGCTCCTATTGCTGCGCCGAAAAAATGGGAAGACATCACGAGATTGAGTGGCGCAAGAGCCCGTCGTTTGCGTGAGCTCATTTCAAATGGTACTGAGCTCGGCTTAATGAATTTGCGTCCAATCTGGCTGATGAACCCGGAAACTGCAAGTCGCTTGCTGCCACTGACCGCAGGTCTGTTTGACGCTGTAATTTTCGATGAAGCTTCGCAGCTATTAGTTGAATATGCGATTCCCTGTTTGTTCCGTGCTAAACGAGCGATTGTAAGCGGTGACGAGAAGCAGATGCCGCCGCCCAATTTCTTTGCGGCGCGGGTTCAAAATGACGAAACTTTTGAACCTGATGAGGATATTGACGAGTACCTGCCGCAGGCGGAGCTCGATCGCATCGAGGAAGCCTGGAATCGGCGGGAGATAAAAGACTGTCCGGATCTATTGAATCTTGCAAGTGCGGTATTGCCGTCCAGGTCATTGCAGATTCATTATCGTTCAGAATACCGTGAGCTTATCGCCTTCTCCAACTCGGCGTTCTATTCAGGAACTTTGAGCATTCCAAGTCGCCGCCCGGCAAATGAAGTT
>JAIEPM010000169.1 GCA_019748395.1 Candidatus Obscuribacterales bacterium
CAATTTCTCGCGCCCAGCTAGTCGGCTTTCATGAGAAATTCAAGATTGATACCAAAAGCGGTATTAGCCTTCTGGCTGCCGGCGATGCTTTGAAAAATCAGCCCGGCGGGAGCACCGTCTTCAATCGCTTTCATTTGCGTGCTTATATGACTCAAAATGCAGTTCTGTGTCGGCAACTCCAACTTGCGTATAATCTCATCACTTGCTTGAAGAAGCCTGGCAACCGTCTCGGCAGTGTCGAAAACAGGGTTGATTCCTATAACAGCATCCCCGACGCCATAAGAAAGTCCCTCACATATTGAAGCCGTTATTCCTTCAATTGAATCTGCCGGATGATTCGGCTGCAGCCGCCCGGCAAGAACTCCCGGCAAACCCAGCGTCGTTTTAGCGCGCGATATGACCCGGCATTTTTTGGCAGCCAAAACGAGGTCCATATTAGACATAATCTTGCAAACAGCGGCAACCATCTCACCGCTCAATGCACCGCGAATGGCATTTATCTCCTCAGAGCCAACCCGGCAAGAAAGAAGAAACTCGCGAAGTTCCGCCACCGACCAGGTGCGAATTTTTTGAAACGCCTCTTGATCCAGATTGTCGGCGACCAGCCTTGTAAGCTCGTCATTCTCATATTCAACAACCGGGTTTTCAAACAAAGTCGCAAGATTGAGTTCGGAAAGCACCTGCTTAGCAGCCATGCGCTCCAACTCTGTTTCGGCGGCAATGCCGGCAAGAATATCTCCCGATTTTTCCTCGTTAGCTTTAGCGAGAACTTCTTTAAGCGTGGAGAAAGTAAAGCTCCGGTTGCCTGCAAAAGCAGTAAATTTCATTCAAGCATCCTTCTTCAAGCAGATTGCCGCAGGCTCAGCACCGCAAAATTCTACCTTATCGCTGACTGCCTGAATTTAGGAATATGCTAAACATAAAAGCAGTCGGAAAGCGTATTATAGTCAGGTCTTGAGTGAATGAGAAATGGCAGCTGAAACTAACTATACAGAGCTTACACCGGCACGCATAAACGTCGGCCGCTGCGGAACACGCCCCTTAACATCAAGCTGGCTGAAGTTTAGAAGCGACCATGCGCGCGCCCGCGATGCCGTCCAGAGTCACTTGAGCCGCGAATTTATTGAAAGCATGGAACAGAATCACGGCTGCCGCCAGGTTCAAAGTATCTGCGAAAGTCGTTCAGAATTCGTTTGCGTTCCGCCGCGCGGCAAAATTTGCAGCCGGGAAACGCTTGAAAAATTGACTGAAAATTGCAGCCGAAATATTGATGTTCAAATAGTCATCAGTGACGGACTTTCCGCCAAGGCTGTGGAAAAGAATCTTCCGGATTTGCTTTTAATCTTGCAAGACGGATTGAGACTGGAGAACTACAGCTATGGAACACCTGTAATAGTTCAATACGGAAGAGTCGCGATTGCCGATCAAATTGCCGAGGCTCTAAATGCAAAACTAGTAATCAACCTGATTGGCGAGCGTCCCGGTCTCAGCACCGCAGAGAGTTTGAGTGCTTATATCACTTTCAATCCGGGAAAAAATACAATCAGTTCGGACCGAACGGTCGTCTCAAACATCCACAAAGGCGGGACGCCTGCACTTGAAGCCGGCGCTTATATCGTGCAATTGATCAAAAGAATCTTCAAATTGAAAAAAAGCGGCGTCAAGTTACAGCAGGCTGAACATTGAAATGGCAGACTCAATAATTTCAGCCGGCATCGACATCGGTACAAGCACCAGCCATCTCAGCATCAGTCGCCTTAAACTGGGAAACAGCGAGACTGCCACCCGCGTACCGAAACTTGCAGTGCTCGAACGCTCCATCATATTTAAAAGCGAAATTTACAGAACGCCGCTAAACGCTGACTCATCAATCAATGCAGAGGCGGTTGCAGAGCTTTTGAAAAAAGCATATGCCCAAGCAAAAATTTCAGCAAATGAAATTCAAACAGGCGCAGTAATAATTACCGGCGAGACGGCACGCTTGAGAAACGCCAGAGAACTAAGCGCCGCCATTGCGAAATTAGCCGGTGATTTCGTGGTGGCAGCAGCGGGCTGGGAGCTTGAAGGACTGCTTGCCGGTCGAGGTTCCGGAGCAGAATTTTTGTCCAGACAAAAGCAAAAAACAATCTGCAATATCGACATCGGCGGCGGCACCTCCAACTTCTCGGTATTCTCCGACGGCAAGCTCATAGATTCCGCATGCCTTTCAATAGGCGGGCGCTGCATTCAGTTTGATGAGGAAAATAAACTTTGCGCTCTTAGCGAATCCGGAGAAACTTTTCTTGATGGAGTAGCCAAACTCAATCTTTTCAGACAGGGTGAAATCATAAGCGAAGACCAGCTCGAACTGGTCAGCGCTTTACTTGCAGAAATAATTTTGCATACAGCAAGCAGCAGTTCTCCGCCGCAAATAGTCCAACGCCTTCTGCAATCGGAAGCCCTGAGCCAGAACTACAAAATCGACGAATATAGATTCTCCGGCGGCGTAGCAACTTGCATGAGGGAAAAGTTCGACAATCCCTATCTTTTTGGAGATCTGGGCATCTTTCTGGCAGAAGCAATGCTGGCTGCTTTAAAAGAAAAGGAAATCAATTACAGTCTTGCAGAAGATGGAATTAGAGCAACCGTAATTGGTGCCGGAATGCATAGCTTGCAGTTGAGCGGCTCTACGATTTTGGTTTCGGACGGCACTTTACCAATCCGCAACGCCCGCATTATTCGCCCCTTTCGCCCCGGCGACGAAAATCTTGCTGCTAACGAAATCCAATCGATATTAAGTGCCTACTTGTGTGAGGAAATGAGGGGCGAAGCTGATGAAGCCATCGCGCTAGCTGTTTGCGACTTATCAAAACTTTCATATGACAGACTGCAATGCTGGGCCAAAGCCCTTGCCGACTGCCATCTAAACAGCAAGTCGAAAGCTCCGCTCATCGTTCTTTCCAGAGAAGATATCGGTCTGGCACTTGGTCAGACGATAAAAAGATATTGCCGGGAACTGCAAATAATCATCCTGGACGACGTCGACAGCAGTATTGGCGATTACATAGATATCGGAAAGGCAATCCCAAATAACAATTCAGTTCCGCTAACTGTAAAAACGCTAATATTCAACACTTGAGAAGAGCCACTTCTTGTCAAGCCCGCCTTGCGAAACCGCCTGCCCGACAAAGACTTTCAGATGCTGGAATCCACTCCGACTTTCTAATACACGAAGCCTCAAAATAGTGTTACTTTGAGCGTAGAGAAGATGCGGCGAAGCGGTTTTCAAGCGTAACTAAAATGCCATTTACTTTTTCCCATCCTGCGGCAGTTCTGCCCTTGCGAAAATACTGCCCAAGATACTTGAATCTGGTGGCATTAATGGCAGGCAGCATCGCTCCGGACCTTGGATATTACCTGCATAACTGGCACTGGAGTATCTCCGGTCATTCTTTCCTGGGCAGTCTCAGTTTCGATCTGCCCGCAGGATTGATGATTGTTGCTCTCTTTTATTTGAGCATCAGACCAATTGCAAGACTTCTTGCTCATCCGCATAGAGAAGCTTTGAGTTCGGCTTTTCCGGTCCTTTCTTTGCCCGGGCTGAAGAGCATCTCGATTGCGACAGTCTCAGTCTTGCTCGGGGCCTGGACGCATATTATCTGGGACGGCTTCACTCACGCCAACGGCTGGTGCGTTCGACAGTTTTCAGCCATGACCCCGACTCTCTTTTCAATTTCCGATTATAGAATCACGCTCTGGCATCTCTTGCAGCACGGCAGCACAATTTTCGGTCTCATAGTTTTAGCTCAGGCATACAATCGCTATGTTCACAGCAAGCGTTTCCTGAGAGTTAAGAGTCTTCTGGGCGAAAAAACGCGTTCAGCAATCTGGTTCCTGCTGCTGGCACTGCCCGCGGTGCTAGCAGTGCAACAGAATCTGCATCATCTGCAGAAGGGCTTGAGCCTGCCACGCCTCGACAATTTCATTTACAACTCGACTGTAACTTACGTTTGCTGCTTCCTGCCGATACTGGCAGCAGCTGCAGTCGCAGTCAGCCTGCTTGAATATATGGCATCCTGTCTCAGGAAAGAGGAATTTCCAGTCATCCCTGAAAAAATTCCGCAAGCAGAAATTCCGACTCCCACGCTTTCAGCAAGCAGAATAAAAGCTCTAGCGGTCAGTTCCTCATTCGGCTCAAGTTCAAAAGAGCTTCTGCCTTTAGGCGTAGAGCCGCTGTCCAAACATTCCAACCTGATCGACTGAGGTCTTTAAAAAATGGAGCCCGAGCCCTTGCCTGCAAGGACTATTAAAAGTCGGCGCTTTTTGGAGTGCGCGGGAAAGGAATTACATCGCGGATATTGCCCATGCCGGTTACGAATTGAACACAGCGTTCAAGACCTAAACCGAAGCCGGCGTGAGGTACGGTGCCGAAGCGACGAAGATCTAAATACCACCAGTATTCTTCAGGATGAAGCCCGCATTCTTTCATGCGAGACTCCAGCGTTTCGAGATTGTCTTCGCGCTGGCTGCCACCGATAATTTCGCCGATTTTAGGAACAAGCACATCCATGGCGCATACGGTCTTGCCGTCGGCGTTCAGCTTCATGTAAAAAGCTTTGATTTCACGCGGATAGTTATAAACGATAACCGGCTTCTTGAATTTTTTCTCGGTCAAATAACGCTCGTGTTCGGTTTGCAGGTCGATGCCCCACTTAACAGGGAATTCGAACGTCTCATCGCATTTTTCCAGAATTTCAACAGCCTCGGTGTAGCTTACACGTTCAAACTTGCTGTCAACAATTCCTTGCAGAGTCGAGATCAAAGTGTTGTCGATTTTCTCATTCAAGAATGCCATGTCATCCGGGCAATTTTTCAAAACATCGGAAAAGATGCGCTTCAAGAAATCTTCGGCAATATCCATATCGCCTTCAATGTCGCAGAAAGCCATTTCCGGCTCGACCATCCAGAACTCGGCAAGATGTCTTGTTGTGTTCGAATTCTCAGCGCGGAAGGTCGGTCCAAATGTGTAAATGCTGTGCAATGCTGTGGCAAAACACTCGCCCTCTAGCTGGCCGCTTACTGTCAGGTTGGTTGGACGGCCGAAAAAGTCTTGCTCAAAATCAATTTCAGCGGCATTCTCTGCTTGCTTGGGCGGATTCAAAAGATCAAGCGTAGTGACTTTGAACATTTGACCGGCGCCTTCACAGTCGGAAGCCGTAATTACAGGAGTATGAACGTAGATGAATCCACGCTCCTGATAGAAGTTGTGAATTGAGCGGCAGATTTCGTTGCGCACTCTAAAAACAGCACCAAAAGTCATGGTGCGGGGGCGAAGGTGCGCGATTGAGCGCAGATATTCAAAAGAGGTTTCTTTCTTTTGCAGGGGGTATGTTGCCGGATCTGCATAACCGAATACTTTCAAGGACTCGGCTTTTACTTCAGTGGCTTGCCCTTTTGCCGGAGACGCCACAATGTTGCCGACGATTTCAACGCTGCTGCCGATGCCGCATTTCAAAATTTCTTCTTCATAGTTCGGCAAAGTTTTTTCAGCAATGACCTGAACCCCTTTAATCGACGTACCATCGCTCAGGTCGATAAATGAAAATCCGCCTTTCGAGTCGCGGCGAGAGCGCACCCAGCCCTGCAGAATTACGCGCTTACCGATAGCCTCAGGAAGAAGTGCATGCTTCACTTTCATCTTCTCGAGCTCTCCGGTTTTCGTTTCAGTTTGCATTGTTCTATCCCCAGTCCTAACTCATACCAATAATTTCAAGCTTGCACTCTCAGCGTTTTCGAACTACAAAAACTCCATCGCGAATAGGCAAGAGCACCCGGTCGACACGCTCATCAACTGCGATTTTGTCGTTAAGAGAAGCAATTGCGGCCGCACTTTCGGAATCCGGTTTGATCACGGCACCGCTATATAGAACATTATCGATAAGCATGACGCCACCGACACGAAGCAGCGCCAGAGCGGCTTCGTAATAATTCGGATAATTGACCTTGTCGGCGTCGATAAAGACGAGATCGAATAGACCGGTCAAAGTCTTTAAGGTCTCAAGAGCCGGACCCTCTTTGATTTGAATTTTTTTGCCATGCGGACTGCGTTCGAAAAAGCTGCGTGCGATTTTAATGCAATGCGGATCTAAGTCGCAAGTAATAAGCTCTCCATCAGCAGCCAAACCCTCCGCCATAGAAAGCGCAGAGTAACCGGTAAACATACCGACTTCCAGAACACGTTTTGCTCCAATCAACTGCACCATCATTTTCAAAAATCGTCCTTCCAGAGGACCTGTCAGCATGATAGGGAGTTCAGTATCACGATGAGTAATTTCAATAAGTTCTTGCAGGAGCTCACTGGTCGGCTCACTCTTGGATACCGAGTAATCGTCAATCTCAGGCGATACCAGGGTCAGCATGGAAACCTCCGCAAAGATAAGAATCCGCGGCATTCCACCGCAAGAACTGCTTGAAATACTGATTTATACCAGAAAAGCCCCACTCAAGCTGCCGCTTGACAGCGCCTGCTTAAAAATAGAACAGGACAGCCATGGTCTTAAGCCCGACATGATAGCCTTTCATCTGGAGTCCTGCGCTCAGCAGACTTCCAGTAAATGGCGCCATAATCAAATCAAAAGCAGTTCGCCAGAAGAAGTAACAAGAATGAGACTCGAAGCTGACCATATTGGTCCAATGGATATTTTCAAAATAGGCGTAGGACCTTCCAGTTCGCACACGGTCGGTCCGATGGTGGCAGCGCTGGAATTTCGCAAGGCTGCTGAAAAATTCCTTCA
>JAIEPM010000124.1 GCA_019748395.1 Candidatus Obscuribacterales bacterium
AGATCCTGGCGATTCCCTCCACAGCTCCTTACGAAGAACTGCACAAAAGTTTCTTGAAAAAAATCAAGAAACTGAACAAAAAGCTCAAAGAGCAAACTATGGAATCCTGGCAATTTCAAGAGTTTGTGGCTTCGCTCAGCCTGGCACATGACGTTTTGAAGAATCCAAATGCACGTTTGCAATATGACCTGGTTATGTTTGGACCGCAAGACGGCAGCGGACCTTCAGCCGAATCAACATCAAAGCAGAAAATGATGCCCTTAAAAGAAATGCTCAAATTCTCTACTCTGATAAGTGCCGGAGAACTGGCTTCAGCTCTCGATCAATTTAGAGGCAGCAGCGACGAAAGAGAAGTCGGCTATTATCTGGTGGAAAACGGCAAACTCAGCTCAGAAGAGTTTGATTCTATTTTGTTTGCTCAAAAGCTGGTTTCATCGGGCAAACTCACTGTCGCTCAGTTTGAACTGGCAATGCAAGAATTGCGTGAAAACTCAATTCCCCTTTTAGATACTCTGGTCGGCTCTGAATGGATTCGTCCGCAAGATGTATTTAGCGGCGATTTCCTCTAAGTCAATTCAGCTAAGACTTTCGCTCACGCACTCCTAGACCGGGAAGCTCTGAAGGCAGCATTTTGCCGTCGCTATAAACAGCTCCTTCAAAGGGATCGTTTGAAAGAAGCATGGCACCGTCCAGATCAAGATAATCGACAAGGGATGCAATTTGAGCAGCCGCACTGATTCCTATAGACGATTCGAGCATGCAACCGAACATGATTTTCAGATTATGAGCTCTGGCCGTGTGAATAAGACGAATCGCTTCCGAAATGCCGCCGGTTTTTGCAAGTTTAACCACGACTCCATCCACGACTGAAGCCAGTCGAGCAACATCGTTGGAGCGGCAGCAGCTTTCGTCGGCAAAAACAGGCAGCGACGAGTGCTCTTTTACAAAACGCCATTCTTCCAGATGAGCGTGCTTGGGAAGAGGCTGTTCGATGAACTGAACGTTATGCTCAGCCAGAAATTTAGACATTTCGACTGCTTGCTTAGGCGTCCAAGCGCCGTTTGCGTCTACTCGCAAAGGGAGATCGGCTGCATGTTTGGCAATGCAGGTGATGATTTCGCGATCGTAATTTGTACCCTGCTTCACTTTGAGAACCTTAAAACCCTCAGCCACCGCCTCTTTAGTTTTGCGTTCCAGAACTTCAAGATTGTCTATGCCGATTGTAAAGTCGGTGATTGGCGCATCAAGACCACTAAGCCCTAAAATTTGATAGAGCGGTTTGCCTATAATTTTGCCGCAAAGGTCTTGCAAAGCCATTTCCACAGCCGACTTAGCAGAGTAATTTCCGGCAATTGCCTTGTCCATGCGTCGGCAAATTTCTTCAATTGCAAACGGATCATCACCGAGCAAATCTTTCTGCCTGATCTCTTCCAGAACAGTCATAACTGTAGCCGGAGACTCGCTGTGATAAGAAGCCGGAGAGGCTTCACCGAATCCTTCAAATTCGGCAAAACGCATTTTCAAAAGAACATTTATGCTATCCGATGAGCTTCCGTAAGAAATGCCGAAAGGATGACGGGTTCTAAGCTTCAGCAATTCGAACGAGAATTCGAGCTTGGTCTTACTTTCTACGCTCATGCCAAAGACTCCTTATATTTTTCGATAGCATCAAAAAGACGGCCGGCACCCTGTCGAACCGGGTCGCAAACAGGTATATTCAACAGTTTTTCCGCAGATGCAATTGCCTGGGCTGCATCTTCTTCGGACATTCCGTGAGTGTTGAATGCGACTCCCAGAACTTTAGTTTTCTGCAAATAAGAACAAAGACGCTCATAAAGTGAGACAAGTTCGTCTAGCGGCAAAATGTCCATATCAATGCCCTTTTCTTTGATTTTGCTGCGTTTTGCATTGTGACAAAGGATCAATGCCTTCGGGCAAGCACCATGCATCAAAGAGAGTGTGACGCCTGAAAAACTGGGATGAACGATGGAGCCCTGTCCTTCCACAAAAACATAATCATTATCGACTGCCGCTTCCAGAACCATTTGCTCAACAGCACCCGACATAAAATCACCAATAACGCGATCTATGGCAATGCCTGTGCCGCAAATCATGATGCCGGTTTGTCCTGTTGCTACAAAAGCAGCTTTCTTGTTTTTTTCGCGAGCAACTTTTGCCAGCTCCAGCGAAGAAGTCATTTTCCCGACAGAACAGTCGGTCCCAACCGTCAGAACTACAAATGAATCGAGATTACGGCAAGCAGCAGTTCCAACCGGCAAATGCTCGGGAGGTCTTCTGACATCAATAAGCTTGCAGGAATTTTTTTCTGCAGCTTTTGAAAGCTCGGGGTCGTCGCTCAAAAAATCATGCAATCCATTAACAATATCTAGCCCGGCTTCCAGAGCTTTCAGCAAATCCGGTTTCCAGGATGGCGGTAAACCGCCGCCGGACCAGGCAGTTCCAAGCAAAAGAGCCTGAGGTTTAAGCTCTAAAGCCTCCTCGAGGCTGGCAAAAACCGGCAAATCCAGTGGAATTCCGGTAACTTGCCTGACCGTTTTGCCGGCCTGGCTCTTGTCAATCACACCCACGATTGGATTTGAGGCATAACGCAGCACGCCTTCTGCTGTTTTTGAGCTCTCAGTGCCGAGAGCATCAGGGGCATAAATGACCAGACGAGCATTCAGATCGTAGTAAAGACCGGTTTTTTCTTGTTTTGTTGCGAACATTTCCGCTCCTGCGCAAACCGAAGTCCCCCATGAATTGCCAAGGGAGAGAGAAATCAACGCATTTAATATACTTACTTTGTTGGAAAAAGCCAAAGCTAATGAGCTTTGCTAGCGACTGTCATAAAATTAGCTTTGAGGAAGTCTCAGAGTAAAGGCTCTGGCGATGCCAAGAGTCTTTGCTGGGGAAAACCTTATTTAAGAGCCTAAACTGGTTGCACTAGCTCCAGGGTGGGCATGTCGAATAAAGGAGGCAGGGGGCCGTAATGCCGGACGACGACGAGAAAAACCAAGCCAGCGAAGGGGAAGAAAAGGGGTCCAGAATGGATGCTGCCAAAGCATTCTTCAGAGCCATGTATGCCGGAGATGAACCCCAACCTGAAGCTGCGCCGAGCTCTCAAGCAGACTCGCGGCGCGTCAAAGAGCTCGAGCAGCAAGTAAAAGAATTCGAGCAAAAAGCGTCCGATGCTGAAAATTTATATAAACGAATGGCCGCCGACTTTGACAATTTCAGACGAAGAATGGAACGTGAGCGTGAAGAATTCACCAATGCCGGTGTCAGAAAAGCTGCCGAAGCGATTATTCCAGCCCTTGACGATCTCGATAGAGCAATGCTTTATCTAACCCCCGAAACACCTGCAGACAAAGTTATTGAGAGCTTCCAGCTGGTTGCTTCCCGAATCAACCAGTGTCTTGAGCAGGCAGGATTGAAACGATTAAATACCAAAGGTGTTCTATTCGACCCGCGTTTTCATGAGCCGGTTCAACAAATTGAAACCAGCGAGCACGCGGACGGCACCATTGTGCATGAATTGAGAGGCGGATACACACTTGGAGAAAGAGTGATTCGACCGGCCCTGGTGAACGTAGCCTTGAACAACTCGGTCACAATCGAAACGGTTGGCGAGCTAAAAGAAGAAAGCCAGGCTCAAGCAGAGGCAGCTCCGGCAGCCGTTGCCAGCGAAGTAAAATCAGCCGACACTGAAGCCAAAGCCGAAGAGCCGAAAGTGAAAGCCGCCAGTAGCGTCAAAATTGAAGCTACCGACGATGGAGTTTATGACCTGGGAAACCTGGACGACTTTTAGGAAGCCAATTTGATCGCAAGAGAGCTGTGACTATAAAGGGACTTGCATGACAACCGAGAAAGTAATTGGAATAGACCTTGGAACGACATACTCCTGTGTCGCAGTAATGGAAGGCGGCAAGCCGGAAGTTATTCCAAACGCCGAGGGTTCACGCACAACGCCGTCAGTTGTCGGTTTTACAAGAACCGGCGAGCGCATTGTCGGACACCTTGCCAAAAGACAGGCTGTCACGAATCCGGGGCGAACAATACTCTCCATAAAACGTGAAATGGGCAGTAATCATCGTGTCACAATCGATGGCAATGCCTACACGCCTGAACAAATTTCGGCAATGATTTTGCAAAAACTAAAAGTTGATGCAGAAGCATACATCGGCGAATCCATTACTAAAGCAGTCATCACAGTTCCTGCATATTTCAACGACTCACAAAGACAGGCAACTCGCGACGCCGGTCAGATTGCCGGACTTGATGTTTTGCGCATTATCAACGAACCGACTGCCAGCTCACTTGCTTATGGTCTCGACAAGCTCGAGCAAAACGGCACAATTCTTGTTTATGATCTTGGCGGCGGCACTTTCGACGTCAGCATCCTGGAAATTTCAGACGGCGTATTTGAAGTCAAAGCCACAGCCGGAAACAACAGACTTGGCGGCGATGACTTCGACCAGGCGATTATCGACTGGATGAAAGAAGAGTTTCAAAAATCAAACGGCATAGACATATCGAATGATTTGATGGCTGTTCAAAGATTGAAAGAAACAGCAGAAAAATCAAAAATCGAACTTTCAAGCGCGATGGTCAGCGAGATCCATCTGCCTTTCCTAACTGCCGATGCAAGCGGTCCAAAACATTTCCAGGCTTCGCTCACCAGAGCAAAATTCAACGAATTAATTGCTCATCTGGTCGAATCCACAATGGAGCCGGTGCAGCAAGCTATTGAAGATTCAGGTCTAAGCGCCGAAGAAATCGAGAACGTTTTGCTGGTTGGCGGCTCAACAAGAATTCCGGCAGTTCAAGATGCGATTAAACGCTTCTTCCAGAAAGACCCGGTCAAGTCTGTAAACCCGGACGAAGCCGTGGCTCTGGGCGCCGCGATTCAAGCGTCTATTTTGACCGGTGAAACTCAAGAAGTATTGCTTCTCGATGTCACGCCGCTTTCTCTCGGTATTGAAACTGCAGGTGGTTTGTTCACCAAAATTATCGAAAGAAACACAACTGTTCCGACAAGCAGAAGCATGTCTTTCACAACCACCGAAGATGGACAGTCTCACGTGGAAGTACACTGTTTGCAGGGCGAACGCGAACTGGCAAAATTCAACAAATCGCTGGCACGCTTTGTTCTGGACGGAATCCCAAGAGCGCCGCGCGGCATACCCAAAATTGATGTTACCTTCGACATCGACGCAGATGGAATCGTTCATGTAAGCGCCAAA
The DNA here is from genome assembly GCA_019748395.1 of Candidatus Obscuribacterales bacterium. GTDB lineage: Bacteria > Cyanobacteriota > Vampirovibrionia > Obscuribacterales > Obscuribacteraceae > JAIEPM01. The sequence continues at coordinate 5,244 of JAIEPM010000124.1, forward strand.
GATGCCGGTTCCGGAAACAAGCAATCGGTTTCCATCAGACGCAGTTCCGGTTTGTCGCGGGGCGATGTCGAGCGCATGGAAAAAGAAGCTCTTGAACACGCCGAGCAAGACAAAGTACAGCGAGACATCATCGGTGCCAAGATGAAAGCCGAAACGCTGCTCGCCGATGCCGAGCGCACACTGGTTAAATACAGCGGCGTTGTCGACCAGGACTTCCTGGATCAGGTGAAGCGCAGCCTCGATGCTCTCAAAGCAGCTCTTGAGCAGGGCGATTCGCCCGATTTGAAGCTTCATGTAGACAGATTGGATGCGACCTTGCTGGAAGTCGGACGCGTGCTCTATAGCAGCGGACGGGCTGCGGCAGCGGATTCAGTTGAATCTTAGATGAATGGATCTTTCTGGTAGATAATTGCATTTCCAGTTAAACTGGAAACTTAATAGGAACACGTCGTGAATTGAAAAATGGCTAACGGAGACTATTACGAAATTCTGGGCGTCGCCAAAAGCGCCGGCGCCGACGAGATCAAGAAAGCCTTTCGCAAGAAAGCCGCTGAATTGCATCCGGACAATCAGGACACCGGCAATGAATCTAAATTCAAAGAGCTGGTCGCTGCTTATGAAGTCCTCTCGGATGAAAACAAAAAAACGCTTTATGATCGCTACGGTGAAGACGGCTTGAAGCGCGGCGGCGCCGGGGCAGGCGCCGGATACGGTCAAGACTTTGATATGAGCGCCTTTTCCGATCTTGGAGAAATATTCGAATACTTTTTCGGCGGCGGCATGCGCGCATCCGGTCGAAGACCGGGGGCAACCAGAGGTTCGGATCTGCGCTACGACATGGAACTGGATTTTCTGGAAGCCGTTTTCGGAGTCGAGAAAAAGATCAACATCAAGCATCTGCGCCATTGTAAAACTTGCAACGGCACGGGCGGAGCTGCCGGTTCAAACCCTGTAACCTGCACAGCTTGCGGTGGTCACGGGCAGGTCAGACAAACTACTTCTACACTTTTTGGACAGTTCTCTCAAATTACCACCTGTCCACATTGCGAAGGTGAAGGCAGCAAAGTCGAGAAGCCCTGTGATGACTGTAAGGGTAAAGGGCTGCTCAGACAGGAAAGAAGTCTTGAACTTAAGATTCCGGCCGGTGTTGACACGGGCTCGAGAATTCGTGTTTCAGGTGAAGGCGACAGCGCCAAGCGCGGTGCGGGCACCGGCGACCTTTATGTGATTGTGCATGTCAGACAACATGAAAAATTCATACGCGAAGGCACCACAATTCATTTGAAACAAGCAATCAGCATGTCCATGGCAGCCCTTGGAGCTGAAATGGTCATCGATACGGTGGGCGGCAAACGCTTACTTAAAGTGCCAGTCGGCACAAAAGCGGGTACGGTGATCGTCATGCGTTCCGAGGGCGTACCTTATCTGAGCAATTCAGAGAAGCGCGGCGATCAACTTGTGCACTTGTTGATTGAAACACCACTCAAATTGTCGGAAGAAGAAAAAGAACTCTATAAAAAGCTTGCTGAATTACGCGGTGAAAAATTGAGCGTACCGGAGAGCGAAAAACCGCAA
>JAIEPM010000585.1 GCA_019748395.1 Candidatus Obscuribacterales bacterium
GCTTCTCCTTTTAATTGCAATTTTGAGCTTTGAGTATTTCAGCCGAAGCTACAAATTCGTCAAGATTCGGATGCTCGGCGAAAAGCGTTTCGCCGCTAAGAACATTGGCCAGGCTGCCGTACAGTTTGTCCAGCACATTTTTTACTTCCGGCTTGAATTTGGGCGGACTTTCTTTCAGTTCGTTTTTACAGATAGCCTTCCAGTCAAGGCTGCATCTTTCAGCGGCAAGTTTCTGAGATTCTTTGAGGGCTTTTTCCCAGGCACTGTCGCGGTAAACTTGCCGGATGATTTCTTTGGAAAAATGAGTTCCTTTGTAAAGCAGTCTCAGTTCATCCGGTCCGATACTATCAGCCAGGACTATTCGACCTTCATGCAAAAGAAATTCGAACTTGCCGTCCCATAGCTCGATGCCTCTTTCCGCAAAAACTTTAAATAAAGCCAGTGCCGATAAGAGCGCAATTTCGCTCAAACTAGTAAATTCTTCTTTGGACAGGCCCGAGATCAAAAGAGCCTCCTGCAAAGAGAGTAAGCGATCTTTAGGTTCCAGTTTTGTATAAAACTCAAGAACCGGGCGCTCAAAAAATTGACCTTCTTTCGGCAGAGAGCCGAGTCCCAGCACCTTAGCATAAGACGGATCTTTTTCAAGACGAGCTTTCAGCGAACTGCCTTGCGGCATGCCGAAACGAAAAACAATTTCCAGAGGTATTAAGCGTGTTTTGGCGCTTGTGTCGGTGCGTGGATAAGCAAAAATGTTTTGCTGCAAGACTGTAAAAGCTTCCGGTCTTTGAACCAGGGCTTTTCGAACCATCATATAAACCGGGCGGTCTGAAGCTGCAGCCGCACTGATACTCAGGGACTCTCCATTCTCGTTTAATAGACCGAGAAAATGACTTTCCAAGCCCTTTTTTTCAAGCTCTTGCATTTTGCTGTTTTCAAACAAAGTTTTCAAATAATCTTTGTTCAGATGCTCTGCCATCTTGCTCCGGCCAAGGTCCTGCCAGAATGAAGGACTTGCGAGCTTTTGAAAAAAAACTGCTCCAAATACTGTAAGAGCCAGACCTTTATTTTGAATGCGGTCGGGCATTTTGCCCCAATCAAAAATTGAATAATCGTCGCTAAACTCGAAAAGAAGCGCATCCTCTTGCCAGGGGCACTGCCAGACGCGCTTGACTGATCCTTCATAAGCGAGTTTCAGCTTTTTTTGCTCGGCAGTGCTCAATTCTTTTCTCCGTTTATAAAGACTCGCTGAGGCTTTTACCTCTATCTATATTTCGTTGTTCTTCGAACTGCGAACCGTGCGATACGTCTGTAGGATATTCCTTGGTCAAGCAACCTGTGCAAAGAGAAGCCTGTCCCAGCGCTCGTTTCAGTCCGTCCAGCGATTGATAAACAACACGGTCTGCGCCAAGCTCTTTGGCAATTTGCTCTTCGCTGCGATTATAGGCAACCAGTTCTTCGTTGCTCGGGAAGTCGATCCCGTAATAACAGGGGCTGGCAATAGGTGGGCAGGTGGATACCAGAGTTACATCTTTGGCACCGGCTTGTTTAATCAGCTTGACTATTTGCATGGCTGTATTGCCACGCACGATGCTGTCGTCAACGACCAGGCAGCGCTTTCCCGCTATTTCTTGCGATATGGGGAAAAGCTTTCTTTTAATTGCCAGCTGTCTTGCCGCCTGATCATCTAAAAGGAATGTGCGTTGCACATAACGATTTTTGATAAGCAATTCGCGGCAGGGTAAGTCAAGGGCTTCCGCCATTGCTCCGGCTGAAATACGGCTGGTTTCCGGAATCGGCAAAACAACATCGGCTTCGATTCCCCGTTTTTTGATTTCTTCAGCAAGGATAAGACCAAGTTGAAATCTGGCTTGATAAACCGAAGTATCACCCATGCATGACTCGACCCGGGCAAAATAAACCCATTCAAACATGCATGGCGAATATGATTTCTGGAAAAGCATTTTGCGTTCGGGTTTGCCGCCAAGCGGAATAATCACTGCTTCACCGGGAGCCACTTCTTCTATCTCAGAATAGCCGAGGTAGTCGAGAGTAACTGTTTCACTGGCGAAGGCATATACATTCTCTTCTTTCTTGCCAAGGAAAAGTGGTCTGACACCGTTTGGATCACGAAAACCGAATATAGAGCAGTTTTTCAATAAACCGACCACGGCATAGCTGCCGACCAGCTCGGACATGGCGTAGCCGATCGCTGCAAATAATGTTTCATTGTCATTGGGCGACTCACCTTTCAAGAAAGTCGAAAGGAGTTGCAAAATAACTTCGGAGTCGGATTCGGAGGCAAAAGTAATATTTTGATAGCTGCGCAGCAAGTCTTCTCGCAAGTGATAGCAGTTGACTATATTGCCGTTATGTCCAATCGCTATGCCGCTGTGACTGTCTAGGAAAGGCTGTAAGAGGTTCGGGTCACGGCGACCGATGGTGGCATAACGAGTGTGACCGATTGCTGCCGGACCGCGCAGTGCTCTGAAACTGCGCTCTGAGAAGACGTTTTCTACAAGCCCGCTGCCTTTTTGCAAGGCAAACTGATTACGCTTGGTGTCAACAGTGAGTATTCCGGCGCCATCTTGCCCCCGGTGCTGCAGGTTCAGGAGCCCGACATAAGCCTCATACGCTGAGTCGTCTGTTCCGACTACTCCTACGAGACCGCACATGCAAAATTCCCCTTTAAGTCGAGAGGCCGGTCGATATGACTGCAAAGCATACGCTCTTTGCCTGACCGGCGGCGTTTAATCTAATGCGAATCACGCAAAAGTTAACATCCTTAATTCATTTATGACCGGCTATTTCTTTGGCCTGCCGAAATATATCCGGTGCATTGAAATATGCATTCTGGAGTTTCTCGAGTTCTACTGATTCGGCTTCGGCTTCCTTTTCTCTCCGTGTCTCTAGATAGAGTTGACGCAAGAGAATATGGCAAAGGACTCTAGGGATAGGGCTCTGGTCGTTTTTGCTATCGAGAACTTCAGTGCTGACTTTTTTGAGCATCTGTTCGGCATCTTCAATTCTGCTTTGATGCATATAGACCTGGTAAAGACTTCTCACCAAAACTGCGTATCCGTAGGTTCTTTGTATTTTCAAACTATGCCATCTCTGGATGTTTTGTATCAAAGTTTGAATGGCTTTTTCCGATTGTCCCTCAGCAGAAAAGAAAATACAGGCATCGCTTAGAACAAAAGCGTAACCTTTGCTATAGGGGTCGCTGAGTTTAGCTGCTTGATTAAGACATTCCTCGTAGTTCTTAAAAGCTTCCGCTTTCCTGGACTCAGCAAGCAGTGCTCTGCTTTTCAGCTGCGTACCGATGAAAAGGGCTTGAGGATAAAGCAGGGTTTGATCTTTGTATGCTGCCGCGATTAGCTTGTTTGCTCCGAGCTTTGCGAGTTTGTAATTATGCGAGCGAAGCTCAATATCGGCAAGACTATTTAGGCAGGCAAATATGACTTCCTCATTTGGTGATTTTGACTTTTCTTCAGTTATTAATGTTGCTTCTGCAAATTTTCTTGCGCTCATTGGCGCCGACAGGCTCAGACTCAAGGCTTGTTCTCGAATAAATCCCAGATAGATAAGATTGTGAGGATATTCTTTTGCTTTCCACAAACTCAAGAATTCTTCAAGTCTGGAAGATATTTCCTTGAATTTTTGATCAGCCCTCATCGAGAAGCCGAAATAAACGATGTCGTTATATTCAATCAGTTCAGGCTTGCCTGATTTAACTGCACTGTCAATGACTTCGTTATAGTGACGGGCTGAGTTTTCGTACTGGCGTTTTTGAAAATATAGCGAGCCCAGATTTCGTTGCGCTGCAATAATCTCCTCAAAGGGAATATGCTTGTCGCTTTCCAGTTTTGAGACTAAGTCCTTGAGTTTCTCCGCTTCTTTTGCTTGCGCATAGGCTTTGAGCAGTAGCGGAATAAGCTGGCTTCTGAAGCCCGTTTCTGATGGACGATTCTCTTTCAGCAGCTGCCAGGCATTCTCCAGTTCCGGAATTGCCTGTTTATAGTTCTCGAGTTCCAGATATGCTGTGCCCGTGGCTATTTCGTCGCTCATGATTGTTGTTCTGGTCGCCATGGTTCTGCGCCTTATATTCGTTAATACTTGAAGCAGCTCGAGTCTGGCCTTGGGGGAGAAGGATCTTATTGCGTTGAGGCGTGTGCTCAATGTTCTGAGTGTTTTGTAGTTTGCTGCTGCAATTCTTGAGCTGAGTTGAGAAAGAACTTTGCAAGAAAGCTCTACCGGCGCAGCGCTTTCTCTGAAGACCAGATTGGGATTAGAGTCGGCTAAAGCAAGCGTTAAATTCAAGCTCTCTATGGCACACTGCCCGGCTACTTCTTCTTGCTTTGAAAGATAAAAGACTTCGGATATCTTAGACAGGTATAGGCTTTCTTCTGCCGCGTTCAAGTGCAGAGTTCTCAGCATTTTTTTTGCAGACTCAGCCAGTAATGAGGCTGCAATATAGCGCTTTTCAGAGCTCTGCTTTTTGGAATTGTTGATGAGGCTGTCGATAGTTCCAATACCGGGTTTTGCTTCAAGCTCTGCAATTTGGAGAAGCGTATAGCCTGGATCGCTAAGCAAGAAGAAAACGCCTGTGAAAACGGCAAGCAGTCCTAAAAGCAGGAGCGCGGTTTTTGGCTGCCATATTGATCTTCTTTTTACGAATTTTCCAGCAAGTTCAATGACTCCCGTTTGAGCACTGAGATCCTGCCAGTTGCCTGATTGGATCAGCTGCAAATCTTTTGCAAAATCCGACATGCTTGCGTAACGGTCTTGCGGATTTTTGGCGAGGGCTTTAAACACACAATTCTCAAGCCCCTGGGGAAAGGCTTGATTTCCGGAATCTTGCAAGAGTCTTGCTGCGTATTTGTTCACATGCATGTTTAGAATCGCAATCGCGTTTTCGGCTTCAAAAGGGGGCCGTCCGCTCAGCGCCTCATAAAGAACGCATCCTAATGAGTATATGTCCGATGCGGCAGTACAGCTCAGACCTTTGCATTGTTCCGGGCTCATGTATTGAACGCTGCCGAGCAGGCTTCCTGTTTGAGTTAAGCCTTCGTCTTCTTTATTGAATTTCGCCAGTCCGAAGTCGATGATTTTGACGCTTTCTCCACCCTCCTCTTTCTTGAGCATAATATTTTGAGCTTTTAAGTCGCGGTTGAGGATGCCCTGTTCGTGAACATACTGCATGGCTTCGGCAACTTCAATTGTGATCTGCAGAGCTCTTTGCCAGCTTAGCTTCGATTCTCTGTTTATAATTTTGCGGAGATCTTCTCCTTCCACATACTCCATGGCGATATAAGGTCTCTTATCTTTCCAGATGCCAAAGTGATAAAAGGCGATTATTTTAGGGTGTTTCAGGGCGGCCAGACTTTTCCCTTCGCGCAGAAATCTTTTCCGGCTGTCCGGGTCTAAGAGAGAGTCGGCAAGCAGAACTTTTATGGCGACTGTTCTGCCGAGATCTAATTGAACGGCTTTGTATACCGAGCCCATGCCGCCTGCACCCAGCTTTTCCAAAAGCTGGTATCGATCGTCCAGAATTTGACCGCTGAGATTCTCTGAAAGCATAGGCTCCCCGCCGGTAAATTCTTAGTCCAGAGCTTCTCGTGCTGTATCTGGATTCTCCGTGAAAACACCGTCTACATCGAGAGCGAAGAACATTTTGTATTCGCTTAGAGCCTTGCCGTATTCGCCGGCTGCCTCCGGTTTCTTTGATGAACGTAAGTCTAAAGCCAAGAATGAATTCTCGTTTCTGAAGGTCCACGGATGCACGGCCAATCCGGCCTTATGCGCGTCGGAGACCAGGCTTGTAGCTTTAAGTAAATTCGCATCTTTATCTCTGGGCAAGATCAAATTTTTGCTGGGTCCTATTCCGTAAGCATATTTTGCTATTTCGCTGAGCCCGGAGGGACTTAGCAGATCCTCGACTTTGCGGGGATCTTTGGCAAGGACAAGATCGTAGGGCATGCTGTTCTCTTCAATTAACTGAATCAGTTTGAAGCTTGAGCTTTTGTGTAATTGTTTTAGAGTCTCAACTTCGAAGCACTGGATAAATACGGGCGCTTCTCCATTTTTGTAGCCGTTCTTTTCAAGAATTTCGACTATCTTTTTTTCAGGACTGAGTTTCAAGCTCCTAAAATAACTCGGGTGTTTTGCTTCTATATAAACTCCGATACGCTTTTGCTTTTCTTTGTTTTTTCGCTTCACTAAATCCATTATTTCTTGAAAGCTCGGGATCTCGTAAAGCCCGTTGTATATAGTGTTTCTTTGTCGTAATTCCGGGAGGCGCTCTTTTGCTCTCAGTGTTTTCAGCTCGGCAAAACTGAAGTCTTCGGTAAACCAGCCTGTCAGTTTATTGCCGTCAATATTTTTTGTAGTTTTACGCGCAGCAAACTCGGGATGCTCTGCAACATCGGTGGTGCCCGAGATTTCATTTTCATGCCTTGCTATCAGAATACCGTCTTTGCTGGAAACAAGATCCGGTTCTATATAATCGGCTCCCAGATCAATTGCAAGCTCATAGGCTCTCAAAGTATGCTCGGGTCGATAGCCGCTCGCGCCGCGATGGGCAATTATCAATGGTTTTTGCTTGTGAGCTTCTGCTTCTTTTGCAATTGCCTGAGCTTCAAATAAAAAAGCTGAAAGCAGCAAACATAATAATGAGCGTTTGCCCAAAAGCATGGCATCTCCTTGAATCATTTGATAATTGACAGTTAAAGGGCTTCTATAAAGTACAACGAATCAAAAGTCTTTACATTACCCGAAGCGCTTGATTACTCTAAAGCTTTCTGCTTTGAATCGGCACCGGCGCCGCTG
>JAIEPM010000170.1 GCA_019748395.1 Candidatus Obscuribacterales bacterium
CGAGCAAGTCCGTGCGCAATATATCGAATATTGGCATTGCTGTGTTGTGCATCAAGCATCGCCTGATTTACCCGGCGGTAGGCACCGGTTACTGCCGGTATTGTGAAAGCTGCGCCCAGTATCGCCGCACAAGGACCTCGCCCCGGCACCAGATAACCCAGAGCCGCCCCGAAAAGCATGCCGCTTCCGGCTGTTTTTACAGCATGAACGGCTGTGTCTAAAGGATGTGCCCATGCTTCCTGAGCAAGCTCTTTTGCTGCGCTGGGCAGCTCTTTTGCGGCTTGCAGTAAAACTTCTGCGGACGCGTCGGGATTTCTATAGTTTTGAATGAGTTCCGAACTGCTCAGTTTGGCTATGTCTGCCATATTAACACCCAACCTTGCTTGAAGCCGCCGGATCGATTGTATACGTCCGGCATGAGTTTGCGAAAAGAATCTTTGACTTTTATTAGTGGAAATACGAAAGAAAAGAAGCTCAAAAGCCGCTCTGAGAGAGGGTTCTGAGCTTCAATTCTGAGAATCGCTTAATCTCGCTGCTTCGACCGGGTAGTGGTGTCGCCGGCGGTGCCAGGTTTTAATAACCTGCTTTAGCTACGCTTCCTTGCACAATCGCAACACCGGCAGAAGTGCCCAGACGCGTCGCACCGGCGTCAATCAGGGCTTTTGCTTTCGCGTAGTCTCTGATGCCTGCGCTGGCTTTGATAGCAACTTTGGCGCTGCCGATTGTTTCTCTCATCAAAGTTATATCTTGAACAGTTGCACCTTTCCCGTCTTTTACGAATCCTGTCGAGGTTTTCACAAAAGCTGCTCCTGCTTCGACAGTTGCTCGAGTTGCTGCAACTTTCTCGTCGTCACTAAGCAGATCGCACTCGATAATGACTTTTACGATATTGTCTTTAGCCGTTTTTACGATCGCTTTGATTTCGTCGCGAACGTAGTCGATTTGTTTGTCTTTAAGAGCAGCGATATTGATGACCATATCGATTTCTTCGGCGCCTTCGGAAATTGCCCTTTGTGTTTCGGCAATTTTGATGTCGGTCAGATTCTGTCCAAGTGGAAAGCCGATAACCGTAGCCACTGCTACTTTGCTTGAAGAAAGCAATTTGACGGCGTGGCGCACATAATAAGGGTTGACGCATACTGCATAAAACCCGTGTTCTTTAGCTTCGGCACAAAGCTTTTCTATTTCCTGGCTTGTGGCTGAGGGACTCAGAAGTGTATGGTCGATGTATTTAGCAATCTCTGAACTCATATGCTCCCCTGCTTATTTCTGGGTTTTAGCGTTGACAAATTAGAGCCCTCTCAGGAGGGCGCAAAGATCTTTCGAGGCAAATTATAGCAGCCGTGGCGGCGAGAACAGAGCAAAGGCGGCTCTATTTCTAAAGCCGCCCTGCAAAAGGAATTCTCTATTTTTAGCGATTATTTGCCGGCATTGCCTTTCTGAGCATGGACGAATCCGTGATTTTGCGACCACAATCGGCGCAGGTCGGCAGGGCGCCTTTCCAGCGAACGTTTTTGATAATATGACCATAATTTTCGCACATGCGATTGACTTGCTTGTCAGGGACGTAAAAAAGGGCTCCCAGACTTTCTTTAATGGATCTTGCGAATCTTCCGAGTCTTGCCATCAATCCCATTTTTATTTTGATGGATTGCGTCGCTCTCATGCTCTGCATTTGCTGTCTGGTGATGCGTCCGGACTCCTGACGCTTGTCCTCCACATGAAGAACAATTCCCAGGTTTTTGTGATACATCTTCGACATGCCGCGTTCCTCCGACAGCGATTCACTCTGCTCTCATGGTCTTATATTAGAGAGCAGACCTGCCAAAAAAGTGACTTCAAGAAATGAATGTATAATTAGCTCGGCAGATTGAAGAGGGAGAAGTCCATGTTTGAAGAAGTACTGGAAGTGCTCGGAACACGCTGGGGGCTGATTGGTCTTGGGGCTCTGCTTCTCGTAAGCGGACCGGGTCGAAAAGTGGTGCGCAGTGCTGCCAAGAGTGTTATCAAAGCAGGCATGGATGCTTCGGACTCCGCCAGAGAATTTGTGGCCGAACTGAAAGAGCAGGGCGGCGATTTGATTGCTGAAGTGCAAAGCGAACGCAAGGAAGCGATGCAAGAAGAGCTCAAACCGGCAGCCTCTGCTGAGAAGAAAAGCAAAAAATCTGCGGAATAATTTGTGCCCGCATTTCAATATCAAATTCTTCATCGCCTCGAAGGGCGCATACGCTTGCGCATACCGCGGATAAAGCATGATCCGGTTTATTCCGAGCATCTTTATGCATTCTTGCAAAATTTTACCGGTGTGCGCTTCATAAGATTGAATCTTGATTGTGCTTCGCTGACAATCTTCTTTGACGAAAGGCGATTTTTTCCCGAAAAAGAGCTGCAGCTGATTGACGATGGGTCGATCATGAAAGCGGATTTGCGGCTTGGTAAAGACCCCGGCAAGCGTTTAGAGCGCAGTCTTCGTTATAAACTGGCCGGCACACTTGAAGTCTCGCCGTCCTTGCAAATCGCAACTGCTTTGCTCTCTCTGGCGGCTTCCGCATTGCCGTTCTCGGTTTTTATCAAGAGGGCTTTGCTCTTGCTGGCGACTCTTCCTCTTGTCGGGAGAGGCATGCGCACCTTTTATGAGGAAGGTCGTCCGGCTGTTGAGTTTATGGATGCTGCTTCAGTGCTGCTGCTTCTTCTGGAGTCTGCATACTTGCCTGCGGCGACGCTCCTTGCTTTGATTGCCGGTGGTGAATACATTCGGGATTTTGCTGCAAAGCGCGGCTCCGGTATGCTGGACGAGCTCTTGAGCATTTCTCGAAACTCAGCCTGGTTAGTCAAGAATGAGAGTCGCTTGCGAGTTGCAGTTGAGAAGCTCAAAGTCGGCGACTCAATTGTTGTTTACACTGGTGAAAAAGTTCCTGTAGCCGGAATCGTCAGCCAGGGAAGCGCAACTGTGATTGCGGCGGGCTCCGGCGGTGATGTTTTTCCGGTGGAACTGAGCGCCGGTGCTCTGGTTTTGGCCGACAGTATCGTGCTTGAAGGCAAGCTTTACCTTAGTTGCACTGAAGTCTTAAGACCACGCCTTGAAGATCGCATTACCGAGCGGGAAAGGCGCCGACTACTTTATCGAACCGCCTATCAAAGAAAGTCTCTGAAAACTGCTTACAGTGTAGTTACACCGATTCTTCTTTTTGCTGCAACTGCATTTATTTTGTCGCGTAATTTGAATCAGGCACTGACTATTATTTGCTTTGATTTTGTGACCGGTATAAGAATCGCTCTGCCTACTGCCGTATTAGCATATATGTACAAAGCCGGAAAACAGGGCGTTCTGATTAAAACAGCTTATGCTCTTGAAACCTTCTCCAATATAGATGTTCTGATTCTTGCCGGAAGCGGTGTTGTTCGCTCCAGCGATTCGGAGCTGACCGAAATACTTAGTGTTTCCGATTTCAGCACTGATGAATTGCTCGAGTTTGCAGCTGCTACCGAGTACCGTTATCACCACCCGGCTGCCCGAGCCATATACAGACATACTAAGAAGCATAAAATCAGCATTCCGGAGCGGCATAATTCCTCTCTTTTCCCCGGTCTAGGTGTGACGGCTGAAGTCCGTGGCCGGCAAGTCGCAATCGGCAGCTTGCGTTTGATGAATGAACTGAATATTGATACTAGTGCTGCAAGTCTTGCTGTCTGCAATATTGAAAAACGGGGAGAGTCGATTGCTTACCTGGCTGTTGATTCAGTTCTAGCCGGTGTTCTTTCTTATCGAGATCTGCTTCGTAGTGGAGCCGCGGCTGCGCTTCAATCAATGAAAGAAATGGGTCTTGCAGAAATTGTTCTGGTTTCAGGTGATTCAAGTGCTGCAGTTTCACGCATCGCTTCTGAAATAGGCACTAATAGAATCTACGCGAATTTTTCTCCGGAAGAAAAAGCTGATCTGCTTCGAGATTACCAGTTGCGCGGTTACCGAGTTGCGATTGTCGGTGACGATATAAGCGATGCACTGGCTATGGCTCAGGCAGATCTTGCCATTGCAATGAGCGACAGTACTGACCTTGCTCGATATCGCGCCGACATTATTATCACCGATGACAACTTGCAAAATTTGCCTTCCATGCTCAATCTTTCTCGCGAGGCGATGTTTTCGATGCGTCAAAATATGCTCCTCGTAAGTTTGCCGAATTGGCTTGGACTCTTGCTTTCGGTGTCCGGTCTGATTGGTCCATTGAAAGGAACAGTTTTGAACAACGGGTCTGTAATTCTTGCTGCTCTAAACGGACTCAGACCGGCATTTCAGGTTAAACCCGTCCTTGACTCGAGTCCAAACTCTGCTCAGGCTGATTCATAAAAGCTTCACTCTTTAGCCAATATTCTTCAGGATTTTTCCCATCGATGAATTCAGGCGATTGTTCAATTGTGAGCTGATCTGCATCGCATTTTGTCTCTGGGAAATCTGCTGCTGAATCTGTATCATATTGAGTTCGTTAGCATCAGAAAGTTGATCTGCTGCCATGAAGGGCATGCTGAGTTCATTCCTTTGCTCTGAGAAAAGGGCTTCCGGATGCGGCGGCAACGGTTGCGGATTTAGTTCCTCCGCGGCTCGGGAAGCTTGTGAGAATATCTGCTCAACTGGAGGTCCGGGCGGAAGCGGTTGCGGATTCAGATCTTCAGCCTGTCTTTCAAATCCTTCGAAGATCTTGCTGATTCCGCCTAAGTACTCGGCAGGTCCAGGAGGTAAAGGCTGGGGATTCAAGTCTTCTGCGACACGTTGAAATTGAGCTCCGATCGCCGGAGCTAATTCAGGCAATAAGACCGCCGGTCCAAGAACGGTGCTTTCAGCAATTCCGGCGACTGTCGGGAGCGCCTTTTCTGCGGCTTCGAAAATCGAGGAGCCTGCATCAAAAATGTCCACCGATCCAAAGAGCTTGGAGACTGTTGATTCGGCACCACTAAGACCGGCACTCATAGCACTGCCGAAAGAAGAGATGTCGCTGTAAGCTTCCTTAAAAACAGAGCCGACCGGCTTGATTGCCGAACTCACTGTGTCTTCGATACCGCTGATTATGTCGTCGAACATGATTTGAATCCTCCAAAACTGGTTTGTTTATGCATCCAAATTTAGAAGACCTTCGAGTTCCGATTGTCCTTTGATTGTCCCCGGATTGTCCTCAAGCTCTGCACTGACTTGCGTGAATATTTAGCTTGAATTTCAAAAAATTGTCGTTAAGGCTTTGGGCTACGCATGGTACAGGTCCTAGCGATCTTGTCTGGGGGTAGGGGCTATGCCATGCATAGCCCTTGTGTTACAAGCAGCGTAATTTATTCATCTATACAATGAGACAGCGGACTGATTTCTCAGTCCGCTGTATTTTTACTTTGTTTTGTCTCAGTGCCTTATTTGGTCGTTGAGGACGGTTTGGAAGCTACGCCCAATGCTCCAGGGGTGGAGTAATAGGGTCCGCGAGCGGCTTTTTGAGCAACAAAGAGGGCAGCTGTTGTCTTAGCCAGTTGGTTGAGGATCTTCTGGTCTTGAGCGTCATCGGAAAGTCTCAATTGCAGGAGAACCGGGTGCTTCATGAATGCGTCCACCATCGAGAATTCGCTCAGCACTGCAACTTTGTTGTCGTCGTAGGAGAGGAATTCCATGCTGCGGTGAGCAAGGTTGTCGGCGCGGGCGATGAGCTTCTGTCCATCGAGAACCGTACCTTCGACAAGGTCGATTTCAGATCCCGGGCGGAGTTCGACATGGCGCTTGCCGAAGCTGACACGTACTTCGCCAGCATGATTGTCGTGGAGGTCGAGCACTCTTGTGGAGTTAGCTTCGACTACGACTGCAACCACTGCACCTTTCTTGACCTGGATGGTGGCATGCTTGGTGCGAACCACGGTGTCTTTATCCGGCGCTATCAGTGTATTGCCTTCGCTGATGAATTGCTCGCCTGCATTGACTTGCTTGATGGCAGCAGGAGCGTTGCTGGCGATTGCCGGAACGGAGGGAGCTGCTTTGGCTGCCGGAGCCGGAACCATTGCCAGGTGCTCTTTGTGACCCGTGAATCCGCAGCTCACGCAAGGAGCTTTCTTGATAGCGATGTTTGCAGCATCCTTGCCGTCGATAGCTTCCATCATGGTGCTGCCGCCGGTGCCGATCGCAGCTGCGCTGGCGATTGCTTCGGAGCTTGAACCGTTGGCGAGCACTTCGTGTCCGATCGGACGGAATGGCTTGCCTGCAATACCGGTCTGGCTCTTAGCCGGCTTGCTGGATGGTGGCAATCCGAGATTGTTCGGGTTGGCCTTCCATTCGGTCGGCATAGTTGTATAACGGCATTGAAGTAGTCCGTCTTCCGAAATCATTCTGGAGATGTCGGCTTTGGCTTGCATAACGAAGAAGTTGCTGCCGGCATTGCCTTGAAGAGCCTGACCGTTGTTGCCGACTTTCAGGTCATCAGCGGCTTTCATCGCGATGAATTGACCTCCCGGCGTGCGCACAACTACACCACTCTGGTTCGGGGTTTCAAGCACGGTCACTTGAGCTGCAGCCTCACCATTGTTTGCGGCAGTGATAACAGCAACTGCATGTGGGTCGAGTAGAACTGCCGACACACCAGTCTCGATGCGAAGTCTCTTGTCACCAGCTGCTGCCAGCATTTTTCCGGCTTTCATCTCGATGGTGCCTGTTTTGGACACCTGGAAACTGGAACCTTTGACTGCTTGCAGGTAGGTTTGCTTGTCCCAGTCAGGAACGAAGCCCTGGCATACATTGGTGTTGGCTGGATTGATATTTGGAATCTGGAACGCCAGCGGCACTGAAGCCACGGTGTTTGAATTCGTTGATGTCGAC
>JAIEPM010000277.1 GCA_019748395.1 Candidatus Obscuribacterales bacterium
AATCCTGACCGAGAATTTTGCTAATCGTCTTAGCTTTGGCAGGAGATTCAACTATTACGAGCGATTTTGCCATTGATGTCCAACTACTATTCTGCGAAGGAGGAATTACTTTTTTGATCGAGCACGGTTTAATTCAGTCAGGGAGCCGTTCTTCGAAGCGAATTGAGCCACAACCTGTCAAGAACCGTGCCGAGCGGAGAGTATAACACGGTGTTCTTTATATAGATGATTAAGCCGAATGGCTGCCACCCTTTTTTCAAGCCCGGCAAAATAAGACAGGAAAGCACGCTCAGTTGCCTGCTCCAGCCATTTCAAAAGTGTCAAAATCATGGATGACACTTTTACACTCGTATGCTCAAGCCATATACGCTCGTCATTAAGGCAGAGCGGCATTTTAGACGGCTAAAAAAAAGCACTAAAAATTTCTTTTCTCTCACAATTTACATTAGAGATTAAATTCTTTCTTGACAGCCTTTAGAAGCAATTCGGCTCCCCTGCCGCGTGCCTTAATCACAACGCTCCGTCCTTCAGACTCTGTTTCAGGCAAATAGGCGAGTTTGACCCGGAGCTCGTCGTAAGGGGCTGAAAATTGCTCGTACAAATCAAGCCACTCCACCACGACCGCAACTTTAGGGCTCTGCATAAATTCGGCAAGCTCGGCTTCCAGATTGCCCATGGCTGCTGAGCCGCTTTCAATATCTTCCTGCAAGCGATATAGGTCGAAGTGATAAAGCGGCATTCGCCCCGAATGATATTCGTTGAGCATCAGGAAAGTCGGGCTGTTGACTGATTCTTCCACGCCTAATTTTTCAGCAAGGCCCTGAGTAAGCGTAGTCTTTCCTGCACCAAGATCACCCTGCAGTCCAATTACTACAGCCGAATCAATGGTCTCACCCAGAACTGCCCCAAGCTTACGCGTGGCTTCTGCGTTTTGAAGCTTGAATTCAATTGAGTCTTCCATAAAAAGCTGTCTCAGCCGTGGGACCGCCGCAGTTTTTTGACCCGGAATCATCTCCAGGTGGGAGCCCTCCGTGACGTATTCCGTTTCCTAATTCCCTCGTCTGATTCGACAAAGACTCATAGGTGTACTTCAACGTTTTGAGTCGGATTCCCTTAGTTTTAAAATCTGTAGGACAAAACTTGCTCAGCTTCATCCTACGACCGAGACTAAGGAGGATCATAGCAGATCAAAATTTCTTGCAAATACTTGCAAGTAACAGTTGTTCAATTAAATGCTCAGAGCATCGGTTGAACTCTTTGTTCAATAACTTTTCCATCTACTCTTTTATCGCTTTCAACTGCATTTTCGGCCGGCTTTGCTTCCGCTGCGGCAGCATCACCAATCCTGGCTGTGGCAGGATGCGGATCTGGCCAGTAATTTTTGCCGCCCTTTCCATAATACCGGACATATAGACCGGTCCCTTTGCTCTGGAGTTTGACACCACTCATACCCATGGGCTGCTCAAGCTGACCTTTCAGGTTTTCTGCAGTTTCGTCCAGTAAAGTCTCACGATCCTTCTTCCAAGACTCATAAACTTTGCTGCGCTCTTTTGCGGATTTCTTGATCTGCTCCTTTTGCGCTGCAGCACTGGCTCTGATTTGATCTTCTTTTTCCTTCAAAAGCTCGGGGTTTGCCAGCAGCGGATTTGCCCTTGCTCCGGGATTGAAAATTAAAGGCTCATTCAATTTTTGAATTTCAGATTGCATCCATTGATCAACCTGTTTCAGCTCTTCTTCTACAGAGTCTTGTATGGTCCTCTGACCCCTATTTGCCAGCGAGCCGCTTTTTTCTTTCTCAAATTCGATCTGTTTTTCAATAAGTCCCTTTGCTTTATCCAGATCGCTGTTGGAAGCAGTCCCTGGCTTGCCTGAGCGCTTGTTATATGCGCCCAAAGCCTGCAAACAAAACTCTCCGGTGCTGCTTGAAGGATCTAATGTGTAAGCTACTTTGTATTCTTCTTCAGCTCGTCGATGCTCTTTCATATGCACCAGACAGTTGGCCAGCAAATAATGATAGAGCTGCCGGGACGGCTCCTGGCTCACCGCCTGAGAGAAGCCTGCCGCGGCTTCTTTATAGTGCTTTGATTTATATAAACTCATTGCCGCATCAACAGAGCCTCCGGCATTAACCGAAGGAATTGCGAGGCTGCTAAGCAAGAGAAACGCAGACAAAAATCCGGCTTCTTTGTTCATATGTCCTCCGTGACCCCAGAGGCTCATTTCCTAGTCTATCAGCGAAAGCTACATTTCACCAACACTTCTGGAGCGGGCAATACGCTCGGCAGACTCCTTCAGGAACTCACTGTCGGGGTCTTTTTCCAGAGCTGTGCGAGCAGCACTTTCTGCCTGTCCAAGTCGTCCACGCATTTCCTCAACCATGGAAATACAGGCATGAGCTGCAGCCAGATTTTTGTCTAGTTCGGCGGCCTTTTTGAACTGCAAATAAGCACTGTTTATGTCGTCCATTTTGGTCAAAGACAAGCCATACCCGATTCTCAATTCCGCATTAGCCGGATAGCGCTCTACCAACTGCTTATACAGTTCATTTGCCTTGGCATATTCGGCTCCATCAAGATAAGCGGCTGCCAAACGAACTTTAGCATCGCTGTTGTTTTGAGACAGCTTTACTGTATCGAGCAGTTCATTGATAGCTTCAGGATTTCTGCCGATACCCTGAAGAACCGCTCCATAAGCCATGCGCAGTTGAGAAGCCTCCGGATTAACTCTTACGGCTTCCTTCAAAACTGCAATCGCTGCTTCTTTTTTCCCCAGCCTGTAGAGCAAGAGTCCTTGTCCGGCTTGAGCCTCAAGAGATTTGGGGTTGAGTTCCAGAGCATGCTGATAAGATTCAAGGGCTTCCTGCAAATCTCCTTTCTGAGCCAAAGCCCAGGCCAAATTGATATGCAGTGCAGCATTCTTAGGCTCAATTTCAATTGCCTTCTTCTCTTGAGCAATCTGACCCTGATAATCCCCGGTACTGCCCAAGACCACTCCCAGAGACGCTCTAGCTGCAACCGAATCAGGACAATTTTCCAGAGCCTGTTCAAGCAAGCGCTTAGCCACGGCATACTTGCCCTGTCGGAAACTGCTGCCAGCCCGAGCGATAAGCGCTTTCGAAACTGCTGTCTCGGTCACCCGCTCGGGCTTTGTAGAAGCGGCGGAACTGAGCTCCACTAGGGGCTGATTCTGGGGCACTGTCTTACGTGAATGAGGAAGACTCAGAGCTTCCAGATTCTTTTTGGCACTTAGATTTTTTGGCTCAATTTCCAGAGCCCGTTTTAAATGTTCACGCGCTGCTTCTTTGTCGTTCAGGCGACCTAAAACCCAAGCCAGCTCTATATGAGCAGGCACGTAATTTTCATCGATTGCCAGTGCTTTACGTTCACAATCAGCAGCTTCTGCCAGTTTGTCGGTATGAGCATATGAAACAGCCAGGTCATGCAGCGCAACCACATTGGATGGATCTTCCGAGCAAGCTTGCAAAAACAGCTCCTGCGCTTTCTGCCAGCGTCCACCTTTAGCCAGTCCTTCTCCTTCAGCGATCAGCCGATTTTTCGGCGTCAGGTTTTCCTCAGCTTGCACAGCCTGCCCAAGCAAGGGAAGCGAAGTGAATGCAACACAAATAGCCAGCCTTCTAAGATTCATATTTTCTCCAGCCTGCTTTCCACAATGAAATGCTCATTCAGAACATGACATATTATGAGCTACTTGCAACCCGAACGCACTTGCAGCAGCAAGCTCGAAGGTTTAGGATTTCTAGCTGCAAAGGGAGCCGCCGCCAATCATGTGTTCTTTCTCATCAGCTAATAAAGCGTTAATCATTTCACTCTTTTCCGGCGCCTTGCAGCTGAATTGTCTTGGGCTCCAGGCTCAAACGATCTCGGACGATCAGACAAGCAGGAACCCGTCTGCAGCCAACTTTGCCAATGACGTCTCCCTTAACGATTCCATAAAAATCGATAAACCATTGGCTCCGGCTTTGCCGGATCGAAGTCTCAGACCTGCACCGGCAGCGGTGCCTTTGCCGACCTTCAACTCAATTTCAGGAGCAAAAGCATCTCTTGCCTGGAGACAAAAAGCTCTCAAACTCTCTCTTGAGAAATTCAAAGACGCAGAGGAAGCGGCCGCTGCCTCTGCAATGCTGCGATATTATGCTGCAAGCTTCACCGATACACTGATGGCACTGGCAGCCTCCTGCGCGGCTCTAAATTTTAAAGTTCTATCAATAAACAGCAATGCTGGCGAGCTTCTTGCTGAAAGCAGCGATGGGGGCAGCAGACTGATTTTTTCCGTATGGGAACAAGTGGAAGGAAAAACCTGGATAAATGCCGGCATCGACAGAGGCCCCGGAGCATCGACAAGCAAAGCTGCCGCCATGATTCTTGACACCACTGCCGGTACTATCTCCAAAAGAGGAAGGATTTAATGGTGAGCACTATTGGTACTTTGTATGGACCGTCCCTGGCACTTTTGACAGATCTCTACCAGCTGACCATGGCGTATTCATACTGGAACTCAGGCACCTATACGAAAGAGGCAGTTTTTCACCTCTACTTCCGAAAAGCCCCCTTTAACAACGGTCTCTCAATTGCTTGCGGACTTCACTATACTATCGATTACTTGAAACGATTCCGCTTCGACAAAGACGACATCGCTTATCTAAAAACACTGCTCGGTAGTGACGGCAAAGCACTCTTTCCTGAGGACTTCCTTGAATATCTTGCCAATCTGAAATTCACTTGCGACGTCGATTGTGTTCCGGAAGGAACAATTGTTTTTCCTCAAGAACCTTTGCTTCGAATTCAAGGACCAATCATCGAATGCCAATTACTTGAGACAGCACTGCTCAATATCTGGAACTTCCAGACCCTGGTTGCCACCAAAGCTTATCGTGTCAAACATGCAGCCGGTGCCGATCCCGTTCTCGAGTTCGGCTGCCGACGTGCGCAGGGCGTCGACGGCTCTCTGACAGCCAGCTGGGCTGCTCATGTGGGAGGTTGCGACTCCAGCTCCAATGTACTTGCAGGCAAGGTTTTCGGCATTCCAGTATCTGGAACCCACGCTCATAGCTGGGTTATGAGCTTCGATGACGAGCTGACCGCATTCAAAGAATACGCCAAAGCACTTCCGAATAACTGTGTTTTTCTTGTTGACACTTACGACACACTGGAAGGCGTAAAACATGCAATCGAAGTAGGCAAGCTGCTCAAAGCTGATGGGCACAAACTTCTCGGAATACGTCTCGATTCCGGCGACCTTGCTTATCTGAGTATAGAAGCGCGAACACTACTTGATGATGCCGGATTCACAGATACAAAAATCGTCGCCAGCAATGATCTCGACGAAAATATTATTGCCAGCTTAAACGCGCAGGGAGCGCAGATAAACGTCTGGGGCGTGGGCACTAAATTAATTACCGCCTTCGATCAGCCCGCTCTAGGAGGCGTTTACAAACTTGCTGCCACAAAAGAACCAAACAAAGATTGGAAATACACGATCAAACTCTCGGAGCAAGCCGCAAAAATTTCGACTCCCGGCATTCAGCAAATTCGGCGCTTTTTCACTGATGATCGTTATCTTGCTGATGCTGTTTATGACAGCAATTCACCTTTGCGAAAACCTTTCGTCATCGTTGACCCCCTCGATATGACGCGTCGCAAACAAATTTCCGACGACACTCAATTCAACGACTTGCTTGTGCCTGTATTCCGCGAAGGAAAGCAGGTTTACAGCCCTCCGGCTCGCCCGGAAATCAAGTCTTACGTCGCAGAGCAACTCAATAAGTTCCATCCTACTATTAAGCGCCTGCTCAACCCGCACGAATACCCGGTCGGTCTTGAACAGGATTTACAGAAGCTGCGCACCGAACTTATTCTCAAGGCTCGCGGTCTCACACAGCCTGTCTGAGCTAGAAACAAGAAAAGCAAATTCATCGAAATTCTCAGTTCTCCAGAAACTTGAGAAATTTCACCATCCAGCCGGCCTTTCCTTTATCGCTTGCCGAGCCACTTGCCTCAGCCTGACCAGATTGCAGCACAGCTGTACCGCATTCTCCGCAAAATTTTGCGCCTGCTTCAAGCGGATTATTGCAGCCGCTGCAGGCAAGTACGCGAGCAGGCAGTGAATAGCCGCATTCTCCACAAAATCTGGCGTTAGCCTCCAGATGATTCCCACAACTTGGGCAAAGCGGCACGCCGGTATGAGAAGCAGGAGCCAGTCGATTCTGAATCATCGGATCTAAGTAAGCACTGTTGCCGCGCAAGGCATGCAAAGCAGCTATATCCATACCGGCCTTATACTCATGCCCCTGGCTTGACGACGGCGCAAGCTCCGGCGGCGGCACCGGAACTCCAGGCGCTTGCACTGACTGCACAGGCAGATTCGGTTGAGCTGAAAGCTCTGCTCTGCCTGACGGCATTGAAGGCTCCTGCGGTGCTTGCGGAACACTCGGCTGATTCACTTCAGACCCCGTCGCTTGAACTTGCTTGGGCGCACCCCAGCCAGGCACAGGTGGACCAGGAGCGACCGGATTGTAAGTCTCCGGCATGGGACCCGGCAGAGTCGGTGCCACCGGCTCCGGCTTCGGCTCAGGTACAGGCGTGGATTTGGCAGCAGCATTTTTAGACGGCGGCAGTTGTTTCATGCCTCTGCTTGGAGCCGGCTCGGGGTTCTCTACATATGGTGAAAGCCCCGTTACTTTTGGCTTTTCCGGAGTCGGCTCCATAAAATAAGCCGGAGAGACAATCTCTTCCTCTACAGGAGGAAGCTGCGCGGGCTGTTGCTGAGGCGGCGCGACCGGCGGCTGCAGAGGCTGTTGCTGAGGCGGCGCGACCGGCGGCTGCACAGGCTGTT
>JAIEPM010000473.1 GCA_019748395.1 Candidatus Obscuribacterales bacterium
CCATCGCTTGACACCGCTTTGAAGATTATTCTATCCTGAGAGCAGCTTACCATACATGCATGTATGTATGAATTAAAAGAAAAGACTGTCTCGAAAGACCCTGCATGACTTAGACTATGGGCACAGAAGGAAGCTCCCCGTGACAACAAGCCCAGGCAAATCTGCTCGCAAAGAAACTGCCGCCAACCAGTCTCCCCGAAGCAAGCGCAAACAAATAATAGAAGCAGCGATCAAAGTATTTCTTCTGCATGGTTATGCTGCAACAACACTTGCAAAAGTTGCCGAGGAAGCAAATGTAATTCGAGCTACTATATATAGCCACTTCGCAGACAAAGACGAATTGTTCAAAGCAATCATCGAAGAACTAACCGTCAAGCAAATGGGCGCAAACTTCCAGCAGCGGATTATGTCAGCCAGTCCAAAAGAATTCGTTTACCTGATGCGCGACTTCGTGCAGGCTCGCAAGAAGGACAAGAATTATCTGGCTCTATTGCGCACTGTAATCGGGGAATCAGAGCGTTTTCCCGAGCTGGCAAGACTTTATTTTCAAACAGTTTACTCACAAGGAATGCTGGTTGCAGAATCATACTTCAGCAAGCACCCCGAACTGGAAATAGCAGACGCGCAGGCACTTACAGCAGTCGTCGGCGGGTCGATGATGGCGCATTTGATCCAACAAGAACTTCTTCGCGGCAAGGAAATTGTACCGATGGACCTAAACAAATTGGCCGATACCTTAGCCGATTTGCTAAGCCGAAAGAAACAAAAGGACAGCGAAATTGAATCCTGAAAGACGGAAATTCCTTAACTCATCAATTGCGGTCTTGAGCCTGCTAATAATGTCGACGGGAGGCTTCAGCCCGGCAGCGCTGCCCGCAGAACAAACGCTCAAAGATTACTACGAGAGCCTGCACAGAGTTCCGGAACTGGGCAAAGAAGAATACAAGACCGCCGAATTCATTCGCAAACAACTCAAGTCGTTTGGATACGATGATCTGCTGAGCGTAGAGGCGGCTCCAACCACAGTTATCGCAGTCCTCGACACAGGAAAGCCCGGTCCAGTCAATTGTTTTCGAGCCGACATGGACGCTCGCAAATGCCGGGAGAAAAGCGGCGTCGCCTACGCAAGCACTATTGATGGTATCATGCACAACTGCGGTCACGATGCGCACAGCGCAATATTGCTTGAAACAGCAAAGAGGCTGCTCCTTGAAAAAAGCAAACTAAAAGGCAAGCTGGTCTTCCTTTTTCAACCGGCAGAAGAATGCGCCGGCGGCGCGGACGATATCGTAAACGATGGGGTCCTTAAACGCCTTGGCGTCGAGACAATTATCGCCCAGCATTGCGCCCCCGGTCTTGAAGTCTCCAGACACACACTTAAAGACGGCTCAGTCCTGGCTGGAAGCAACAAGCTAAGCATTAATTTGAAAGGCAAGGGCGGACACGCAGCACAAGTTCACGAAAGAGACGATCTTGCAGCCCTCGCATCTCTGCTGACGCTGGAATTGGAAAGACTGCCTTCGCGAATTGCCGATCCGATATTGTATCCATGCATTTGCTCGATAAGCACATCAAACTGGGACAGCGAACAACTAAACGTTGCGCCGTCCACTATTTCGCTTAGCGGAACAGTCAGAGCATTTTTCGACATGGACGAAAAACTTTTTCAAGGCAAATCATTCAGAGAAAAGATTGATCAACTCGTATCCGGGTTCGCTTCTGCTTACGGAGTTGAAGCTGACGTTGAGCTCAAAGCAGGCGTACCACCCACAAAAAACGATCCCGCCCTCTGCGCCAGAGCCCGAAAGATTCTAAGTAAATCCGGCATAGAGCTAAGCGAAGCGGAAAGAGCGCTTTTTGCCGAAGACTTTTCGTTTTACAACAAAAGTATCCCGTCGGCATATTTCGGACTCGGCATCGCACGCGACAATGCCGGAAAAGAAAATGTACATTCGGCAGGATTCAACATTCACGAAGACTGCCTCGAAGAAGGGGTCAAGCTATTCGTGACGCTGGCAGAAGGCCTGGCATCGGCGAAAAACTAGAAACTGAGTTTCTTATTTCTTTTCAGCCTGCGTTTTTTCATTTGTGTATCTAGCAATTTCACTGCGGGCCGCATCAAGCATAGCAATCGACGGATTTTTCGATTCTTCAAAGCGTTCTACCTGCTTCATCAAGTCAATTGCTTTATCGTATGCACCTATTTTAATGAGCCGCTTACACTCCATTTGCGTAGTACCGAAATAGGAACCGACATATTCTAAATCGTTTCGTTTAGCGATATTAATAGCCTTCAATCCGCTCTCCTCCGAGCGAGCATACTGACCCATTTCAAATTGCTGCGCCGACAATTCCAGCCAGAGCGGCAAGATTCGCTTATCCTCCAGATCAATAAGCTTGAGCTTTTCTTCAATCAAGTTAAATTGATTGACGCTTCCGGACGAATCGCCCTTTGCCTGAAAAACCCGGGCTTCAGCCAGCATCATGGAAGCATCAATTAATATGGCGCGAGGACTGCCTTCAACAATCCCCTGGCGCCGGTAAATGGAATTCAACTCTTTCATAAGCGCCAGCAACAGTTCAGGCTTATGTTCCTCAGCCAGAATCCTTGCCGCTCTCAGCAAATATTCAAGCGAAAGCGGAGTTTCACAATAAAGTGCGGCAAATTGTGCCATCACAGTATCAAACTCTAGTTCGTGGTCCGTTTTATTTATATAAGGACTATCGTTGAAGTAAATCCCCTCTAGAGCGCGAGAATCCTCGACGGACGCAACTTCACCGGAATCTTTTAAAAGCGGCAAAGTCCTCGACAGAATTTCCAGATCCGAAAAAGCACTGTCCTTTGTGTTCAGGTTAGCTTGCTGCCTCTTACCAAGACCGTTCACAATTTTCTTAGCCAGGCTCGCAGCCTGGTGCTTCTTTCCTCTTTTAAACAGTTTTTCGGCCTCAGCAAGAATTTGCCTGCTTTTATTCAATTGCCTGCTTCTTGCTCCAGCAACAATTTTTTCAGTCCGGTTCTTTTGCAAACACAAAGGCAAAATAAAAGCAATGGAAAGCAGCAAAAGCACACCCAAGCAAAGCCAAATCTTTTTCCCCGCTCCGGCTTTGCGAGCCTTCTGATTTCCAATTCGCACTTCGCCAAGCTTCAACTCAGCTCCTCTGCCCTCAAGAAGCAGACCAAGCGCCTGCGCAAATTCAGCCATTGACTGGAAACGCTGCGCAGGATCTTTCTGCATTGACTTAAATACAAGCAGCTCCAGCTCCGGAGAAATCTCAGCACTCATTGGAAAATCGCGGCTTCGCAGAGAGCGAGGCAAATCATTGATCTGCATATTGATAATAGAAATCGGGTTTTCGGAATCGAGCGGCGGCAAAGAACTGAGCATTTCATAGAGCATACAGCCAAGCGAGTAAATATCGGACCTTCGATCAGCTTTCTGCCCTAAACAGAGTTCCGGACTCATGTAATGAACGCTGCCGATTAGAGTTCCGGTTTGAGTGAGCTTCTGCACAGAATCGCCCATTTCATTGAAAACCCTTGAAAGTCCAAAATCGAGAACTTTTACAAAGTCCGGCTCCGGCTTATGCAACAGCATGATGTTCTGTGCTTTCAAATCACGATGGATTATGCCATGTTCATGCGCATAATCAGCCGCTTCTGCCACCTGTATCGCTATTTTGACCGCTCGCTGCCAGGGCAATGAATGCTGTTCTTTGATTATTTGGTCCAAACTTCGACCATCGAGAAACTCCATAGCCATATATGGACAGATCGAATCAATAACACCGACACTATAAACTTTGACTATATTGCGGTGCTCAAGACCGGCAAGAATACGAGCTTCTTGCTCGAAGCGTGCCTGCAATTCTTCCGAGGAAAGAGCAGAACCGTGCAAAACCTTGAGAGCAACATTTCGAGAAAGCTCCTTTTGCTCCGCTTTATAAACAGTTCCCAATCCGCCGCTGCCCAGCAAGCTAAGAACATGGTACTTATCATCGATTGTTGAACCGATAAGTGATTCCATACCCGCTGCTTCCGGATTAGCCGCCGCTCAAAGCCCTTCCACCAATATACAACGGTGACGGCTTTCCGGTCGAAAATCTTTTATACCGACAGCTTTAGGCCAGAGGGTTTTATATTGCTTCTAAACAGCGGCTCATTGAGCATGGAATACGAGGATATTCAGCTTGAGAAACCGATCCCGAGCAGATCCAGCATTTTCAACAGAATGCCCGGATCATCTCCTTTGTCCACTTGCCGCAAAGAATTAGTAACCATATTGACCGAGAGGCTACGCAGGGGCTCCGGCGGATAAGGAAAGGGCTTTTTCCGAACCATCGAAAGCGAGAGCAAATCAGTCTCTTTCGAGCAGGCCATATGAGCAAGTATTTTTCCGGCAATGCGGGTTGTACCGATTCCATGGCCGGTATAACCAAGCGCATAGATGACTTTGCCGCCTTCAAGAGTCCCAAAGAAAGGCGTTAGCCTTGTAGTGGATGCAATCGGTCCACCCCATTGATAACTGAAGTTCAGCTCACTGATTTGCGGGAAGTGGCGCACAAAGCTCTCACGGAGCGACCGGTAATGCGGCTCGGAATGATCGCAAGATTCATCGACCCGATTTGGAGGATAGTAATTCGCTTCACTTGTCCCCCAGAGAATGCGATTGTCGCTTGTGAGCCGATAGTAATTAAAAAAGCTGCGGCAGTCGACAATGCCCTGGCGATTCTGCCAGCCGATTTTTCGGAGCTGCTCGCCGGTCAGAACTTCACTTACAAGTATGTAATCGTACAGAGGGATGAAGCGCCACAGAAGCTGCGGGAAAAGATGGTGAGTATAAGAGTCGGTTGCAAGTACAATCTTACGGGCATTGATGCTGCCGCCCTTAGTAACGACAGTGCCGCCTTTGACTTCAATTACAGGGCTGCGTTCAAAGAAACGTACGCCAAGCTTCATGGCTTCAGCTTTAATTTTGCCGACGAGCTTAATCGGATTTATGATACCGCCACCGGTGACCAAGGAGGCTCCCAGATAAAGCGGTGAATTCAGCTCGGCTTGCACCTCATCTCGGCCCAGAAAGCGATAACTATTAATGCCTAATTCTTCAGCGACCCGATTATTCTCCCGACAATCTTCCAGATGTTTTTGGGTTAAGGCAATCTGTAGCTGCCCGGTTTTTTCAAAATCGCAATCGAATGCGAATTGGGCAAGCTCATCGATATTTTTTTGCCCAATTTCAGCCAGTCTGGCAGCTTCCGCTTTTCCGAAATGAACAATTGCAAGAGCATGTGAGTGGTCGACACAAGCACTGACAATACCTGCATTTCGACCACTGCCGCCATAACCGGTAACGCCCTGTTCGACAACTACGACATCTCTTGAGGGATCAATCTGCTTCAAAAAATATGCGGTCCAGAGCCCGGTAAAGCCTGCGCCGACAACCACGATGTCGGCGTCCAATTTTCCTTGCAAAACCGTTATCTCACCCTGATCCGGGCGGGTTGCAAGCCAGTAGCAAGATTGCTCTATATTTTGCATGGGCAGAGTTTAGCACGACTTGTGCTTAACTATTTACTCTTGGATTGATTCAATTTTGCCTTACAACGATTCAATGATTCCATGGCCTCTGCAATTTGAGGATTGTTCATGTAGTTCAGAGCTTTTGATGTTTCGATAAAGCGACTGAGGCGACTCACCGCCAGCTCATAATTACCTGCAGAATAGGCATCCATTCCCTGCTCGAAACAGCAATTGCTCATAGAACTCAGCGCCGGAGTGCAACGAGGGTCTATACTCAAAGCCGTATCCAATAAAGGATATGCTTGCTCATATTTTTCGTTCTGCACAAGCTTGTCGGCTCTGAAACAAAGCCGCATCAGGCGAGCCCGGGGGTCGGCGCTTTCTGCGCATAGTTTATCCAATAAAGCATCACCTTCAGTATATAGCCTGAGAATTGTGGCTTTATCACGCGGACTTAAAATCAGCTGATCAAGCGGAGTTGAATAGTTGAAGTCTATGCAGGCATTCATAATATCGCCCAGATAAGGACTGTGTTTGACTATGCCCAGAGCATGACCGAGCTCATGCAAGCACATCAGCTTCGCTTCCTGGTCGTTAATACCTCTGCTGCCGTCCTCATTCAAAGTCAAAAGTTTGATATTAGCTCGATACATTCCGTCAGGGTCATTTTCCCACTGAGCTTCCCCGAGCTCACCTTTATTCAGAAGCTGCTTCAGATCATTAGTCCACCAAACCTTTATATCGCATGGTTCAGCCTGAACGAACTTAAATGTGATTTTGCCGTTGCTGGCCTCAGACCAGCTTTGACAGGCGCCAATAAAGAAGTCTCTAAACTGAGGCTTGTAATTAGGCACGCGAGGATCGGCGACGATCATTACACGAATCGGCATCTTTTCAG
Source organism: Candidatus Obscuribacterales bacterium (assembly GCA_019748395.1). Lineage (GTDB taxonomy): Bacteria > Cyanobacteriota > Vampirovibrionia > Obscuribacterales > Obscuribacteraceae > JAIEPM01. The sequence continues at coordinate 6,420 of JAIEPM010000473.1, forward strand.
GGTGCCAGTAGTCGGCTTTAGCACCCAAGCTATCAGCATAGTCACTTGCAGCAGCAGTCGGAATAAGCTTTTGCTGCTCTTCAGAAGCCGCTACGGACGGGCACAGGGAAAGCGCAGCGCTCAAAGCTAATAGAAGCAATTTGCTCTCAGGCAAAAGTTTCACCACCGGTCTCCATAAAACAGACATTCACCAGAGAAATTATGAAGTATATTGGCTTTGAATGTCCTGAATTTTTTGCATAGCGTTTTTGATGGCGCCGCGAATTCTGGTGCGACTTTGTTCACCCCGGCTCTTTATAGTCGACTGGCAATCCTGCCTTAGCTCGGCAAGTGCTTCTGCGGATTCCTGCTTGTAGTTTTGAACTCGGTCGCCGCTTAAAGCATAGGCACGCGAAACGTGCTCGCGGGCAATAATATCGAATCGCAAGCATGTCTC
>JAIEPM010000413.1 GCA_019748395.1 Candidatus Obscuribacterales bacterium
GCGGGCTTTCAGCCGTAAAATGGCGGAGCCGACAGCACAAGAGGAAGATCTAAATGCGCCTCTTGAAACGCGTCTTTCAAAAAAATACTCGCTGCCTGAATGGTTAATTTCACGCTGGCTAAAGCGCTTTGGCGAGCAAGAAACTAGCGAAATTCTGGAATATGCTCAAAAAATCCCGAACTTAACTTTGCGCTGCTGCCAGACGGCAATCAGCACGGAAGGCTTGAAAAATATATTTGAAAACAAAGGCATGAAAATTGAGATTTCAAAACTCATGCCGGATTGCATCAATATAATCGACAGAGGAACCCTGGGCGGACCACTTAGCAAACTGCCAGGATATGAAGAAGGACTTTTCACGGTTCAGGATGACGCCTCCGCTCTTGTCGCTAAAGTCCTTGCACCTAAGCCGGGCTGGACGATCGTTGATCTCTGCGCCGCACCCGGGGGGAAGAGTTTTCATCTAGGCGAGTTGATGGAAAATAAAGGTCGCATAATCGCAGTCGATTCAAGTGAGAAACGACTTTCTCTTATCGCCAAAGAAAGACGCAGACTGGGTCTCACCAATATCGAAGCCGTAGTTGCGGACGGACGAAGTTTCAAACCGGAGGCTCTTTGTGATGCAGTTCTTGTGGACGCACCCTGCAGCGGCACAGGAGTTATTAACAGACGTTCAGACCTGAGACAGCATCGAGAAGAGATGCATATCGAAAGTCTTGTAGAAATACAAAAAGCGCTCATCGAAAACGCCGCCGGGATGTTAAAAGAAGGTGGAGTTCTAATTTATTCAAGCTGCTCCATAGAAGCGGAAGAGAACGAAGAGATCGTTCTCTGGTTCAAGAGCAGGCATCCAGAGTTTAGACTTGACAATCTGAGCAAATTTTTCAATCCCGAGCTTCTTCAAAGTTGGTCAGAAGAGGCACATTGGGCAGAAAGCAGCAAGCAACTTGAATCGGGCTACATTCAGCTATTACCTTCCAGGCATGGCTGTTCCGGCTTTTTCATCTCCCGCTTTGTGCGAGAGTAGCCGGAAGCGGGTATTATGAAGCTGTAAGCGTTCTTGAAGAATAGTTTGCCCCACGGAGAGGCTCTATGGAATTTATTCTAGGTTTGCTGTTCGTTATGGTAGCAATGGCTCTTTCCTGTTTGAAATTTGTCAATGAGTACGACCGGCTCGTGGTCTTCCGCTTTGGTCGCGTTAACGGTGTGCGCGGTCCGGGTCCGGTTTTCATCTTGCCGATTTTTGAAACATTCAAGAAAGTCGATACCCGCATGGTGACCATGTCTATACCCATGCAAGAAGTAATCACTAAAGACAATATATCTGCTAAAACCGCAGCCGTTTGCTTCTTTCAGGTGGTTGACCCGTACAAGGTGGTCACCAAAATCGAAGACCCCTATTCGGCAACCAGCCAGATTGCTCAGACTACACTTCGAAGTATTCTCGGACAGCATGAACTGGACGACTTATTGAGCGAGCGCGACAAAATCAACGCGCAGCTTCAAGCTATCATCGACCGCCAAACCGAAGGCTGGGGCATTAAAGTCAATGCTATTGAAGTCAAAGACGTCGAAATTCCCGAGTCAATGCAAAGAGCCATGGCAAGACAAGCCGAAGCTGAAAGAGAACGACGAGCCAAAATTGTGGCAGCCGAAGGCGAACTGCAAGCTGCCGAAAAACTGGCCGAAGCCGCAAAAGTCATCGGTACAGCGCCGGGAGCTATGCAGCTCAGACAATTGCAAACCATGGTTGAAGTCTCCAACGAGAAAAACAGCACACTCATTTTTCCAATTCCTATTGAACTGATGCCTTTTGCAAATAAAGCGGCAGGGGCTGCCCCGTCAATTATTCAAAAGGTTGCCGAAAAAGTCGGTGAAGTGATTAAGACCTCAGAACCTGCAAAACAGGAAGTTCTTAACCCGGGTGCCACAAGCATACCGATTCCTGAAAAACACAAGGAAGAACACCTGGCTTAGTCGCTATTTCTTAGATTCACGCAAAAATGCCTCAAGCGTCTGATGCTTGGGGCGTTTTATTATCCAGATACAGGCTTCGACAATTGCCTCGTCCAGTTCTTTATATGGCTCGTCTGCGAGATTAGCGGCAAAGATCAACTTATAGGGCGCGATGTTTTCTCCGTACCAGAGAAAGATCCTGAATTCATCGCCGTCTAAGCCGAAATTCACGAGCAAATGATCAAGATCTTGCGGCGGCGTGACGTCGAAACCTCGTTGATACTCGGTAATGGCATCGTGTCCCATCGGCACATCAAGACCGGCGCGATGTTGACCGAAAGCCCCGTCCTTAAAGGCTCGCCCTCGAATAATTACCAGTGACTGTTTATTATTGCGGCGAAAACTCATCCAGCCGACCCAGTCTTTTGGCACCTTGTCACCCAGCCTGAGCTCAACACTTTTTTCAAGATATGAAAGCATCGCCTGACATTCAGGCGGCAAAACTTCAAGCTTGTGCTTGCTTTGCTCTTTGGCGGCAAGTTCGGCTTCAATTTCCAGCAATCGATGATGAAACATCTTCAGGTCCCCATATAGCTATATTATGCCCGATGCCAAGGCTCTTGGATTTCGGCATTTAATGACTAAACTGCTTTTCAATGTCAAGATCACCGTCTACGCTCATTGTGGAATCGGAAATGAAAGAGCAAGAAAACGAAGCCGGCCAAGCGAAATCCAGATTTAAGAAGCTTTTTGAAGACTGCAAAGCGGCTTTAAAAGTACTTTCAAGCACACCAAGAGTCTTAAAACTGATCTGGGAGTCCAACCCACGATTTACAGCATTGGCAGTCAGCCTCAGTTTTATAACTGCCACCTTGCCAATCATAAATTTGTGGATAGGCAAGTTGCTTCTAGAGCAGATAAGCAGGTCTATTGCAAATCCGAACCTCAGCTTTTCATTTTCGGCAAGTTTTTTCAGCTCACCGGCAGCCACTGCCATAGTTCCGCTATTAGCCGGCCTGGCAGTGAGTGAACTAGTTCAAGCGATACTAAGTCCGGCACTTCAATATGTTGAAAGCAGGCTGAGCGCCGAACTCAATCGCACTATCAATGAAAAAATACTGCGCAAAGCGAATAGCTTCATTGATATAGGCTTTTTCGAGTCCTCGAAATTTCACGACGAGCTTCAAAAAGCGCAGAATGAAGCCGCTCATCGCCCCATGGAAATTTTGCATGCCTTCGTTGGAATTATGAATTCCGGTTTTCAATTTCTAATTTCCGGAATAACATTTCTACTTTTGCAACCTTTAATTTGCCTTGCCGTGACTTCAGTATCGATAGCCAATATGTATCTGGACTTCAAGAACAGAAGAACGTTCTGGGATCTCTGCTCCTGGAAAATACCCGAAGTGCGAAAGATGGCTTATTACAAATCACTACTTACGGACAAGCGGGCCGTAACTGAGGTTCGTATGTTTGGTCTAGGCGATTTCGTGCTTCAAAAATTCTTGAATATATTCAAGCAATTTCAAAGCGAACAGCAAGATTTGCAAAAGAAACATTGGCTCAGAGCCAGCGTTCTCGGCGGTCTTTCTGCGCTCGTGGATTTTACTGCTTATGCATTTCTGGCACTGCGCACAGTCAGCGGCAGCCTGACACTTGGCTCGTTCTACTTTTACAGCGGTGTTCTTGGGCAATTGCAAAGTCGTTTATCAAGCCTTATCTGGTTCACATCATCTTTATACGAAGGCAATTTGTTTATAAATGATCTATTCCGCTTCCTAGAAATGGAAGCGACTATGCAAGCGCCGGACCCAATTTGGGCGCTGAAAGCACCAAAACCAATCAAACAGGGAATTGAGTTTCGCAATGTCGGATTTAAATACCCGGATTCCGAAACTGATGTTTTGAGCAATTTGAACTTCACCCTTTTGCCCGGCCAATCAGTTGCGCTGGTAGGTGAAAACGGCGCAGGCAAAACGACAATAGTAAAACTGCTGGGCAGACTTTACGATCCAAGTGACGGGGAAATCCTTGTGGACGGCATCAATTTGAAAGAGCTCGATATTGATAGCTGGCGAGACGAAATGGCGGTCATATTTCAGAACTACTGCCATTATCAAATGACTGCACGCGAAAACATAGGCATAGGTCAGATCAACTTCATCGATGATGAATTGCGGATTGAAGATGCAGCTAAACGCAGCGGCGCTCTTGCTGTCATCGAAAAGCTGCCGAAAAAATACGACACTGTTTTAGGTTCATATTTCGGGCAGGACGGTGATCAATCCGATCTTTCCGAAGGCCAGTGGCAAAAACTGGCGCTGGCCAGGGCCTTCATGCGCGCTCCCGGAGCTACGCTCTCGGGAAACGGCTCAGCCCAGGTGCTTGTTCTTGATGAACCTACGGCTTCTCTGGATGTGCAATCGGAGCATGAAATCTACATACGCTTCCAGGAATTGACCAGAGATAAAACAACCCTTTTGATTTCTCATCGCTTTTCAACGGTCAAAATGGCAAACTTGATTCTATATCTGGAAAACGGCAAGATCGCCGAACAGGGAACACATGAGGAGCTGATGAACTTAAATGGTGCCTACGCCAAACTCTACAATATGCAAGCCGACAAATATAAATAGATGGGCTGGAAAAAGCTCTCTTTAGAGATTCAATTCTTTATTAGCAAAAGCAATTGCCAGAACGAGCAGTATAGACCCGAATACAATTCTCAAAATTCGATCCTTAGCCTTCAAAGAGAAGTAGCTGCCCAGCCAGGCACCGGGCAAAGATCCGGCAAGCAAGGGCAAGACCAGAGAAAGCTGCACATGCCCATGATGGGCATGAACAACTGTGCCTGGCAGTGCCACCATCGCCACCACCAAAAGCGAGGTACCGAATGCAACCTTCAAAGGCAGTCCCAGAAAATAACAAAATGATGGCACCATAATGAACCCGCCGCCTATACCAAGCAAACCGGAACACAGTCCAACGACTGTTCCGATGATTGAAGCCGCAATTGTTTTGCGGCGATCCATTTGAAAGCCGGCCGTTTCATCGGCTGCTGCAGCTTTCAATTTATTTCCGAATCCAAAAACAAAATCGAGCCCGACAATAAACATCAAGGCCGCAAGTACCAGCATCAAGTGCTGACCTTCCACAAAATGGCTGGCATAGGAAGCCACAATCGTGCCGAGAACGGCGGGAGCGCCGCAAGCCATGGCAAGTCTTGTAATCAACTTACCTTGCTTTAAATAGTTAACGGCTCCCACAATCGCAGTCGGCAAAATAATTGCCAGTGTGCTTCCGATCGCCACATGGGCACTGCATCCAAGCAAATGCCTCACCAGTGGAACAGCAATAATACCGCCGCCTACTCCGAAAGCCCCGGCCAGAAGCCCGGACACAAGCCCAATCGGCACAATATCTAAAAGAGCTGGAATTGCCTGCATCAGTATAATCCGGAAGCTGAGCTTCAATTATAGGACCTTATTTGTGCTCAAAATGTTACGGCGAGCCCCTTAAAGGCGCCCGCCGTAACAAATAGAAGCTGTTATATGTCTAGCGAATATGCTTTGACAATTCTCGCGGGAAATCGCGATTTGAATCTGCCAGTGAGTCAAGCATTTCATGGCGTCCCAGCATTCTGCCATAGCTGGGCTTTTTGTTCAGGGCATATGCCATCCCCTGAGGGTCAAGCGCGATAACTTTGTCTGCATAGGGATTACGCAGAAGTTTTTCTGTGGCACCGTTCCACTGGGTTAGACGGCGGCAGAGGTAGTGATCGGATTCCGCGATTTTGTCGAGGTGCTTATGTCTGGCAAGAAGTTTGGCCGGACCGGAATGCGAACAAATTGCCGCGATTATACGGGGGTCGGCTTCAGCAACTTTATCAAGCCATTCATATTGAGCCAGCCGCCAGGCTAGCCAGTAATCTCTTTTCACACGCTCGGGTGTGATTGCGGCTGTGCTTGCCGAGCCAGGCAACGGGTTACGCAGAGCCGGCTGCTCATCAGCGGCTTGAACCGAGTGCGTCGCTCCCAGAGTCAGGATCGCAGCAAGACCTGCCAAGAGAATCTTTTTGTTCGCAAACGCCATCTATAATTCCTCTCTCCAGCCAAAAAAAGATGACCAACCAAATATGGTGCCTACTAAGTGACCTCGATTCTAACATAAGTCGATGTTAAGGGCGACAAGATAAAATACTAGTGATGAGTTCACGGAGTGGCCAAGATGAGCGATCCATTCAAACCAAGCTCTGAAGGCGAAGAACGGCCTGAGCAAGAGCCGTCCGAAAAAAACGAAAAGGCAGCTTCCCGCCCGCAAGAGAAAGCAAAAGATCTAAAAGCCCATCAAGAAATTAAGAAAGAAGCAGCTTCTGCACATGATTCCGGTCTCAGCAAAATCGACCTTCAATTCTCTACATCAAAATCAATGACCTCATTCGGCTTTCCTTTAGGTCAAACCCAGCCCTTTGTTCTCAAGAAATCGGAGTTTCTGAAAGTAGATCATGACAAGCCGCAGCATGAACTCAAGAACTTGATTAGCAATTTCTTGAATGACACAAAGCTACCCGATGAGCATAAATTATCAGTTGCAGAACTCAAGGAACTTCACAGTAACCGGGACAGGTTATCAAGCGCAGAGAGCGTACCGGAAGCAGTAAAAACAGCCCTGCAGCTCAAGCGTATGTATCAGGAAATGAAAAACCTCGAGGCTGAAATCAAAGCCAGAGACCTGATTCTAGGGCTGGATCCCAACAATCAATTCGGAAAACAAATGTTCAAGGAATTAGAACGCATGCACCCTCAAGACCTGGCTTTCGCCCCCGGCTCAGTCGCAGTACCTCAGAATATCGGGCTCAGCAAGTCTCGGCTGCGCGCCAGAATTAACGCCCTGTCCGGCGGTCGGGT
>JAIEPM010000208.1 GCA_019748395.1 Candidatus Obscuribacterales bacterium
ATATCTGGAGGCACTATATGTGTGGGATAGTCGGCTATATGACTCTGAACGGCCAGCCCCTTGCAGCAGCCGAAAACTATCTGCCGGCCATGTGTCACAGCATTCACCACCGGGGTCCTGACGATGCCGGCGAGCTTGTCATGGGTCCTGTGGCTATGGGGATGACCAGGCTCTCAATTATCGACCTTTCCACCGGGCATCAGCCTATTTGCAATGAAGACGGCAAAATCTGGATTGTTTTCAACGGTGAAATTTATAACTATCAGGACCTGCGCAAACTTGTGCTGAGCAAGGGTCATACCCTGAAAACTACTACCGATACTGAAGTTATCGTGCATCTATACGAAGAGTTCGGGGTTGACTGTTTGCAGCATCTGGAAGGCATGTTCGCCTTTGCGCTCTGGGACTCTGAAAAAGAAAGACTTTTGATCGCCCGGGACCGCATGGGCGAAAAACCTCTGCATTACGGCGTTTTTGGCGGGCAACTCATATTCGGCTCGGAGCTCAAAGGCATTCTTGCTCATCCGCGCTCGCGCAAGGAGCTCTGCGGCGAAGCCTTGCAGAAATATCTGGCTCTTGAATACGTGCCTGCGCCGCTGTCTATTTTCGATGGTATTCGCAAGCTCATGCCTGCCCACTTTTTGCTTGTTCAAAATGGTCAGATCAAAACCGAGTGTTACTGGACCCCGAAAATTTCCAAAGAGAAACTTTCCGAGCAGGAAGCTGCTGAGAAGCTGATAGACTTGCTCTCCACATCTACCCGTTTGCGGTTGATAGCAGATGTGCCGGTGGGCGTTTTCCTTTCAGGCGGTATAGATTCGTCTTCAATTGCAGCCCTGGCAGCTCAGGTATCACCCGGGAAATTGAAAACCTTTTCGATTGGATTCGGCGAGTCGTCTTACGACGAATCGGCACATGCTGAAACAGTAGCCAAGCATATCGGTTCCGAGCATCATCTGGCCTGGTTTTCCCCAAATGTAGCTAGGGCTACTCTTGAAGAGCTCTGGGATTTCCTGGATGAGCCTCTGGCAGATGCCTCAGTAGTTCCGACTTATTTCCTTTCCAAAATGACCAGAGAGATGGTGAAAGTAGCGCTGGCCGGAGAGGGTGGGGATGAGCTGTTTGGAGGTTATCCGACTTATCAGGCACATAAACTGGCCGGTGTCTGGCGCAGAATTCCGCATGCTTTGCGGGCGAATGTCATCGAACCGGCAATCAGAAGCCTGCCCGTTTCCACCAACTATTTGAGTTTTGACTTCAAAGCCAAACGCTTTATTGAGTCGGCAAATCGCTCGCCTGTGGATAGACATCTGAACTGGATGGGTTCTTTGCCTCTTTCCGAACAGGTTCAACTTGTGAAAAGCAATGTTTTGACTTTGACTCGTGAGGAAGACATTCTTCCGGATGCGCTGAGGCTTGGACATGGGCATCATGATGATGATGTGGTTTCACAGATCATGAAAGTCGATATGGTTACTTATTTGCCGGATGATCTTCTGGTTAAGTCGGATCGCTCCTCTATGGCGGCTTCTCTTGAAGTGCGCTTGCCTTTCCTGGCTTTTCCGCTTGTTGAGTTTGCGCTTTCGCAGCCTAGTTCTTACAAAGTCCACGGTATGACCACAAAATATCTGCTCAAAAAAGCAGTTGCGCCGATTTTGCCTGAAAGTATTTTGAAGCGTCCGAAAAAAGGCTTTGGAATACCGGTTGCCAAATGGTTGCGACAGGAATTCAAGCCTCTGGTGGATGAGCTTTTATCGGAAAGTTTCGTCAAGAAGCAGGGCATTTTTGAGTGGTCTTATATCGGCAAGCTCCTGGAAGAACACGATACCGGGCGTTTCGACCGCCGCAAGCAGCTCTGGACTTTGTTCATGTTCCAGTGGTGGTGGCGTAAATTCCTGGCTTGAGATTGGCCTAATCTTTCTGCTAAACTCAGTACTGGTGCTAGATGCACCATGCTCAATTGGAATTTTCGGCAGTGACGAGCACACAAAATCTAGGTGATCCAGCAGGCGGCGGTCCCGGCAATCCGGTCGATCCAGGCCAAGAACTTGACGCAGTTCGCAGGCACATTTGCCATATTCTGGGCTTTGATCTCGGCTTAATTGAGGTTCTTCGTCCAGACGGGCTGGTTCGCTTGTTGAGCTTTTACGGCGATGAACCTGATTCGCGTCAATATGCAATCGATATGCTGCAGGATGCAAACTCCGAGCTGCTTTCCGAAGCCAATACTCAAATTGCTCGTGAGCTTGTGGAAAACGGCAAAATATATTTGGGTAAATGCAGTCTCAAAAGAAAACCTCGTGAAGAATCGGCGGCAAGCAGTTTTCCCTATGCAGTCGTGCCGATTGTGGAAGGCTATGATAATCGCCGGGTCGTAAAGGGGACTCTGCGTCTTGTTTCATTTGATGCTTCAAGAGAGATAGACAGTGACGATTTGCAAACTCTGCAAATCGTCGGGCAGCACCTTTCTTCTCGTTTGCCCTCTCTGGCTTTACAAGTTTTGCGCAGTCAAGATCAAAGCGCCAGCTTGGGCGATTTTGAACTGAAGCATGTTTTGCTGGCACACCCCAACAGGGTTGTACGCAGGCGCTTGAGCCGAACTCTTTCCTCGGTTTATCGAGTAACTGAAGTGGACGACGCACAGAAGTCACTTGATTCTCTGGCCACGACACCGGCTGATTTGATTGTGCTCGATGCTGAAATGAAAATGGCAAATAGCGCGGCCTTGCTGGCTTATTTAAAGCAAAAAGCCGACAGCAAGTACATTCCACTTATTGCCGTAACTTCCGATGCCGGCGCCACAAGCCGCATCGACGCCCTCACAAGTGGTGCTGATGATTGCGTAGATGAGAATTGTATTGATGCCGAACTGCTTGCCCGGGCGCGCTCATTGATTCGAGTCAAGAAAAACGAACTTGAACTTGCCACCCAAAATAAATTACTGGAAGACCAGACCAAGCGGCTTGAGCAATACAGCGAAAAAGAGAGAGAAGCTGCTTCTATTATCAAGAAATCGCACGCAGCTCTTGAACTCAGCAACAGAGAAATCAAAGAAAAAAATCGCGAAGCCGAAATTCGTCGAAACCAGGACAGCCTTTTGCATCGCATTTCCAACACTTTGCGGCGTTCCTTCAATATTGAAGAGAATATTTCTCAAATGCTGGAAGAACTCTCAGGCTGGGTGCATCTAGATTGCAGCTTCGTGGTTTTGCCTTCGGTAGAAGAGCCATACGATTCGATTCGTCAGGAATATTGCAGCGACCCCTCATTCAGTTTGATGGATAAAGATCGCGATATGCAGTTGCTTGAAATTTTCAAAGCCAATTTCAACCAGCAGGACGATCTTTTCATCAGCGATGTGATGCGTGATAAGAAGGTGGATCCTTTCCGCAAAGACATTCTTTCCAATTATCATATTTACTCGCTCTTTTATTTGCCGATTACTTATGAAGGCAAATTGCATGGACTTCTCGGTGGTCATGCTTGCGAATCCGAGCATATCTGGAGCACCGACAATCAGAACTTCTTGAGACAGGTCGCAGACCAACTTTCAACCAGCGTTACTACGGCCAGGCTTTATCGCCGAGTTGAACGGCAGGCCACCACCGATGGTTTGACTTCACTCTTCAACCATCGTACAGGGCAGGAAAAACTGGCAGAACAGTTGCGTATAGCTGAGCGCTACGGACGCAATCTTTGCACGATCATGCTTGATGTAGATCATTTCAAATCTATAAACGACACTTACGGGCACCCTGTCGGCGATACTGTTTTGAGAAGGGTGGCGCATATTATTAAGCGTGATTGCCGTGATGTTGATATTCCGGTGCGCTATGGCGGCGAAGAATTCCTTATTGTTTTGCCGGAAGTAAATATCGAAGGTGCTCGCGTGGTAGCCGAGCGTTTGCGAAAAACACTGAACCGCGAAGTTATAACTCATGAAGACATTCAGCTGAGTGTCAGTGCTTCGATAGGTGTTGCCTGTTATCCGGACGATGCTGAGAACCAGCATCAGCTGCTTGAACTTGCCGACAAAGCGCTTTATATGTCCAAGCGCATGGGACGAAATCAAGTTCATATAGCTGCCGAGCTCAAGTTCAAGGAAATGAAAGAAGCCGCGCAAGCTCAGGCGGCCGAAGCCGCTGCAGCTTCAGCTTCGCAAGCCGCGCCTCCTTCAGTGCAAGATAAAGAGCCGCCATCGCCAGCGACTCTTCCTGTGAGCAAGCCGGTTAAAGTCTCTAAAACAGAAGCTCCCTCCGACGACTCGGTGCTGGTGCCTGAAGTTGTAGAAACAGTCAAGAAAATGGCCGGAGCCCTTTATTCAAAGTCCGAATACAATAAAATTCACCATCTGGAAACTGCCAGATTTGCCGAAATGGTCGCAAAAGTACTTGGGCTATCGGCAAAACAGGTCGAACAAATACGTGTGGCCAGTCTTTTGCATGACGTAGGCTTGTTGCATGTTCCGGAAGACATAATCAACAAAAAAGGGCAGGTTACTGCCGAAGAATTGAAACTCTTAATGCAGCATCCGACTTTGGGTGCCGAAATGCTTCGCTCCGTTCCGGCTTTGAAAGAAATCTGCGATATTCTTGAGCACCATCATGAGTGCTGGGACGGCACAGGCTATCCTCGCGGCATGAAGGGTGATGAAATTCCGCTGGCTGCAAGAATCGTCGCCATAGTTGAAGCTTATCATGCCATGATCAGCGATCGACCTTACCGTCCGGCTATGTCCTCTGAAAAAGCAAAACGGGTTTTGAAGTCGCAAGCCGGAAGCCAGTTCGATCCCTTTCTTGTGGATATTTTTCTGGCCGTGCTTGCCGAAATGGACCCGAAATAGTTCAGTTCAGCCGGGCGGAATCAAATCGCCTTTTGTTGCTCTGTATAGCGAAGTAATTAATAAGTCGAAAAAGGCGATTGCTAGGACCTGAGCAAATATGCCCAGAAGCGGAATCATACCGACAATCATGTTGATCACGAAGTAAGCAAGTCCGGCCAGAAAGATTTTCATTCCCGAGCCCTCTACCATAGTCCAGCTCGTTTTCAGAGCGTCGATCGGACCCATGTTCTGATCAACAACAAGCAGTGGCGCAAAGCAAAATCTAATTCCCAGGAAAATTGCCGGAACTACAAGGCAGACCATACCGGCGCTGATTATCAAAGTTAGTAAGAATTGCAAAATTAAGAAATTGGCGAGTTTGTCGAAGTTGGAAAAGAACTCTGAAAAAGGCGCCGCTTGAGCCTTGGTGATTTTCAAGCAAATGGCTACCCATCCGAGTCGTAAGGCGAAATAGGAGGCTAGAAACGCCAGGGTGCAGACTCCGACTGTTCCCATAATTGGAATGAGTTTTAGAAAATCGAAATTGTCTGCATTAAGTGCACCAAGAGCAAAAATGCTTATGCCGGCTGGAATCAAACAAAGGGCGGGAGCAATGGAGAAAAATAATGTGCCACCAATGATGATACCGATGCGCTCTTGTACCATCGCCATTACCATGGAGAGCAAGTCACCGAATTCGGTGCTTTGTTTATTCATACCGTCGCTCATAGCTTTTCCTCCGAGCCTTTTGCTCAATATATACCCATGGCAGCCTGCTAATACTCGTTGCTATGCCTTAAGACCTGAGCCGCAGCCAAAAGCCTGCCGGGCTCCTTGCCGGGCAGGCTTTGTATTACAGTGTTTTTTGAGCCGCTGCTCAAGCTTTTGCTTCTGATTATTTATCAGGCAGTGGGCTGTTTTCTTTGAGTTCCTGCACACGCTTCTCGGCGACTTCTTTCAAGACTTTGCCTTTTTTGACCATTTTGTCGTCTTTCTTTTTCTCGCCGTCTTTCACCATGCGTTCAGCCTTGCCAATCAGGTCTTCGGCCGCTTTGAGATTGGCTTTGAATTTCTTCTGCATGCGCTTCTCGTCTGCGGTGTAGTCGCCTCCGGTTGCTTTCAGGGCTTGTTGCTCAGCCGCTATAACGCCGGGCGGGCGGTCTACCGAGCCTGGTCCGCCGCCGGAGCCGGAGGATGGAACCGAGCTTCCAAAAAAGTCATTTCCGCCTTGAGCGAAGGCGCCTCCGCCTAAGGCGAGCAAAGCAAAAGCACTGCTCAATATTTGGATGGAGGATTTCTGTATTTTCTGCATTGCTTTTACCTCATTAGCAGAGCGAGCTTTTAGCTGTGTGTTGATGCTTGTTGCGGGAAAAATTGTTCCGGGTGAACTTTGTGGAAATTGCTGTTTTCTTGAAATGCAAATGCTGCCTGAAGAGCTCTGGCATCGGCAAGAGCCGGCGCCAGAATTTGCAATCCGATTGGCATTTTGTCTTGCCCCAATCCGCAGGGTAACGAAATGCCCGGTATCCCGGCCAGGTTTGCCGGAATCGTGGCAATATCGGAAAGGTACATGCTCAGCGGATCATCTGTCTTTTCACCGACAGCAAAAGCGGTTGAGGGCGAAGTGGGGCAAATGAGCAAATCGACTGCGGAAAATTGCTTGTCGAACTCTTCTTTTATCAAGCGTCTAACTTGCTGCGCTTTTTTGTAATAAGCATCGTAGTAGCCGCTGCTTAAAGCATAGGTGCCCAGCATGATGCGGCGTTTTACTTCTGCTCCAAAACCTTCCTGCCTGCTTTTGAAATACATGCTGTTCAAATCGGCAGCTTCTTCGCTTCGATGTCCGTAACGCACGCCGTCAAAGCGAGCAAGATTTGCCGAAGCCTCGGCTGTGGCAATCAAATAATAGACAGGCAGTGAGTGTTTGAGCTGCGGCATCGAAACTTCTTCGACGGTGGCGCCGAGTTCTTTGAAAAGAGCCACTGCAGATAGAACGGCTTTGCGCACATCCTCGTCGATGCCTTCTTGCAGAAGCTCTTTAATAAGTCCGAGTCTCATGCCTTTTACAGATTTGCGCATTTCAACACTGCAATTTATAGGTTTTGTGTATTTGAAAAATAGTTCAACTCCGCAAAAG
>JAIEPM010000133.1 GCA_019748395.1 Candidatus Obscuribacterales bacterium
GTAGCCGGCGGCATTGAGCTGCGCAGCCGCAAGCGCGGTGGCAACCGTAGCCGGGCTGTCGATCTTGATGCGGTTCATTTTGCCGGGAATCTGACCAACGGTGACATTGATGGGATCGCTCATAGTGATGGAATTGAATTTGAAACTAACAGTGGAGAAGAAGCGCTCTTAAAGCAGAGGAATAAGCGGGTGAAGACTAGGACTCGAAGTCGCGCAACATGAAAAGAGGCGGACGCATGGCAAAAACGATCTCGTTGTTCAACTGATCGTCGCCTCCTTCTTCAATCGCGAACCAGCGGATAAGCTGCCAGACGGCGAGCTCGGAAATGAATCCAGCTGTCGGTCCGACCGAAGTCGAAGCACCACAGGCGGAGACTTGCGCAAACTCATCGCTGTAATGAGTGCCTTCATAACCCTTCACCAGCGGTGCCTTGCAGGGATTGAGCGTGTAAACGCGACCGCTGTCCGCGCCCATGCGCGTTTCAATCAGGAGCTTCGTGCGCGGCTTAAACTTGATGCCGCGCTCCCAGATTTCCTTGCGCGAAGACATGGAATCGGTGAGCAGGAACACAACAGCACCGAGTTCCTGACTGCCATCCACGCGTTCGTTGTGCACGTGAATCTGGGTTCCGGTCTGGCGCTCGACGATTTCTTTGAGAGCATCGACTTTGTTTTTGCCGATGTCGTCGTTGCCGAAGACCTGATTGGCCACGTTGTGAGCTTCGACCTGATCGAAATCCCAGACATGGATATTGGTCAAGCCAAGCTTGGCAAGACTGAGCACCACCTTGGAGCCCGTTGCACCGGCACCGATCACATCGATGCGGCGCGTTCCGAAAGCCTGCGGATCAAATACCGACAGGTGACGAATTGCGTTAATCATAGTTGGAGTGGAAAAGTACTTGCTTCTAACCGAAGAAAAAGTGCAGTTTATTCGTTGCCGAACAACTGCCGAACAAGAGCGCCGAGGAGCGAGCGCAAGCCGCCGCCTTCAGGCTCGGGACGAGGACCGACATTGCGCGTCAGCTGAACCTCCCAGCGCTTATTGCGGCAAGCAGAACAGCCACAGTTATCGGACTGCGGGTCGTGAAGGCAGCCATTGCCGCCGTTGCCTGCCGGAGTAGCGCCTGCCTTCGCCTTGAGAGCAGCTGCCGCAGGACGCTCATTTTGCGGACGGAAAGACCCGAAGTTGCCCGTGGTGCCAGGACCGCTTGCTTCACCCTCGACTTCCGAAACTTCAAGCTCCTGAGCCGGACGCGGAAAACCACGACGGCGGGGCTCAGTCTCATGAGCACGTTCGCCGCGCTCGTCAGGCTCACCAAACCAGGAGAAGAAAGAGCGCTCTTCAGTGACCTTTTCCTTGAACTCGGCCGAAACCGAGGCCATGAGCTCTGCGTTGACGTCGGGGCGGAATTTGGCATCCGTGCGCCGACCGAAGCTGGGGAAGCTGAAGCGAGGCCGAGCCGCTTCAGGCGAAGCCGGAGCCTGACTGCTCGACTGCTCCGGACCGTTGGCGGCAAACACAGAAGGCAGAGACGGCACAACTCCGCCCAGAGGCAAAGCCGCCAGAGCCGAAGCCGAGATAGCAGGTGCCTCAGGGGGAGCAAACTCAGCGGCAGGCTCAGAGCCGGGTGGCAGCGGGTCGACATCCCACTCGACGTCGTCGATGCGCAGACCTTCCTCATAGAGGAAAAGGCTGAAATAAGCCTTGCCGCGCTTGTTGAAAATGCCCCGGATGGCAAACGGCACGTGGTCATTCTGGAAGCAGAAAAGGTCGGAACGACCAAAACTGCGCTTGACCATAGTGGCTTCATCGGTGCCGGAAGGATGAGTGTCCATGTTGACGTGGCTGTGGCCCCAGAAGCGCAGGTTATTGCAGGCTTCGATGCCCGCGTCGCCCTGAGTCATGACCAGCTGCATGCTCAGCTCACTGATGCCTTCACCCGAGATTTTGGTCTGCGTGGGCGAAACAGTTTGCTTGAACAAGAACACGTCTTCGATGCGGAAATTGCCGTCGGGCTGCCGATAGGCAGTGCCCATCCAGCCGACTTCCTGACTGCCCAGTTCCACGTAGATGGCCATGAGCGTGTAGGCACGCCGGGACATGATGATTTTGGGCGTGCCCTGTTGGAATGCACGACCGGGCAGGAAGCGCGCTTCCGGGTGAAAAGAATGCGGATTGAAAGACTGATTCATAGGAATGGAATTGTGGCTCTTAGCCGGGTTTAGCTGGCCAGAGGCCATTTGATCAACTGCTGCCAGGTGAGCTCATCAGGATTTGCCTGTTCAAGGAAATCGATGGCCATCTGAGCAACTACGGAAAACTGCATGGCGCCGATGAGCTCCGGGAAGCTCTCTTTCAGGTCGCTCAGGCAAGCTCGTCCGCTTCTAAGCACATGCGGAGCCTGCTGTTTTGCAAGCAGTGCATCCACTTCGCGAGTTTGATTGAAGAATCGCAGACTGTCGCCGAGTCCATCGAGATGGATAGTGATTTTGAAGCTGCCGAGTTCGTGCTTTCCGGCATCATCACTTGCGTATAGAGTCTGTGTATGGATATTGAGAGCGCCACTGCCGATGGTGACGGACTGCACTTTAGGCAGCGCCTGCAACTGCTCGAGTTCGGCCAGGATTTCTGCACGAGAGAAAATTTTCCGTCCGGTGCGGCGTCTGGACAGGATTTCCTTGGCACGACTGTGATAAACGATCTGAGCTTCAAGCGACTCGATTTCGCTTCTCAAAGCAGCAAGCTCCTTTTTGGCTTCATCAACGGCCTCGTTGAGACGGCTCTGGCAGGCGCTCATATAAGCACGGCGGCTTTTCTCGTAGTCCGCGTCTTTGACAACTTGAGGAATACCACGAGCCGCTTTAGCCACAGCCTCAGTCGCTGCAGGCCAGCTACCCACGCATTTCCCGGCCGGGTCCGACTGGTTGGTGGACTCGACAAATTCAATTGCCAGAGCCGCAGCCAAATGCCAGTGCCTTGCTTTGAAAAGATGCAGAAACGAAGTTGCCGTGTTACCCAGACAGGCGTTTCCGCCCGACCAGATATGCGGCGCATGCATGCCTTCTTTATAGCCACGCACGCGGCGAGTCTCGTTATACCAGCGAGGAGCGCCGTCGCCTGCAGGATTGAGATCGATGCGGAAAGCCCCAATCTCGTAATAGCGGCCCGGCAAACCGCGGGCGTAGAGGGTATCGGTATAAACATTGATGATGCCGCCGGAAACCGTGACATTCTTGATTTTCGGCACAAGCCGGAGGTTGTCGTACTCGACCCCGAAGGTCTCCAGAGAGAAGTTTTGCCTGAGCAGCTTGTCTTCGCAAACGCGGCTTTCCCGAATCTTCTGAGACAGCAGCTTGTTAAGCCGGCGCAGCTCAGCATCGTGCTCATTTTCAGAAATACCAAGAAGCAAAACACGCGCCACAGCCTTGCTGCACTCATCAGCGAAAAGCTCCTTCAGCTCCGGCGCAACCGGCTCTTTGGGAAGAGGAGCCTGAACTGCCACCGGCTCCGCTGCTTCAAGCGGCTCGGGAGCAGCAAGCACAAGCCGCCCCACTCCGACAAAAGCCGAGTCGGCGCGAGACTTCATCTTGAGATTGAGCAGACTCATGATCGATTCGAGCAGCTGCTCTTCGATCAAAATCCCGCCTTCCTCTCCAATCGAAAACTCGCAGAACGTAATCGAAGCAAGCTGAAGCGTTGCTTTTTGGTCATCTGTGAGACCAGGTATGAAAAGGTTGTTCATGAGATTAAGCAGAAGTGTTGTAGTCGCCATGCTCGGGAGCAGGCAACTTGAAGAAGGGCTCCATGACCAGGAACTTTTTGCAGTCCTGCTCCTCGCTCAGAAAGCGGGGAAGCAGGTAATCACCCGAACTTTGCGCCAGCTTTCCAGCTGCCCAGCTTTCAAAACAGCCGTCTGCATAGCCCTGTTCCTGGGCATACTGCTCAGCAGCAGCGCCATTTGACTGATGCATCAGCTGCAGCAAAAGCCAGACTGCTTCCAGATACTCGCGCGCCACTGCCACATGCAGAGTTTTCGCCGCCTGTTCAGCCTCAGCATAACGCTTCTCAGCCAAAATTTTGCGGGCTTCAGAAAGCGGCTGCACAAATTGGCTGCTTGGGCAGAAAACTCCATACTGCAAACCAAGCAGCTCTCCGGAAGACAGCTCTGCAATCACCTTTTCCGAGCGCAGCAGCGATTCTTCAATCAACGCTGCACGCGCAAGCTCCTCCTCAATTTCCTTGAGCAAAGGAGCCAGTTCCGCAATCAAAGCATCAGCGCTTTCCAGAAGCGATTTCCAGTCGGCCTTGCGTTTGAGAGCCGCCTTTGTGAGCGCTTCAGCCGAAGCACTAATCGGAGCCAGCCGGCTGCCCAGGTCGGGCGACCCCCAGCCTTCTAGAATTTTGCTCTGCACAAAGTTGAGATCATGTCCGGCCCGGCTTATCCTGGCCAGACTGTCCCTGTAAATCTGCAGCTCAGCTTCGATCAAGCCTTTCAAGGATCTATGGCTCTCACCCTGCACCGCAGAATTTAGCTCTTCAAACTTAGCGCTCAGCTCAGCCCAATCTTCACGCCCCAGAGCAGACCGCCGGCAAAGCTCCCGACAGACCGCCGCGAGCTCGTGGTAGCAGCTAATCGGCGCTGCCGTCAGGTTGGCGTCCTCACGCACAAGCTGAGCATGCAGCGACTCCAGAACTCCGCTTATCTCCTCTGCTTTGACTCGCAGAGCCTTGCGTTTTTCATGAAGAGAAAGCAGCAGCGAACTGGCTTTTGCAGCTGCATTCCAGCTCTGTTCGGAATAGAGCTTGCAGATTTCCTCGCGCTCACCTGCATCAGCAGCGCGATCCGGCTCGGTCGACTCAGTCTCGAGCAGAGCCAGTGCAGCTTCGGTGTTCTGCTTATCGGCGTCCAGCTTTTCGAGCTTAGCTTCAATCGCCTTAAAAGCCCGCGGAACTTTGCTTTCGATGCGGGCGAACTTAAGCAGGCGTCCTTCTTTGAGCGCCTTAGCCGCCTCATTCAGCTGAGCCTGGCAGTCTGCCAACTGCAAATCCAGCTCGAATCCGGCTTCTGCAAAGCGGCAATTTTCTTGAAAGCTGATTCCGGGCACTGCCGATTGCGGCTTCTGCGATTTCCTGTCCCGGAGCAAAGCCTGAACAGCAGCTTGCTCGCTTTGCCGTTTCAAAAGAACGGCATTGCAGGAGATTGCTTTGCGCAACTTTGCTTTGAGCAGCTTAATCTTCTTGCAGAGCGATGTGTGGCTCGCCTGGCTGTCCTTGAAAGGATCCACCCGCAATGTCTGGCAGTAGCTCTGCTTGAGCGAATCTATCTCCGCAAAGCGCTTCTGGTAAGGAGCAAGCGAGAGTCCAAGCTTGCTCAATTCCTGCATCAAGTGCCTCATCCCATCTTCCTTTTCGGCCGAAGCCGCGCCAAGCTCATCTTCAATTTTGGCAATTGTCTGGGCGACTGCAGAAAGCCCATTCTGGAAGTAGAGATACTGCTGCTGAACAAGATCTTGCTCGGACGAACAGATCTCGGCAAGACGGGCCGCCGTGAATCGCTCTGTGGGCAAATACGGCAGAAGTGCCTCGCTCGATGCCAGATGAGTCGCATTGAGCTGCAGTTCACGAGTGCTGATCGCCGCGGCCGCCCTCAATCCCTCCCTGCGACTGAGCTTCCATTGCGGCTGCTTGAGATAGGCTTGCAAATGAAGCTGCCCTTGCTCTTCAGCTTCAATAAGAGCTTTGCGGCAGGCTAACCATTTAGCCCAGAGGCTGCGACTGGCATCGAGCGTGCTCTTGGTTTCGCCGATGAAAGGCACCGGAGCGTGAACGAAGCGGTCGGCATCATCGAGAAGCAATTTGCTGAGGGCTTCGCCTTTATTGATGACCGAACGCAGAGTGCCGAACTGAGACCTGAGCTGATTCTCAAAGCCGGCGCGCCTTGCTCGCTGCCACTGCCAGAGAGCAATGAGCAAGACGAACAACGCAAGAAGAATCTCACGGCAGTAGGCAGCATCATGCTGCCAGTACTGCATAAGTTGGGTAGTGTTCATGAGTAAAAAAGATTGTTGCCTGTCTCATTTAGTCAGACCAGAGCGTTGTCGCCTGAGTTCTGAGCCCGGTTTTGATGCCGAGTTGCTTTCTTTCAATGAGAGTAGAAGTTGATATCTGAGGAAAAGTATTTCTCTTTTTTCAAACAGGTTTTTATAAGCAGTATTTGAAAACTAACAGTAGTCAAGCAATAAATGACAGTTGGCGGAGCTTTCTCTGAGCAAAACTCAAGGAAGGCAGCTAATCTGCTTAACTGAAGCAGACCGCTTTGAACTCGCGTCAAGACCTTAACAAAAATCCCAAACACTAATGCCTGCGGTGCTGAGCTCTCAACATTTATCGGCTCTCAGAATCAAAGGACTGAGTCCAATCACTGAGCGCAACTTACACGGATAAATTAGTGTCCCAGAGCGGCAGGCATTAATCGCTCCAGCAAATCGAGAAAAAACGCTTTAAAAACTAAGACCAGAGAAAGGCTTCCGGAGCCAAACAGAGCGATATAGAAGGCTATTAACGGAGCCGCCTTCTCAAGTTGACTGAAAGCGTCTATGAAGTTCTCTGAGGTATATGAGTAATTAATTCCACAGGCAACAAAAGGATGCAGCCTCAAACTAGCAATTTCTGCCTGTGCACAATACTGAATCAGCGGACAGCTAAGCAAAAAAATCACTAGAGCAAGTTCTGAAATAGATACAGCTACAAGTGCAGGCTTACTAGACTGCCTGCTAGCCTCAAAAAGAGCAATACACCAGGCAGCCGACCACAAAAAACTCAGAAAGTCAGTACTTATCATGCTTACCTGACTCCATATAGAACAGCGCCGGACGCAATATGCAGCCTAACATTCAAAGCTCAAAATTCAGAGTGCAAGCAGTCACGCAGTCATAATGACCTTTGGCATGAGCGCTCCGTCTTGG
>JAIEPM010000596.1 GCA_019748395.1 Candidatus Obscuribacterales bacterium
TATTGAGCCTCCTGCAAGAGGCAGCCAAGCAATAGCTTAAACACCATCGCGATTCAGTTCGGATGGTGTTTTTGTTTTAAAGCATTTGCAATTCAAAAGTATAATCACAATGTCTCCGCAGCCAAAGATGGAATGCTCGGCAGTGAAAATATATGCAGTGGACCTTGGAAACAGCGAAATCAAAAGAGCGCTGATTGAAGACGGCAAAATTTCCGAGATAAAACGCAGTCCCACTGCCGACCTTGATAATTTGCTTGATGAAATCAGCTCTCAAGATGCGCCTGTGGCACTCAGCTGTGTGCGCAAGTCCGGCGGAGAGAAAATAAAAGTAGCTCTTGCAAATAAAAACAAAGAGCTCATTGTCGATATCAATTCAAAAACAGCGAGCCCTGTTACAGGTTTCTATGATGGTATCGGCGCAGATCGCATCGCAGACATTTCAGCGGCCTGGACCGACTATGGTTCTAAACGCCCCGTGGCTGTGATCGGCTTGGGAACGGCCAGCACAATAACAGCCTCTTCAACTGCCGGCATATTCAAAGGTGGATTCATCACTCTTGGTCTTGGTTCCGTATGCGCAACTTTGACTTCTGCACTTCCGGACTTGCCTGCCATTGACCCCAGGCAAGCAAGAAGCCTCGAGCCGGGTTTTGAAGTCTATGCATCGATTTGCAGAGGAACAGTGGCAGCTCATGTCGGCATTGTCGAAGAGTGGATTTCAATATTTCGCCGGGACCTCGGTGAAGATCTTTATGTCATCGCCACTGGTGGCTGGTGCGAGTTAATTGCAGGGTATTGTCCATCCATACAAAAAGTAGATCCTCTTCTCACCTTGAAGGGGATATGGACGGTTGCAGCACCTAAACTGCGCTCCGGCGGCTGAGAGAAGAAACAGTGCTGAAATGAAGAAGCCTAATGTGCCGGACTTTGCATACGCCTGCCTGCTGTTTTATTGGTTTCTCAGCGTAATTGCGACACTGTGCGGCTATCTGATCAAATCGCCTCAGCTGGCTTACCTGAACAATGGCAATCTCAGTCTGGCGGACTTTATCTGCTTTTATGAGGCAGGCAAAATATTCCTTTCAAATGAAGCGCCGAGGCTTTACGATTACTCTTTTCAACTACAAGTCCTGAACGAGATAATTTCACCTCTTAGAGCTGAGAAGGTTTTTGCCATTCCTTATTCGCCGCCGTCTTTTCTGCTTTTTGCACCGCTAGGCTTAGTTTCGCCGGCAAATGCCTTTCGCATATTTAGTGGATTGTCGATTCTACTTTGTATTACATCGCTTCTTCTGTCCGCACGCTCGGCTCGACGCACAGCTCTTTTTACGCTCTTCCTTCTGATAGGCAGCATGGTATCTGTGCCTGCTCAAATGACTTTCCACACGGGACAACTCTCCTGCTTCTTGCTGTTTCTTTTGACCTCTTATTTTCTCTGCCTTAAATCCAAGCTGGATATCTGGGCCGGATTGGCTCTTGCCCTGCTTTTCGTAAAACCGCAATATGCTTTATTTTTGCTGCTTCCAGCCTTGATAATGAAACGCTGGCGATGCTTATTGAGCGCTTCAATCTTCCTCATCTCGCTAAGCTCAATAGCTCTCCTGCGCTTCGGCATAAACAGTTTTTTGATTTACCCGAAATATCTATTTGGGCTAACTGACCAAAGCAGATATTTTGGTATTTTTCCACAAGTTCATGTGAATCTCAGAGCTCTTTTGCTGCAATTCGCGCCAGCTGAAATCAGCACGGCACTTAGCCTCTTCGCTTATGTTGCCGGATTGGCATTCTGCTCATTTATCTGGCTTAAAGTCAAAAATCGCGATTCTAATCCAGCCCTGCCGTGGTTGTTTGCGTTCACTACCATTTCGGCGCTATTTTTCAGCCCACACACCCATTGCAATGACGGTCTGCTTCTTGCTGCGGCTGCAGCATTTACATTGCCGACACTCTCGCCGACTCTGGTTCTTTCATTAGAATCATTGCCGCTAAAGATCTGGAGCCTGACACTTATTTTTTTGCCGTTGCTCGGCTTTCTCAGCCTTTTATTTAGCGCTTTCTATCCCGATATTCGCTTCCATGTCCAGATGCTCGCGAACCTCATTCTTCTTTTGTCGGCGGCAGCTTACGTTTCGGCTCCTATGAAAGAAGACTTGCAACAATAGGCAATTTGTAGTCCGATTGCGACTTCTGATATTGCATTCCGGGAATAATGATTCTGGAGTGAGTTCATGTCTACAAACCTGGACGATACTGTTCAAATGAGCGATGACTCGCTGGCAGCCATGGCTAGGCTGCCAGGGCGCTTCAAGATGGCCGGAATTCTCGGTCAGGGGGGCATGGGCATAGTCTTGAAGGCTGTAGATCTCAATCTCAGCCGAGAAGTAGCTGTCAAAGTCTTGCTCTTTGAAGGCTCGAAAGCTCCTGAAGTTCAGGCTCGCTTCCTCAGAGAAGCTCAGGTCTTAGGACGCCTGGACCATCCAAACATAGTTAAGGTTCTCAGTTCCGGATTGACTGACAGCGGAGATCCATACAACGTTATGGAATTGCTGACCGGTGATTCGCTGGCTGCCAAAATTGAGAAAGAAGGGTGCCTTTCGAATAAGGACTTTTACTCGATTATTAAACAGATCTGCAATGGGCTTTCGTATGCACACAAAAATAGAGTTGTGCATCGTGACTTAAAACCAAGCAATATAATGCTTTGCCCACTAGCGGGGGGCTCAGTTCAAGTAAAAATCATAGATTTTGGTATCGCCAGAATCGAAGAAGAGGAAAAGCCCGATAAAGAAAGCACGGTAACTTTAACTGGAACGCAAGCACTTATGGGCAGCCCGGCTTATATGAGCCCTGAACAGTGTAAAGGAGGAGGCAAAACTGTAGAAGTTCCATCCGACATTTACTCACTTGGCTGCATCATGTATGAATGTTTGACAGGCAAAGCTCCATTTGAAGCTGATTCTGCCTTGCAAGTGATGTACAAACACATGAGGGAACCGGCACCATCCCTGGAGGCACAGGCAAAATCAGAGCAGGCAATTTCTCTTGGCAAATTGATTGACCGTTGTTTGCAAAAGGAAATACCGGATCGACCTCAAAACATCGAAGAACTGGTGCATGAACTGGATCGAATTTTCTCGGATACCAATCTAGATCTGTCCTTCACCGGAAGAACCTTGATTCAAAAAGAGCAGGAAAAGACTGAAACCAGAAAACTTGCTTTTGCATTCGGTATAGCTGCGGCAGTGCTTATTTCTTTGGCTGCGCTTGGATTTTATGCTTTCAAAACATTTCAACTGTCCGGTATCAGTCAAAAATATAAGCACCGGGAGGAAGGAAAGCGGATTAAAGAGGTTCTGGCAAAAGATGAGATTAAGCAGCTTCAGCTTGTTTGCGCTCAGATCCAGCAGCGCTTGAAAAGCACTGTAGATCCGCAAGCGCGGGTGGAAATGGTTACAAGAATGCTCGAAAAGGAAGCTGAAATCGTAAAAATCTACATGGGCAGAAAAGAATACATGCAAGCAATTCAAACGCAATCGGAATTCCTGAGTGCTTGCGAGGAGCTTGAGGGCGTCGAGGTAGATCGCTGGAAAAGTGGAATTTTAGTTGAGCGATCTGATTGCAAACAAGAGCTTGGAATGTACGAAGCAGCGCAAAAGGACCTGGATTTATCGGCTGAAATTCTGCGAAAGTTTAACGGTTGCGAATGGAACGTGCTTCGCTCAAGAGTGAATCTAAACTTAAAACTTGCTCGATTTGATCTTGTGGTGGCAGACATGAAGAATTTACCGGAAGCCTGGCGGAGAGACTCAAAATACAAGCTCTGGTCTGCGAACCTTTTCGGAACGCCTTTTTGCCTGAGCGATGAGTTGCTGCAAGTCTATGACAAAAGTAGAAATTTAACACCAGAAACCGATCAAGCTAGCCGCCAATATGCCGAATTCTTGCTGCTTTTGAGCAAAGCGCTGGACGAGGAATACCATCGTGACAAAGCCCGCAGTTGCGTATTACGGGCGCAATCCATACTGAGCAAATCGCCAGTAGCAAATGCTACGTTAATTCAAGAAGCTGAAAAGCTCTTGCAAGAGCTGAGTAAAAGCCAAGCCGGTGCTGATTCCTGCACATCGAAACGGAATGTCAAGAACAAGCTTTGACTTGCTCTTATCTCAATAAGCCGCGGACGGATGTATAATTCCGGTCATGCAAGTAGTCAATATAGCCGCTTACAAGTTTGTGTCAATTCCTGACCCGGTGCTCTGGTTGCCGGTGCTCAAGGAGCGTTGCTTCAATTTGGGCTTAAAAGGGACTGTAATCCTTGCCGAAGAAGGAATCAATCTTTTCTTAGCCGGTTCACGAGCATCAATCGATGCCTTTCTCGACTACCTCAGACATGACACAGTTTTCGAGAATCGTTTCAGTAATCTTGAAGTTAAAGAAAGCCTCTCAGCAAGGCAGCCATTTAAACGGATGGTGGTTCGCAAAGCAAAGGAAATCATCACAATGCGTCATCCGATGATCAAGCCTGAACTGAGGCGGGCGCCGTCTGTCGCTCCATTTAAGTTGAAGAAGTGGATCGAGCAAGGTCACGATGATGAGGGGCGGGAAATATTACTGCTCGATACACGTAACCGCTTTGAAGTAGACATCGGCACTTTCGAAAATGCTCTGGAACTCGAAATCGATAAGTTCAGTGAATTTCCTGCTGCGTTTGAAAAAAACGTTCCGGCAGAAGCAAAAGAGAAAACCATAGTCTCATTTTGTACCGGCGGAATTCGCTGTGAAAAGGCCGTTCTGTATTTGGAGGAGCAGGGACTCCCTCACGTGTATCAACTCGAGGGCGGCATTTTGCGCTACTTCGAAGAAGTAGGCGGTGCTTACTGGCAAGGAGAATGCTTCGTCTTCGACGAACGCATGGCCCTTAAGCCTTCACTAGAGTCCAGCAACAACGAATTTGTTCGCAAGGACGACGGCAATCCGCAAGTAAAACAGGCTAATTGAGAAGAGCTGTTCGCAGGTGATTTATTGTCGGTCCTTTCGCATTCAAATCACCTCGTTTCGCGGTCCGATAATGTATATTATGTTTCATCGCGTTTGTGCAGCGCCCCAAAACACCATCCGATAACGGTTTCGGCGCTTTGAATTATTTCCCGTTTTAAGCTCGAAATTGATCAAAATGGGTTGAATCATCCGGCAAATTAAAATAGCCTTCTATTACCCTGATAATTTCGGACACTCAGATAAGCGGAATTGATTGACAGAAAGTGAACAGCTGCATTTGATTGGTGGATAATATGTTCACCAATCAAATGCTAAGGCTCCGCTCATCAATGCCTATTTGCGTACATTTGACATCAGAGAAAAATGCCCGCCACATTTTGCGAACGGGTATCACGGCAATGCCTTCAAGTACCGGCGATAGGGGCGTGTTCTGCATGCCTGTGTTGCCCAATTTTTACGCCTCACACCAGTGGCTGAGAGAGCTCAGACGGGGAGGGCGAACAGCACTTGTGGCGATTGATTTTCGGCTTCCGAAAGACGAAATCGTCCTTGTAGGGCATTTCTCTGAACCTCATCTGCAAGTGACGATAGCCGAAGCAGCAGGAATCATAATGAAGGCAGAAGATCCGATGGGCTATGAAATTCTGCTGCCTCGATCTGTAGCTCGCCAGGAAATTCATAAAGTACGCTCAGTGTCGCAGGTAATCGGCTGGCGATATTACCCAAAGGCAAAGGGGAACAAGCCTTCTTGCACTTGCGATTTCTGCATACGTGGTCAGTACGGAGCAAATAAATTGCGAGAGCGGCTTGGCACGGCAGACAGCAAACCCCTATCGAAACAGCAAGCTATGGAAATATTGCGGAACGGCGATGATCCCGATGCCATGCGTGATGTCCTCTACAACTTTCTTGGCAGCAAACAGCGCAAAAATCCAGAAGAGCTGGAATTTCTTCTTGACCATCCATCAAGCGAGGTGCAGAGGGGACTGGCATTCGCGCTCAGATTCTACCGAGGCAAAAAAGCCGCAGCCATGCTTTCTCAGCTGTCACAACATGAGGACGAACAGGTCAGATCAGAAGCCGAAGAGTCTTTGGTACAGAATCGCACAGATTTAGGAGGCTGACGTACGAAAGTCTATCCCTAGAAAGCGCCGGCACTTTGGGATTGTCGATTGGCTCCAAACCTATATTATAGGCTTCTGCAACCAATACTGCGCAGCTGGCAACGCGTATATAATACGTGTGATGCTGCACCGGGTGCCTCTCCTTGAGAAGGACGACGCGCATCATGAAGCCCATCGCAATCCCTGGGAAGGAGACTTGGTTGTGAGTCGGCAAGTCATCATTGAGGAGGAGTTAAGAGGCTATCCTACATTGCACTTGCTCCGTCTACTTCCACCTTGCTCGGAGTCGCGCTGTCTATCTCGCCCGCGATGCACACATGTGTATAAAGGTCACAGTATTGTGGCTGCTTGCTTCTTGCATCGAGGAAACCTGTTTGCCACTGCCGAAGCTTCAGGGCACATACGGGTCTGGCACGACAGCGATTTGGTGCATTCTTGGTTCACAACAGCAGGTTCTCCGCGCTCACTAGCTGCCCACCCGACTGAGGCTCTCCTGGCGATTGCTTCAAAGACGATTGACGAGACTACGCGAAATGGTAAGGTCGACATCTACGACATTGGTATTTGTTTTTGACCCAAGTCTTATCCAGGATTCTGTCTTCAAGAGCCAGATCACCATTTTGCATCCATTAATGGTTCCTGACCCCATACGATTTGTCTGAGATACGCCGACAAGGGTTGTTGCTTAGCGCCACTTTTCGTTCCATTGCTACTCAGACCCCATTTATGAGTCCGTAACTTGCCGGAACTGGTTATAGGCGCCAAGCCAACTGTTATTCTAAAGGGGGGGTGGCAACGATTCGTGTAAAATCCAGCCATTTTTCGCCTGACAAGATGGCATAGTTGTTACTCAGCCAACC
>JAIEPM010000436.1 GCA_019748395.1 Candidatus Obscuribacterales bacterium
TGAACTGAAGTAGGAGGCTTGGTTTGAGGTTGAAGCAGCGGATTTCCGGGCATGGTTATTTCAGGGACAAGTAGCAGAAAGATCTGGCTGAATGAGCGCTTACGGTTTTAACTCAGACGCGACCGGCAGGACGATTGTTTGTCCAACCTGTGGACTTCGCTATCCTATTACTGCAAAATTTTGCGGTCAGGATGGAACGATCCTTTCCGGTCTAGCGCCTCAGCCTTCGACTCCGGGCGGTCCCAAGCACTGTCCAAGCTGCAGAACGGTTTATCCTTCATACGCTCAATTTTGTCCTGCTGATGCCACTCATCTGGTCAGCAGCTCACCGACTGTTGCAACTTCAACTGCCAAAGCCGCATCGGCGATGACTGAGGCGGTAAACACAGCTGCTCCTCCGAAAGTGACCGATAACAGGGACCACACTCAGCATGTGAGTCGCGAGGTTCTCTCTGCCAACAATCCTCATTCCGACTCGGAAATTGGTTTTGGCGGCAGCAGTAACGAGGACCTTTCTCAGGAAAACCGTGTGATTGGAAAAACAATTGCCGGAAAGTATAAAGTCGAGGGATTGCTTGGCGAAGGCGGCATGGCTCAGGTTTTCAGAGCCACACACCTTGGTCTTGATAGACCCGTTGTGATCAAGCTCATGCACAGCAGTATGCCGTCAATGGATACGGCTATGAAACGCTTTGAGCAAGAGTGCAAAGTCACTGCAAAGTTAGACCATCCAAATGTGGTCTCAGTTTTTGACGTCGGCACTCTCGAGGGGCGCCGGCCTTATCTGGTTATGGAGTTTATTCAGGGTGAATCACTGCGTGATTATCTTGATCGTGAAGGTTCAATGTCTATTCAAGATGCTTGCACCGTGATGATGCAAGTTTGTTCCGGACTGGCTGAAGCACACGCTATGGGTATTGTTCATCGCGATTTGAAACCTGAAAATATCATGCTGCGAGAACGCTCGGACCGGCCGGATTGGGTGAAAATCGTGGATTTCGGTATCGCGCACCTAAAACAGGGCGGGCAACGCCTGACTAGAACCGGTATTGCAATTGGAACAGTAGATTATATGTCGCCGGAGTATTTGAGCGACAAACCTATTGATAATCGCTCAGACATTTATGCACTCGGTGTGATTATGTATGAGATTATGGCTGGACGCTGTCCATTTGTAGCCGAAACAGCTGAAGCTGTCATGGCAAAGCATCTGTGGGGAACTCCGATGCCGCTTTCCCATTTCCGAACAGATTTGCCTGCCGGTTGCTTGTTTGATCAGCTCGCTGAAAAATCATTGCAGAAAGAACCTGATGATCGTTTTCAATCAGTGACGGATATGAGAGACGATCTTCAACGTGCTTTCAAAGAATATCAAATGACCCAGAAAAATTCGTGAGCTGCAAACACGTGTTCCAGCCCCTTAAATACCAGCTTTGAGAGTTCAGCAGATTGTTCGAAGCCCTGGTAAATAAAGTTCTCGATATGAATCGTGCAAAGCAGTTTGCGTTTTGCGCTTTAGTTCTGCTCTTCTTTCTTTTTCTTTGTTTCTCATCTAGTTTGCAGCTTGGATTATTCGCGGATGATTTCATTGATTTGAAATTGTTGCTTGAGCATCCCTTTGAAATGCTAAAGCAGGGTTTTAGCGGTTTGCATATGAAAGAGCCGGAATTCGGCCGCCACTACCGCCCCTTGCTGACTTTTCCTTATTTGATTGACCTTTATATCTGCGGCACAAATCCGTTCCTATTACATATTTCCAATTTACTCTGGCATTATGCAGTAACGCTGCTTGTTTTCTTGCTGCTTGAAAAATTGTTGACTGATTTCAAATATCGCCATGCCTTTGCTGCGTCCTTCTGGGCTGCGCTGTTTTTTGAATTGCACCCATTTCATTGCGAGGCCATAGACTGGTGGGTGGCAAAGAACGACATAATTGCCGCATTCTGGTACCTGCTTGCATTTTTCTGGTTTTTGAAAACTAGAGAAAACAAGGTTCCCTGGCAGAAATGTCCGGCACCGGCTTTTTATCTTGTTGCAATCGCAAGTAAAGAATCGGCAGTCACATTGGCCGCCGTCATTTTTGTATTTGCTTATTTGCAATCGCAAAAGATGAGACTATTTGCGCGAATATCCGATGCTTTTGATCAAAGTAAAAGCTTCTTTTTGATTCTAGTTATTTTCTGCATTCTGAGAGCTTTTGTTCTGGGTACCTTCGTGGGCGGCTATTACGGACTGATAAATCAGTACTGGTTGGACCATCTTAGTGCTCGACTCTTTGACCCTCTAAAGTTATCTATATTACTTTTTCCGATAGATATCGGTCTTCACAAAATTCTTGCTGCTCTCTCCTCAATTTTTCTGGCACTTGCATATTTTATTTCAGTATGTAATTTCATTCGATGCTCCGGCGGCGTGGAAGGACGGGGCGCTAAAAAAGCCTTGCTCTTCTTTTCTCTCATGTTTTTGCTGAGTTTATTTCCGGCTCTTCTTATCTGGGTGCCTCGTTTTGAGTTTTACAATACGCGCTTGCTCTATATTTCCGTGCTGCCTTTATGCAGTTTAGTGGCGATTCTACTGACTCTTAAAAGCAAAGTTGTTGGCAATTATTTATTGCTGTCGGTGTTCGCCTTAACACTGCTTCTGTCCAGTATTTCTTTTCAAGAACGTTTTCTTTGCGCCACCAGGTTTTATGCAAATCTTGCTGCTGTTTTTGCTGAAGAGCCTGCAAATAGCAAAGTCCTTTTTGTGACTGTGCCGGGAGCTTGCCGCAGGGTGACTCTGGGATTGACCTACAAAATACTGGCCGCAGCGCTTTCAGAAACCTTTGCGAAAAAGAAAATCGAAGTACTGGCTCTTGAACCTTTTTTCTACTATGACAGTGATCAAATAAATCTGAGTAGATTAAAAGAACTGGCAGACCGGCGCGATTCTTACAAAGCCGTATTTTTAAGCGCTTCAAACAATGGCGAGGCTCTGTTTGAGCGGGTTGATCCGGCCGATTTCGTTGCGGCTGAGCATAAGCCCGATCTAAGTCTCTTTCCGAGAGAATCGAAAAATGCATCCGCCGCTTCCTATCTATTCCTGCTTCCGCAGGCGATACATAGCGCCGACTATCAAATTCTCAAGCTCCATTTCAATAAAGGCGTCGGAGAAAAAGCTTTGCATTTGAGTGTTTTTTGCAAGTCGGCTGATGCATCCGGATTTAGTTCCGATCGCAGTTTTGAAATTGATGAGAACATAACGCCGGGTTCGACTGAATTGATTTTGCCGATTGGACATCGTTTAGCCTGGCTAAAATCC
Organism: Candidatus Obscuribacterales bacterium; assembly: GCA_019748395.1. Lineage (GTDB taxonomy): Bacteria > Cyanobacteriota > Vampirovibrionia > Obscuribacterales > Obscuribacteraceae > JAIEPM01. The sequence continues at coordinate 3,301 of JAIEPM010000436.1, forward strand.
AGGAGTATAGATGCAATAGAAATTTATTGCAAAAGTCAGAATTCGGAAATTTTCTCGATTGAGCTTTGTTCAGGCAAAAACTACGTCCCGGAATTGAAAGCTCAGGAGCCAAGCAAGACATATCGAAACGATTCCGTTTTGCAAAGCGCTCATGGCAAATTTTATTTCAGCTATGACGCCAGCCGGTTAAGAGGTGCCGAGGCTGTCCGTGTTGAAATTTCCCTGCCTTTGAAAGCATTCAAAACCTACAGCAAGCTCCGCGACTCAGCACCGTGCCCGTGGTTAAGTAAGAGTTTCATGATTGATGGAGCTAAGGGGAAATTTGATTTAAGTGCTAGACTCGGAGAGCCGGTCTGGTATCAAATTAGAATACTGGCAGTTTCAAAGAAAGGCAAAGTTCTTGGCTATTCATCGGATCCTATATCCTTGCAGTCGGAGGGAACCGCAAATTAATGCATGAGACAGAGCCGAAGAAACCCGGTCGAATCCTGGAAATCTTTGTGTTTCCAGCGCTGCTTTTTACTCTTGCATTATTAGCAAACCGGCTATCGCTCTCCTGCTTCTTTTTTGCCGACGACTTTCTCTGTCTTGATTACCTCTACAGAGCTTTTCATGGAGATGCCGGAATTTTTCTCGAGCGGATGGTCTCTCCCTGGCAAGAAGCATCAAACTCCTTGTTTTACCGGCCGCTTTGCGATCTCTCGCTCTTTCTGGATTATGCCGTTTGGGCAGGCAAAGCATTTGGATATCATCTAAGCAATCTTCTGCTGAATTCTCTGGCAGTGCTCAGTCTCTATATCTTTTTGATCGAATTGAGCAAGAAAGTTTTTGGAGAAGCAAGAGCTGTTTTTGCTTTGCTCTCTGCCATGATTTTCGCTGTTTATCCGATGCATGTGGAGCCACTTGTCTGGATCTGCGGTAGAGCTGATTTGCTTGCCTGTCTTTTTATCATTTTGTCGCTTTATTTTCTCGTTTCCGGAAAGGGCGGAGCAAGAGCTTCAAGCATTGCGAGTTCGCTCTTTTACCTGCTTGCCCTATTGTCGAAAGAATCTGCTGCGACCGGTCTTGTACTATTCCTTCTATATAAGATGCTGCTTGACCGGAGGAAGAATTCCTTTCTCAATATTCTCAAAGAAATGCTTCCCTACTTCTTGACGGGACTGGCTTATTTTATTATCCGCTACTTAGTTCTTGGCACTTTTTTTGGAGGATATTCCGCTTCTCTTGCGGAGGAGTTTTCCTCACGCTTCTTTGAGCATCCAATTGATTTTGACTCTCTGGCATTGCTCAGTTTTGGTACTAATCTGGCGATTTTTTCGCCTGATTCCTGGGAAGTTCTGGCTCTCAGGGGCACTTTTATCGGACTTGGCTGCTTGCTCATGGCTCGGATTCCGCTTCTACCTTGGGACGAGAAAACCGGCAGACTTCTATCATTTTTTCTTCTCTCTGCTTTGTTTATCCTGCTTCCTGCAGCAGCCGTGGTGGGTGTTGGGGGCGCACTTTCTAATTCGCGTGTTTTCTATCTTGCCTCTGCGTTTTATATTCCGCTGATTGTTGCCTCTGTATATCCTCTTGCAAGTTGTGAAGGAGCTCGGGAGAAATTGCCGGGGTATTACTGCAGGATCATTTCTTCAGTTCTTCTGTCCTTCATTTGCCTGATTTTCTCGATTGTTTGCTTCAAAGATTTCTACCCATGGTTGTCTGCATCGCAAGTCTTACTAAGTATTCAAAAAGAGGCTGATGCCTTGCTAAAAGCTCTTCCTGAAAAACGGAAACTTGTTCTTGTCATACCGGTCACTGACTTGAATGGTGCACATCTGCTTATCGAGTTTGATGAGTTGAAGAATTTGCTGGGGCCGGTGTTTTTCAATCAAGACCACAGCCGCTTGCTGGTGCTGAATGAATTTCCCGATTTCAACAGCAGCGTTGAAAGGATGCAGAGAATTCTCGGCGATCCTGAGCACTACGATTTGAGATATTTCAACAGGAAAACAGGGCATTTTGAGTCGCTTCCTGCTGCCGGTGAAGAGGGCTCTCTTCCGGATATTGAGACAAAAAAAATTGAAGCCCCCTCCGACAATGAGCGCGCTTACTTGATAAAGTTCAGTCGTGACTTCACTTTTGCTGAGAATGCAGTGATCGATTTTGATCTCGATTGGCATTCGTATGGCGGGCAAAAAGTTTTCATGGGTGCGTTTTTTAATAGCAAAGACTATCCAAAGGAAAGTGAACTGGTATCACTGGTAAAAGCTCAGCCTGGACTTAAACGGGTGCGATACTCGGTCTTGATTTTTGATTTGAGACCACTGGTAGGAACTGCTCCATGCAGGACGCTTTATTTGCGCATGCCGAAAGAAGCGGAGTTGCTTTCGATTTCACTTGAGAAAGGGTCATCACTTGCATCGCTTTCAGTTGATCCTTCAAGCGTTACGGAATTGAGCAACGGCAATTATGCTTGCCGAGATTCGCAGCCAGCCTCGCTTATACTCGACGTATCCGGAGTTCCCGGCGCCTCTTCGATGCTTTTAGAGACTGCACTGGATAACTACATTTTTCACATGGGCAAGGCCAATTTGCGAAGTCCGGACGCATACAAACATCTCAAGCAAATCAGAAAGTTCAACAGCACAAGAACGCAAGTAGCTGTCCCTCCGGCCGAGCTGACGCCGGGAAAACGGCATGCGTTTCGTTTGATTGCTATCGATAAAAACGGTGCCATGACCGGCTATTACTCTGACACAGTTTGCATTGATTTGCGTCCGAATAAAGAGTGAAGCTCGCATAGCGGATGCGAGCTTCACTCTTTATTTAGTACTCTACGGCTGGCGCTTGCTCAGGGTGACGACTTTTATGGTTTGCCGCTATCGCCGCTTACGCCATCCTTTCCTCGCTCCCCTTTTTCGCCTTTATCGCTCTGGCCTTCATAGCCCCATGTGCCGCCAACCTGGTTCAGGACTGCCGCCATTTTCGACATGTCCGCCAGAATGCGGCGTTCTTTCGAGCCGGTGTCCTTTTGTTGCATGTTGGCGATCAGGTCGCTTCCTTTAAGCACGCTTTCCAGTGAGAACTGGCTGATTGCAACATGCTTATTTTCAATGAGCTGGGTTTGTCTGCGACCAATACCATCGTTTGGTCTAAGGTCTCTCTTAGTTAAAGGCGTGCTTGAGGCAACTAGCTCAAATCCTGGTTTGAGGTTGAAGACTTTTCCTTTTAGCGGACCGAAGATGTCTCCGGTGAGCTGAATGCGCACGTTTTCGCCGAGTCCGTCGAGGTTAGCCAAACGCAATACACCGTCTTTCATGGTCACGAGGACGTCGGCACCCTGACCGTTGGAGTAAATAGCAATATTGGCGTTGCTGGTTACAATCATGCCTGTTGTAGATGGTTTTCTTACACCGACAAGAAGCTGACCGTTTGTAAGTGAGGCCGCGTAGTCGGAGACTTTAGCCCAAACTGACGATGGCCCGGGCAGAACCAGGATGAAATCTTTCGAGCCCCGCAAATCGGCGACTTGTGGAAACTTGGTAGAGATGTTGAGCCCATCCAGAGAACCGGGACCATTAGGGTTGAAAAGGTTAATCGGATTGGGGATGTTGCTGGTCACGTCTGTCGGCACGACCACAGGCGGAGTGAACGTCGGTGGCGGTGGCGGCGGAATGAAACGTGGTGGCGGTGGCGGCGGTGGTGGCGGTGG